>CAYNFT010000041.1:13320-17882 GCA_964396535.1 uncultured Dehalococcoidales bacterium | reverse complement strand
GTCTTCGTATGTTCCAACAGCTGTTCTTTGGTTATTTACTCCAAAGAAAACGTATCCGCCGCCCGCCCAGTTCAAGTCATTTGCATAGACACATAATGTATGTCCAACTTCCTCATGATACCCTTGGAGTTTGGGTTTGAACTCACGATATAGGTCCTCTCCCTGATTGAGAAACTCTCTTAAATCAATAAAGGTTACTAACAAGCTTCTTGCCTCGTTTATTTAGCACATTTTCAAACATATTTTATTCCTGTAATTTTTGAGAGTCAATTTGCCCACATAATATCTGCTCAACCGAAAAAGTGACGTCTTATCCACTGTTCACTAAAAAGGGGCGCCGAATTTCATACCTGGAGGCTAGTACTTTCCTAAGAAATTATGCTCTTCTGGATTTTACTCAAATAATTGAGTAAAATAAACCTGCGATGACGGTATGAAGACTTAAGCGGTGGTATTTGATACCACCGCTTAAGCAAACCTTGTTTAAACAGTTATTTAGTTTGGCCGGTGTTTGAAGGTGTCATTAGGGGCTACTGATACCAATGTAACAAGCGTCGTCGCTATCCAAATAAGTGACTCCAATGTAATCACCAGTAGCGGTAGCCGTAATCGTGTGTAGTCCCTCAAGAGCTAGTAAATTAGGATACCACCACCCAATTTTGCCTTCGAAGGAAGCTCCAGGGAGTAAGGGGTCGATTATCATGGACATTACATTAGCAGCAAATTCTCCACTGTCATCATAGAGGGGGTCAATTATTGTGATGTTGGTCAGTTCGACGTCACCGGTGTTCGTTACAATATATTTGTACTTTACCCACTCACCCACAACTATATCAGGAGCGGTTGCTAGACTATCAGCATCAATCCAATTTTCGCCATGATCTACTGAGACTTGTACCTCAATATCAATCGATGGGTTAGCACACATAAAGAAACAGTCAGTGAGCTTGCAGCCCGTACCAGTTATTGCCAAACTAACTAGCAGAGTTAGTGCCAATGTGGTAACTATTATCCTTTTCATAACAAATTCTCCTTTCTATATTTCTTTTAACCAGGTTCACTTATAAGCGCTAATCGTGATTGTCTGTAACTTTAGTGTGGCGTTATACTAACGCTTACTATCTTAGTTTTACCAGTTATCACCCCCTTTACGCTTGTCTTTCTGATGCAAGAAGAACGTAGATTATTTGATGACAAAAAATGATACTCCTGTTAAGCTATAATGAATATTACCACTTAAAAGTGCCAATCTCGGTGCCTAAAGTGCCTAAAATGGTGGAAAGTTGGTGCTATTTAGTATACTAGTAAGATTAAGAATTTAATTCTGTAATAAGTGTGGCTGAGAAATGTAAGTAATTATGAAGATTTTTGTGGTCTGATAATAATATTATTGAATTACTCTGATATAGGGAGGGTAAATGAGAAATTGCTTCCCTTTCCAGGTTCACTCTGCACTTTGATTTCGCCGCCATGGGCTTCTACTAGACGCCTGGCAATGGTGAGTCCCAGGCCACTGCCGCCGGTGGCTCTGGAGCGGGATTTATCCACCCGGTAGAACCGTTCAAAGATATTGGGCAGTTCATCAGCGGGGAGACCTTCGCCAGTGTCAATAACACTTATCCATACCCAATTATCCTGCTGTCCGGCATCTATAGTAACAGAACCGCCTGTGTCGGTATGAGTTACTGCATTCTCCAGAAGATTACGCAAGACCTGACCTATTCGATAGGTGTCGATGTTCACCGGTGGGAGCTTGTCTGGCAACTCAGCAGATATCGATACCCCCTTTGCTATCGCTTTAGCCTGTATTGCTGCCACGGTCTGGTTAATTAAATTAGCAATGTCTTGTGCATGGCAAACCAATTTCAGTTCACCTGCCTCAGCAAGACTCAACTCCTGAAGGTCATCAACCAGTCGTGACAGTAGAGTCGCCTCTTCATCAAGCTTGTGGAGAGTATCCGCATCTGGTTTAACCACACCGTCGCGAGTCGCTTCAAGGTATCCCTTGATGTTAGATAGCGGAGTTCTAAGTTCGTGGGCAATATCGGCTACCATGTTCTGCCGTAGTTGCTCGGCGCGTTCCAGGTCATTGGCCATGGAGTTAAAGGTATTAGCCAGTTCACCAAGTTCACTTCTATCCTTCACTTCTACTCTTTGCGTAAAATCACCACGCCCGAGGCGCTCAGCAGCATAGGTAAGAGCTTTGACCGGGGCCAAAATACGCCGCGACAGGAAAAAGGTGATTATCAAGGCAATGGCAACTGCAATCAAGCCTCCCCAGAGGAAATAGAGTCCTATGGTTCGGAAAAGGATTTGTAGTGATTCAAAGCCCAATTCCGTTGAAGATTTCGGGGTAACGTAAAGCGTACCGATTGCCCCTGTCTGCCATAGGGCAGGCAGGGGGCTGCCTGATGAGCCTGGGTTATACTTTCCTGTGAGTTCTCCCTGAGAGTCAGCTACTACCGCCCCTTCGCTATCGGTGAGTACAATTCGCTGCCCGTAGAGGTTACCCCACTGCTCGATGAAGGGTTGAATTCCCGTCCAACCCCTGTTAACGTGGTAGAAGTGGGATAGCTCCGTTTCCATCCTGGCTGTGCGCATCTGGTCAACCCTTTCCTCAAATCGGCGGATTTCATCCTGCGTTGCCTGATTAACGAAGAACAATACTGCCCCGATAGTAACTAATATTACTGCGGTGAAAGCTATGAGGAAACGAAACTGAAGTCTACCTGTCATTACTCACCTCTGTGAGTTTGTAGCCAGCTCCATAAACTGTCCTTATGTATCTGGGATGGCTCGGGTCTGGCTCAAGCTTTCGGCGCAGGTTGAGGATATGAACATCAATGGTGCGGTCAAAGCCCTCAAAACCATAGCCAAGGGCCTTGTCAATAAGCTCTGCCCGGCTAAAAACTCTGCCCGGTTCTTTGGCAAGAACGCCCAGTAGCTTGAATTCAACCTCGGTGAGACCTAGAGGTTTGCCATCAATAGATGCCTCGTGTTTGAGGAAGTTGACGGTAAGCTTACCGCACTTGATTTCATCGGGACCACGCTCTCCTGGTAGACGTCTGAGTACTGCCCGCACTCTGGCGGCTAACTCTCTGGGGCTAAAGGGCTTGGTAATATAATCATCCGCCCCCAGAGAAAGGCCCGTTAGCTTGTCTTGGTCAGTAGTCTTGGCAGTAAGCATAATGATTGGCACATCGGATTCGGCTCTGAGGGTACGGCATACTTCGAGTCCATTGATACCAGGCAGCATGAGGTCCAGAACGATGAGGTCAGGGTGGCTTTCACGAGCCAGGCGCAACGCTTCGGTGCCATCATAAGCAGTAAGTACCCGGTAGCCGTCTCGGTTGAGGTAAAGCTTGACTAGCTCCACTGTTTTTACATCATCATCGACTACCAAAACCCTTTTGCCTGCCATCTTCCATTCCCTTAGCGATTCATTATATATAATTTTATAACGTAAATGTTAAGGAAATGTTAGTTCTAGGAGGCTTTTCTCTAATAAAGAAATTTATTAAGGAAGAGAGGGAGATTTCTCCCTCTCTTCCTCGTTGTCAGCTAAAATACGGGTTCGGCGAGTCCGCTCGATTATTCGGTGGGAATGCAAGGCCCACCCCAGCCACGCATTCCACCCATACCGCGGAAGCCGCCGCGACCATGAAAGCCAAAGTCAAGCGGAACATCGGGCTTAGCCTCCATCCACTTGAGATATTCGTCTGCCTGTTCCTGGGTTATTTTCCCCTCGGCTACAAGTTCCTCAAGGCGGTTTTGTAAGGCTTCAGTTCGAAGTTGCTCCTGTGCCTCGGAGAAGGCGGTTTGTAACTGCTCCGAAGTAATATTAACGCCATCGTCCTGCAGGATTGTTGCGACTTTGTCCCACAGAGTATTGATGGGTGCCTCGGACTGGCTTTCCTCCTCGTTTTCCTGAGCAAGGGCTACCCCACCTATGCATGCGCTGACCAGCAGTGTGGTAGCTACCAGACCAATAATAAGCTTCTTGCTCCGCCACATTTCTGTTTCACCTCCTTTCTACTATATTTATTTAGGTTTCTAATTAAAATTATAACAGCCAAATACTAAAATCCTGTTAAGATTTAAAAAGGGTTTACGGGTTTTCTTAAGGAGAAAACCCTGAAAAGTGGGGGAAGAGTATGCAATAAAGGATGGAATATCGAGAGGAAGTCAGTGGCGAACCGAAGGGATTGTAAGAACCTCCATTGTGGCTAGTCCAAAGCCTTAAGGGCTTTCTTATAGCCGTTCTCTGAAACGGCAATTGCGTGCAGCAGGGCAGGCCTGGCCGATGCTGAGGCTGTTTGCAATAAAGCGCGCAGACGGGCGGTATTGTTATTAGCCTGACGCTCCATAGTTTTCTTTAACTTGGCCCGACGGTCAACTTTGACGGGTGCTTCCTTACCACGCCCGGCCTTTTCAAGGCCAGGTACTTCTTCAAATGCCGTCGCATCTTCAGGGATAGGTACTTCTTCAAATGCCGTCGCATCTTCAGGGCCAGGTACTTCTTCAAATGCCGTCGCATCTTCAGGGATAGGTACTTCTTCAAA
>CAYNFT010000041.1:11828-13220 GCA_964396535.1 uncultured Dehalococcoidales bacterium | reverse complement strand
TGCCGTCGCATCTTCAGGGATAGGTACTTCTTCAAATGCCGTCGCATCTTCAGGGATAGGTACTTCTTCAAATGCCGTCGCTTCTTTAGGGCCAAGTTCTTCTTCAACTGCCCTTGCTTCTTCGGGTACTTCTTCAGCCGTCGCTGCTTCTTCAACTGCTGGTGTTTCTTCAACTTCCGGTGTCACCGCTACACCAACCATTACCTCTTGAGTCGAGGACAAATCTGCAATCTCTGTCAGGTAGCCATCAAGGCGCTGGGCAGTTAGCTCTATTTTTTCTGAATTACCTTCGCTAGCCAGGTAAACGATTTCTGCTACTCTCTTATCTGCCAGCTTGGCGTTTAGTTCTGCTTTGCCTATATCGGAGAAAGTAAAAGTAAGCTGCACCTGCTCGGTAGCCAGCTTTACCGGGTAAAGAAGGTCATCGGGCATACTGCCGCTGGCAGTAGCCACTGTACCACCGCCGCAAGCCAGAAGGAGGGCAAGGACGATGGCTACCACTGTTGCCCATCGTGGCTGCCAACCCCAGCTAAAGAAAGGCCGCCTCTTCTTATGCTCCATCTCCTGGAGTGCCGAGTAGAACTGGTATCTAGCTTTGTCCCTGAACTCAGAGCGAGGCTGAATGGATGACACCTGCTTGGTGGACAAAGCTGTCTCAAGCAATGACTTAAGCTCATCTGCGTGCTCCGGGAAGCTCTTTAGACATTGCTCTATGGTTTCGCCCTTAACCAGCAGACGCTCTAGGCATTCATCTAGGGCATTATCAAATTCTCTGGACTTGCTCATTATTTCCTACCAATAGTGCCTTGCGTAGAGCCACTATTGCACTATGCTGCAAGGCTTTTATTGCCCCTTGGCTTCTGCCCATAATCTTAGCTACCTGGGCAGTTGATAGCTCGCCAGCAAAACGCAGGGAAATTACCTCGCGTTGTGCCTCGGTCAGCCGCTGGGTGGCTGATAGCAGCTGCTCAATATCCAGGTTACGCTCGGTCATTAGCTGTGGGTTACTATCACTGTTGCTGCTAACCAGCGAATCATCAAGGAGAGTAGCCGGGCGATTTTTCTTCTTTCTCAGATAGTCAACCACCTGGTTATGGGCAATACGGTACAGCCAGGCAGAGAAGGGAATCCCCTTCCACTTGAAGGAAGAAATAGACTGAAGGGCTTTGAGAAAGACCTGCTGAGTCATGTCCTCTGCCTCCGTCTTATCTCCTATTTTGAGAGCCACATAACGATAAATCCTGTCGAAATACTCCTCGTACAACTGGGCGAAAGCCTTCTGGTCTCGCTGCTTGGCTCGCTGGACGAGGCTCTCCTCATCTTGCACCTGACAACCCCCGTTAGCTAGACCTCGACATTATTATATGCTTTGGTCTAGCTATAATAAGGTGT
>CAYNFT010000041.1:0-11818 GCA_964396535.1 uncultured Dehalococcoidales bacterium | reverse complement strand
TCCTCTTCTTGCACCTGACAACCCCCGTCCAGAGCCGGACTATGTCTAATTTTAGGTTCGCCCGGCCGGTAATTAAGGTGTTACCCCGTGCATATAGTATAACGAATAAAAAGGCGAAAAGATAGCTTTGTAATCTATGTATTTCGATGATAAGCAGAATGTGTTACAATAATTCTGAAAAAGAAGTCGTATTAAAAGGCGTAAACATATATTACTAGGTGTGTCTGAAAGGGGATGCAAACTTGCCTTATTATGTGCGTCCGATGCGTAAGGAAGATGTTGCTCAGGTTACTGAAATTGACCGTGAAGCTTTCCCTACCCAGTGGCCGCCGCCTAACTACCAGCGTGAACTGCGCAACCAGTTATCCCATTATATCGTGGTCTGTGATGAAGAGAGCTTAGTTGAGAAGCCTGGGGGGAAAGCTTCTTCAGAGAAGGGCTTGACCGGGCTGGCTTTTAGATTGAAGCGGTTTTTTAGCCGCGACCGTTTCTCTGGTGGTGAGTTATCCTCATCAGTTGGGAATTACATTATTGGTTTTGTTGGCTTCTGGGTTATGGCTAATGAAGCTCACATTACCAGTATCGCTGTGCGGGAAGCAAACCGTCGGCAGGGGATAGGGGAACTGTTAATCATATCCGTTGTAGACCGGGCTATGGAGTTAAAGGCGGGTATCCTCACGCTGGAGGTTCGTGTCTCAAACACTGCTGCACAGAATCTCTATTCGAAGTATGGCTTCACCAAGGCAGGCTTGCGTCGGGGTTATTACACGGATAACAGAGAAGATGGTCTAATAATGTCCACTGATGATATTACCTCAGCCTCATTTAAGGCACATCTTCAGCAGTTAAAGCAAGCTCACTCCAGAAAACGGGGAATAGCGAGCTATCAAATAGCTCGCTAGCTACCAGTTTATTGGTAACTGTCCATCTCAGCCAGGCAAGCGATAATTCTGGGTATAGTATAAGTAGCCAGAGTCCGACCTGAACCACCGCACAGGATAGTAATCAATCTACCCTGACAAACTTTGTCAGCTACCTCTTTGAATAACATCGCCAGTTTGGGATGACAATCCCTGGTTAAGCCCTTGTCGCCATACTCTCCCCGGGTAGCATCGTAGCCAAACTCCCAGAAAATATACTCCGGTTTAAAGACTGCCACCCTGGGCACAAATTCCTGTCTCACCTTGCTGAGATACTCCTCATCTGCGGTGCGATACGGAATCTGGACGTCTACATTGTTTTGATGGTCAGAGTAGTCCCTGTGGCAGAAGCATACATGAAGCACATCCTTGTCATCAGTGAAGATGTCCCTGGTACCATCGGCATGATGACAATCTGTGTCCACTACGGCCACTCGCTTTACCCCCTTCTCCCTGAGAGCCTTTATAGCTAAGGCGGCTCCGTTGAAATAACACATTCCCCCGTAGAAGTTTCTACCGGCGTGATGGTCGCCGAAGCTGGTAAAGACAAAGGCATTGTCGATTTTCCCCTGCCAGATTTCATCGGCTGCCTGTACAGTACCTCCGGCAGAGTATAAAGCTGATTCGTAGTCCCCGGTCAGCTTCACTCTTTGTACCATGTCCTCAGAATGCACCTTCAGTAATAGCTCTTCGGACAGTGGCTCCAGGTAGTAAAGTCCATTACGTGAGGCATAAACAGCGTCGTAGTAGAACACATTTTCCTTATCAAGGATACCAGCCAGCGCCTGAGGAAAATCCTTTAGCCTCTCTCCCTGAAAGTAGGTGAAAAAGATACCGGTTCTTTTCAACGGGTTAATAACCTGCTAGTCAAAATGCGAAGCTCCTCACCTTTTCCCTATTAAATCATCAAATATACCGGGGGTTTTTGTAGCGGGTTCTTTTGTACCTGTCTTAGCCAGGAGCCACTCTTCAAGTCCCTCCCGGCTCTTGGTGAGTTTTTCTGTCAACTTAATCGCATCGATGCTGGCTGTGTAACTGGTTGACTTGTATTTTTTGGCAGCAGCTACCTGCTGATTAAAATCTTCTGCTATCGTAAAAGCATCAGTTAGGGTAACCTGTAACGACTGTTCCAGGAAGTCTAGCTTGTTGTTATTTATTCGCCAGCTAGTTGTCATGAACCTTTTAATCTGCTGACCGGAGGAGATGACTTCGGCAAGCCTGAGATTAAGTCTTACCTCAGACAGCAGGTTCTCGACAATTCCCTGTTGTGTCGTTTCTGGTTTGCGTCTCCGCCTGAGGAACAACTGCAATAGTATAAGCCCGATTATGGTGGCAATAACCGGAATATTTTCTCCAATATCCCCAAAATCCATAAATGTCCCCTTGCTCAGTTCTAAGGTTTAGTTAAGTCCTACTAAGCATACCATGTATATGGGGGTGCTTATCAACCTTGTGCACTATTCCGAGGCAAGTTTGCCACCGGTTGCCCAGTTGTGCTTGGGGTTGTCCCTGATGATAATAGTTATATGCTCCGGAGAGATGCCGAGCTTTTCTGTCATCACCGAAGTTATTCCCTCTGCGAGCTGTTTCTTCTGTTCAATAGTGCGTCCTTCCCACATATCAACGGTAACTACCGGCATAATACCCTCCTTTTATAGTATATCTCATTTTCGTACTCAAGGAACGCTGACACTGGAAAAGAGTTTGTTGGCTATCAGTCCGGCTATTGGCGGAAAGAAAAAGGTACAGGCGAGACGGATTAAGGTAAACTTCCATCCCAGCACTCCTACCTCCATAGGCAATCGACTAATTCCCCATAATGACCAGGAAGTCAGGAGAGCCACCATAGTTCCAACCCCGGCTCCTACTCGCAGCAGTCCGGCTGCCATGGGCAAACAGACGTAGGGACCACCGGGCATAAAACCGCCAACCACTGTACCAATCATGATACCTCTGAAACCAGATTCGGCACCTACCCACTTGGATATTATTTCAGTGGGAACCAGAATTTGAATCATGCCAGCGACTATAAAGGCGAAGATTAGCAGCGGTGCGATTTGCAGCAGCAGATTCCCGGCTGTTTTTAAGCCAACAATATATTCTCCTCCTCCCCTGGTGTAAACGATGATGGTAAGGGCGATAGCGAGTACTGCTATTATAATTGTTGGGATAAGCATTTGTCGGATCCCCCTCTGCTGTCTATTCATATATTTAACCTCATATCGCTGCCGTTACATTCACCCACGGGCATGCCCGTGGAAATCTGCCCTTCCGGCTTATTAGAACACAATCACATTGCGCAGTGCTTCTCCACTTTTAGAAGACTCTATTGCCTCGTTAACTTGCTCCAGGGAATATCGACCGGTGATTAGCTCGTCCAATTTGAGACGCCCTGCCTTGTAAAGGGCAACATACCGGGGAACATCCAGTTGCAGCCGTGTCGAGCCCATCATGCTACCGGTAAGCGTTTTCTCACCGATGAATTCGCCCGCTGTGAAGGAAGACAAATCCCCCCTTGTGATTCCGACAACGACTTCCATGCCGCGCGGACCTAGCATCGAAGAACCCTGACGTACGGCTTCAATACTCGGTACCATAATAAAAGCGTAATCAACCCCCCTCCCATCTGTAATATCCTTTACTGCCTGTACCGGGTCGTCTACTTTCGCCGAATTGACTGTATCTGTCGCTCCAAAGGTCCGGGAGGTCTCCAACTTGCTATCCAGTATATCAACTGCGATAATCGGATGGGCTCCAGAGAATGCTGCCCCCTGAAGGGCATTAACACCGACGCCTCCGCATCCAAGCACGGCCACACTTTGGAAAGGCTTAACCTGGGCGCGGTTAATCACCGCCCCGAACCCGGTTATGACGGCGCAGCCCAGAAGTGCAGCCCTGTCCATAGGCATATCATCGGGAATTTTAGCCAGCTGATATTGGTTGACAACAGTATATTCCCCTAGGCCGCCAACGGGTCCAGCCATCGGGGCAATATCTTCTCCTTTCTTGGTGTGATGATGGGGCTGCGAGGGTCTCCTGTCCTGGCACAGGTTACGGAACCCTAGCATACAGTTTACGCAGTGTCCGCAACCTCCTGATACCGGTGCCATAACAACATGGTCGCCCGGCTTTACCGAGGTAACACCTTCTCCCAATTCTTCCACGTAACCTGAACATTCATGACCAGGCAGACCAGGCAATTTTGAAGTCATATCCCCGGTGATAAAATGAAGGTCACTGTGACAGATGGCTGTCGCAGCTAGGCGGACTTTCACTTCGCCCTGTCCCGGTGGGTCTAAATCTATCTCTTCCACTATCAATGGTTTCTTTACTTCGTAACAGACTGCTGCTTTCATCATAAACCTCCTTTTATACTCTTAGCTTCGCTGTCTGTTCATCATAGTTATGAACTACTTCATTGTCAATATATACTATATATAATGTAGCTATAATATGAAGAGATTATTTAGGAAACTATCCCCCTGTTCCCCTCCCCTTGATTGAAGATGTCTTACAACCCCTTACCCTTTATCCCTCTCCTCTTGGGAAGGGGAGAGGGAAGAGAGTTTTTGAGAGGGGCGAAGCCCCTTTTAAATCCCCTTACTAAACAACCTCAATGAGGGAAGGGAGAATGTAGACAAGAGAGAAGCGAAGCCTCTCTAATCCCATAGGGCGTCGAAGAGGGACTTCGTCCTTCTTATAAACCATTCCCCCTCTCCTTCAAAGCAGGTGGTAATAATAAGGAGTGTTGAAGAGAGGCGAAGCCTCTCTTAATAAAAAAATTCTCCCTCTCTTTCCTAAGGAGAGGGGGATTAAGGGGGTGAGGTTCACGGAGAGGCTAGAGGCTTAACAGAGTTCATCTAATTTAAAATCTTCCCAGATTGCGGGCCAATCCTTTTTCAACTTTTCCTTACCTTCGGAGTTTACTATTAAGCTAGAACTATCTTGAGCTAAATATCTATATTGGATTAACTGAGGTACAGCATTATCTACTATTACAAAACCAATATATAACGCTACATTATGTGGAATGTTATTAATAAACCATTTGAGTTGCCCCTCTATACTATCGGAACCAGTATCAGGCATAACTCTTTGAATATATACGCTGCTAGGGGTAGTCTCTGACGCCTTTTCAGAGTCTTTAGCCAGAAACCAAAGTAATAGGTTCAACCAAATAACAAGGAATGGCTTCTCCCTTGCTTTAGCTAGAATAAACTTTTCATTCTTTATCGAGTGTGCAAAATAATAAGCTGTAAATCTTGGTAGCTTTGGCTCGGATTCAGGGAGACTTACAAGACTGGACGGAGGATTAGTATTCAGCCCAGCTATATTTGCTCTTATGAGTTGATAAATATCCAAGGTAAGACCGTGTTTCACAACTTTCTGAAATTTACCAGTAAAAGCTCCATAATATTTCTTACGTAGATGCAGATTCTCATATACTGTGCCACTGACCAAGATTTGGCTTGCATCAGCCAAGTCCATAATGCGTCTGGCGTTGTTTATTCCAGCACCGGTCACGTTTTCTCTTCCATTAATATCCCTTACAAGATTATCATCACTCTGATTTATACCTACTCTGACTTCAAATTTCCTCATTTTGTCTGTTATTTGGTTATCGTATGCCCATATTCTACGCAATATTTCCAATGCGATAGTAATATGGATATCATATGTTAATGTAGCATCAAGAAGAGCTATGCATATTCCGTCTCCTGTTGGTATATATATTAAAGAATCATTACTTATCTTGTATCTATTAATCGTACTCTTTACTATCTCATTAAGTATCCTAGTAATATCACATTGTGCTTCAATAATTCTATTACTATATGCCACAACATCCAGAAATACGTATTTAGCTGGTCTTATGTCCGTTGTACTCATTGTTGTTCACCTGTAGAAATCCTATATCTAATTTATTGTCTTGTCAATGTGACTAAAAAAGAGATTATATGTATATCTCACGCTCATTTTGCGTAGAATTTCACTTCAAGTCAGAGCCTACAGTATAAGCTCCAATAAAACCTAAAATATGCATTTTAATCCCCCTTCCTCACCAGCAGGCATATATTTCGGGAGAAGAATTTTAGGGGGTAGCGATACGAGCTTTCGGGGAAGGATTTGAGCACCTGAAAACCTGCTCGCTTTGCCAGCTTTTCTAACTCTGGGTAGGAGAAAAGGTAGTAATAGCGATACAGGGTTTTGTCCTTTGTCCGCCAGGGTACGGCTACCTCCTTACCACCGAACCAGAACCTGGGCTGCCAGTGGTTCCAGGCGGTGATAAAGGCTTCTCCACCCGGCTTTAATACCCTGAGCAGTTCTTCAAGCGCTGCTTGCTGCTCATTCTTACCTTTAATATGGTGATAGGTAGCTACTGAGATTGCCCAGTCAAAGACTCCCTCAGCGAAAGGCAGGTGACAGACATCGGCTAACAACAGGTTGACGGCGAATTCGAATTTTGGAGAGTATTTGCGGGCAAAATTTAGCATCTGGGCGGAAAAGTCCACGCCATATAGGTTAAAGTTCTGCCTGAAGGGTAAAAAATCAGGTCCGTGGGCACAGCCAATGTTGAGCAGGCTACCTTTTTGCCACCGGCGTTCAAGCGCCTCCAGTTCGCTGCGGAATATAGTCCAGTGCCTGAAGTTATACCAACCCGGTGCTATCTGGTCGAATATATCTCTGGACACCCTATCCCCTTAATCCCCTTCCCCTCAAGGAGAAGGGGAAAATGATTTTTAAAAGGGGCTTCGCCCCTCTTTAACTTACTGTAGTTGTCACTTCAGGGGTAAAGCCTCTCTAGTTCTCCTATTAGTATCCTTCTCCTCCCTAAGAAGAGGAGGAAGCATATTATAAGAAAGGCTTCACCCCTCTTATATTCTCCTTTAAATAAGCAGACCTGAAAAACTTTTACTTTGTTGAGGTGAGTTTTTTGTTACTATAAGCCTTAATCTGCTAAACTGTTTCTGTTATCTACATTATATATAAGGAAGCATACAAGAAAGTATACTATGAAAAAATTTACCAGGACAATATCCGGGGTAACTCCGGTAGCAGTGATGACCCTGCCAATGAAATGCCCCGGGCAGTGTATCTATTGCCCCACTTTTTCAGACACGCCTCAGAGCTATACTCCAACGTCGCCGGCAGTATTGCGAGCCAGAGAGTGTGACTATGATGCCCGGGAGCAGGTTAAGCTGAGATTAAGAATTCTATCCGAAATGGGGCATCC
Source organism: uncultured Dehalococcoidales bacterium (assembly GCA_964396535.1). Classification (GTDB taxonomy): domain Bacteria; phylum Chloroflexota; class Dehalococcoidia; order Dehalococcoidales; family UBA2162; genus CAYNFT01. Next base: position 4,663 of record CAYNFT010000041.1, on the reverse strand, counting down.
CACTGATAAGATTGAACTAATAGTAATGGGTGGCACCTTCCTGGCTTACCCTGAAGACTATCAATACCAGTTTATTAAGGATTGCTTTGATGGCTTAAATGGTGAAGAGTCGGCTACTCTGGAAGGGGCAAAGCTGCTTAACGAGAAAGCCGTCCATCGTTGCACTGGACTGTGTATAGAAACCAGGCCTGATTGGTGTGGGCAGGAGCAAATAGATAGAATGCTTGAGTTTGGCGCTACCAGGGTAGAGCTTGGGGTTCAAACCTTGGATGATGAAATCTACCAACTGGTAAGAAGAGGGCATACAGTGGAAGCCGTGGTTGGAGCTACCCGGTTGCTCCGGGAGCATGCTTTTAAGGTGCACTACCACTGGATGCCAGGATTACCCGGCTCAACCCCGGAGGAGGACCTGGAGCTATCCAGGCAGTTGTTCAGTGACGCTCGCTTTAAACCAGACGGCTTGAAAATATATCCCACGATGGTGGTTGAGGGCACCGAACTGGAAAGGTGGTATCAGGATGGACGTTATCAGCCATACTCAAACGATGTAATGACCAATCTGGTGGCTGATATTAAGGCTATGATACCGAAGTATGTCAGAATATCGCGGGTACTGCGTGATATCCCTTCAGAATATATCGTCGGTGGTTTAAAGGATTCGCTGCGGGATGTTGTCTGGCGGCGAATGAAAGAACTGGGGACTGAATGTAAGTGTATCAGGTGTCGTGAGTATGGTCACCGGGCACGGAATGGCTGGGAGATAGGTGAGCCACAGATGGCGAGAATGGATTACGAGGCTTCAGATGGCAGGGAGATCCTCCTGTCCTTTGAGGATGATAAAGAGACGCTGTTTGGATTGCTGCGGATGAGGATTCAATCTAAACCTATAGCCAGGCTGGGGCAGGAGACTAGTGGAAATCTAGCCTTAATCAGAGAGTTGCATGTATATGGTCCGGAAGTTCCTCTGAAGCAGCAAAATCCATCAGCAGCCCAGCATAAGGGTTTGGGCAGGGCGTTGCTAACTGAAGCAGAGAGGATTGCTAGAGAAGAATTTCGCGCCCGGCAGATGGTGGTTTTAAGTGGGGTCGGAGCCAGGGAATACTACCGCTCCGAGTTTGGATATAACTTACAGAACGACTATATGGTCAAAGGTCTGTAATTCTATTTCTGCGTGTTTCAACGAATTAAAAAACTAATACTTGAACTTAACGAGGTAATGAAACAAGCTAAGGTGTCCCACTTTTCGCGTGAGAAAGTGGTCAGGGTAAGTATGGTTTTCCAAGGTGGGTTTTCTTTATTAACCCTATGTAGCGGACTTCTGCCTCGGCCTCTTTTAATTGCGTGTCAACTATATCTCGCATTGAGACTATTGACTCAAGCTTGTGCCCAATTACTATAGGAAAGTGCCTGATTCGTTTCTTCCTCATCACGTTGGCAGCATACTCCAAGTCATCTTCAGGGCTTCCCACCGCCACATCCTGGGTCATTACCTCTTGCACCCTGGTTCTGCTCATAGCACTGGTATGTCTTAAGCACTCCTTAAGCAAATCTCTTTCGGAGATGATGCCCAGGAGCATACCATCCTCATCGCAAACCGGAAGTGCCCCTATGTTGTTCTCAACAAGCCTCTGGAGAGCCACCTGAACGGTCGCATCTGGCCCAATAGTGATTACTGTATGCCCCTTGATTTTCAAAAGATCCCTTATTTTCATGTTGCGGCTACTCTGGGTTGTCGAGTGACTTTCTGCTTGTCCCTATAATGAATATTTTACGCCGATATTATTTGTCTGTAAAGACCAAGTGCATGACGAGCAACCTCGAGGATTGGCTGTCTTTGCTAGGTTTAAAGAAGTTAGCCTGCGATAAGATAGACGACTATGGCGGTTGCTTCTATCACCAGGACAGGGGGTAGAATATACCTGTATACCTTGCCTAGATTGGCATTAAAATATTCTGACGAGAGAATGAGGCAGAGGTGTAGAGGTGAGACAAGAATCCCCATCATGCCGCTGACGAAGGCTAGTAATAAAGCAGGGCCGCTGATGCCTGAGTCTAAAGCGATGTAGGGGAGCAGTAGCGGCAGAGCAATACCGACAAAGGCCATGCTTATCCCTGTAGCCAAACCTATCAGCAGGGGCAGTACCGCCAGCATCAATATGGGGGGAAGTCCTATAGCCTGCATGTCTGAAATGAGGACGCCTGCTGCGTCGGCTCTTTCTATTATTACTTTGAACAACATAACGGAATAAAGCAGAAACAGGATTTTGGGGTTCAGGCCGTATTTAAGCGCTTTCCATAGTTCTGGCCATTTAACTCTCTGTTGCGCAGCTAACAGAACCAATGTCAGGGGGAAAGCTATCATCGGATTCAACCCCAATAGGATTGACGGGACAAGCAAGAGGATAGGCCAGGCAGCCTTGAGGAAGTTGTAGGCTATCTTCTTTGGCGATTCTCCTTTTGTTTTGGAGGTCTTCCCCTTCAGTATCCTGTAGCTGACAGCCACTCCGCAGATGATACTCAAAGCAGTTATCGGGGCTAGTGTTTTCATTACTGAAAAGATTGAAGTACCTATCAATACGCTGGTTATTATGATTGATGGATATACGGGTAAGACAAATTCCCACAGGTGTCGGAACCAGTAGTTAATGAAGGTGCTCTGTTCTGGAGTCAGATGTAACCTTCTGGCCAAGCCCCTTACGGAGGTAGCCGAAACCAGAGCCCCGGCTGGCATGGGAACGAGTCCGATGATGGCTGGAACCACATGTATGGCTAATCTGGGGCCGATGCTCTCCATGGCAACGGCTAAATTTGCCAATAGTCCTTTTTCCTCCATCAGGCTGCTCAGGGTAAGGGCGCTGGCAATTACAATCAGTAGTTTCAGAGTCTGCTGGTCCCCCAGAGGCACCTGCTGAGACCACAAAGCCTCAAACATGAGGGAAGGTATGCTTTGCGCCGGCAGGACTAACAGCGAGAGGGTGAGACCTCCTATAAAAATGGCAAAGCCAGGATGCATCTTAACCCTTATCAGGATTAAGATGGCCACAATGGATAAAATTAAGGCTATCGATGGGCTCAACATTTTGTACTATTGGCTCACTTAAATAGAGGCGTGCTTGAGAGAGGTAATGATACCTGCATCAGAGAAGCACAAATGAAAGACACTAAGCGTTTATTGTAACTATTAGCTGGGGAGACTGTCAATTTATCCTGATGAGATTGTTTATTAACCTGACCCCCCCTTAAGTTTTCATTTAGAACCCCATCCCCCTTTATCCCCCTTCAGGGTGAACCCCCTGTAGTTGTACTCGACAGGCTTTGCTCTAAAAGCACTATTTTCCTGTCATTCTGAGCGTAGCGAAGAATCCCTACTAACCTCCTCTGAGACCTGGATTGCTTCGTCACTACGCTCCTCGCAATGACATTTTTATCAACCATAATCAAACAGAACGCCCTAATTAAGAGCTAACTTTTTACCTTTTCTTTCGTTATAATATATGAGTTGTGTCATACATGATTATTAGCCAGACCAGGTCATGGTGCACAGTAGGAGAAGAGTGCCACATAATTTCTGGATAAGGCTTGACAGATGAGAGCCTTGTGCTATAGTGAGATTAAGTGAGCCTTTTTGTTAACATAAAGAGGAACCCGCTTGACAAATGTATATAGTATGTTATGATAGTAATAATAGCATTTGCCAGATGGCAGTGTGTATTTTGGAAAGGAGGTGATGCGATGGTGAGAACCCGCAAGGGAGAGAGTTTTTAAACTCAACAATGGCTTGACACTTACCTCGTCTCCATATTTGGAAAGGGGGGATTGATTTCCTCAAGTGTTTTTGTATTTATGGAGACATATAAAGGATATCTAAACTAAGGAGGATTTTTTAAGGTCGATGAAAAAGAAATTTACTAGAATAATGGGGGTAGGCTTAACCCTGGCTCTGCTTATCAGCCTGGTGGTTGCAGCAGTTCCGGTAATGGCCCTTAGTCAGCCATCTGTCACTTTTGCTACTGGCCATGATGTAATCAGCAAGGCTGATGCTACCTATAATATCTTCTTCACTGTAGGTAAGGAACTGGGTCCTGATGATACCATCACCATAACCTTCCCCAGTGATACTGTGGTAGCTAGCTCAGTTAATGCTACAATCGCTGCAGGACCAGGCTGGGTTGGTTCAACGTGGACGACCGCAACCGTTACTGCTAATTTTAGCTCCGATTCTACCCTTCGTACGGTTACCCAGGGGCTCACCACAGGAGATAAGATTGGCGACACTGCTCAGGTGCGGATTTCCATTACCGCTGGTCTTACCAATCCATCTGCTGCCGGCAGCTATACTCTGACGGTGAAGACCAACGAGGAGACCACTGCCGTAGAGTCAGCCTCTTACTCCATAAAGACGCCGACGATTACGCCGCTCGAGGGCATAGTCGAGGTCTACAACCCCGCCAATATACTGATGACGCAGGAGACCGGAGGCGGAGCTATAACGGCTGCTATAGGTAAAGCTGGGAAGGACTATACCATCAAGATTGGTCCCGGCCAGTACGACCAAGAAACTCTTACCGATATGAAATACGAAGGGTTAACCTTTGTCGCCACCGGGGCAGCGTCCGAGACCATTATCAAGGATGACTGGACCGTTAACATGAACAAGGTAACC
>CAYNFT010000040.1:0-18210 GCA_964396535.1 uncultured Dehalococcoidales bacterium | reverse complement strand
CGAAGTTAACTTTCCCATAGTAAGCATAAGCAAAAAAGTAATCAAGACATTATCGCAACATCAATTGGGTAAGTCAATGGCAGAAGCCATGAGCAGCTTCATTAATTTGTTGCTAAGTACAGTTGATAAGAAGCGTAATCCCGCCCGTAATCTTACCCGGATTATGGATTTAGAAAACAAATATGGGGCGAAATCCAGCTTCTATTTCCTGTTATCGGACGAAACTACCAGATTTGGAGGATGTAAAATCGAGAGGTTGAAGAAGGACTTGAAGACGATTGTGGATGCTGGATGGGAAGTTGGTTTACACGGCGGATTTAAAGCATACATTGATTTAGACGAGATGAAGAAGACAAAGAAAAGATTAGAGAATGTTATTGGAAAGGAAGTGATAGGTTATCGAAATCACTACCTGCTATTTAAGGTGCCAACAACATGGGAGCTACTCAAAGAAGCCGGTTTTAAATATGATACTACTTTTGGTTATGCCGACTGTGTGGGGTTTAGGAATGGCATGTGCCACCCTTTCCAACCCTTTAACTTGAAAACTAATAGATATATTGATATCTGGGAAATTCCTCTGAATATTATGGACACCACCTTTGACACATATATGAAATTTGATAAGCAGACTTCCTGGGAAATTACTAAAAGGCTTATTGATACTGTTGAAAGATACAAAGGTGTCATCACAATTCTATGGCATAATATATACATGTTTGGTGAGATGGGAGAATTCTACGAGAAAATATTAAGATACTGCCATGAGAAGAACGCGTGGATGACCTCAGCAGGAGAGATCTATGAGTATTCGGGGAGGAAAGCTCTTGAACAATAAGGTGAAAATAAGAGAATTTAGAAGTTCTGATATTAATGAAATACTTGCTTTCCGTAAAACTCATCTTGGTGATAATAGAACTCCTGAACAGTGGGCCTGGGAATTTATGAGCAGTTATCCTGACTTATCTGCAGTCGTGCTTCTGGAAGACGAGGGTTCTATTAGCGGGATTGCTGGGAGGATACCAATATACATTAATATCGGGGGTAAAAGATATCTTTCTAGTAAAGGTGAAGGTAGCTTGCTACACCCCAAGTACCGTGGTGGAGGTTGGTTCCAAAAACTTGTCGAATTCGCAACAGATCTATGCAAAGAAAAGGGGAGTTCCTGTATGTGGGGATACATACCTGCCGGTCTCGCCGTTAAGGTATGGAGGGATAAGCTTGGATATACCATCTACGAAAATACTATGTATGAATCTGTTTTAATTCTAAATCTTCGGAGCACTTTGTCTGGTTTCCTTAAATCACAACGAAGAACAGGAAAGAAGATTATCTTATCTCTTCTGACTTTGTTTAATTATGCTTATTCTTTTATGTATAGATTGTATCCCATGCCTGTCAGGAAGTATCGATACATCAATTTCTCGATTGAGCGTAAGCTCAAGTCTACGAATGATCTTGATATGCTGTATGCTAGGTTGAGGGGTAAGTATCCGAATCTAATCCACATAGATCAGGATGCAAAGTATCTCGAATGGCGTATATTTAATAACCCACATATTAAATATGATACCTATTTTCTATATAGTGATAGCTTATTGAGGGGTTATTGCTATGTTGGTATGAGAGACAACACAAGAGCTTTTCTTACAGATTTCACATTTGAAACTGCCACAGCGGGTGCTTTCTTGCTACAGAATATTCTAAAAAATTTGCGTCATCGAAAGGTAGGCTACGTTTACTTCTTAGGTAATATTCGGAACTCTCTTATGATGACCACTTTCAATTTGTTGAGGAGATTTGGATTCTTAAAGAGAAGAGCATATGGTTATATTTTTGAACTCAAGAACCTATCATATGATGATGAAAATCAGTTGTACGATATAAAGAATTGGTATGTCGGTGGATTATGGACAGAAGGCGTCACTCTTTAGTATTGATAAGGTCTCCAAACAAGACTATTGTACTATTTGCTCACACTTGGTAATATTAGACATAATGAAAGGAATTGCAGAAATACAGAAATATGGACATTAAAAAAACAATAAAGGAATTTATTGTAAACCATTTTCTAAAAGGGGGCAAATTAACAACCTTTGCTGATGATGATTCCTTCTTAGAGGAAGGGATTATTGATTCTGTAGGAGTACTGGAACTGGTAGCTTTCCTTGAAGAGACGTTTGATTTCAGGGTAGAAGATGAAGAAATAATCCCTGATAACCTTGATTCTGTTAACAGATTAGTTACTTTCGTGCAGTCAAAGTCAGCAAATGATAAGTCATAACCTCTAGCTTATTATCCGGAGCATCCATTATGTTAATCAATGAATTTTTGGGAAAAAGCACCGAACTGTATCCCGACAAGGTGGCATTAATCTGTGGAAACAAAAGGGTCACCTTCATTGAGATTGACAATGCTGCCAATTCTCTTGGCAACGCCCTGCTCGAAGAAGGATTTCGGAGGCAGGACAGGGCGATTGTACATCTTGACAACTCCGTTGAATCAGTGGTCTCTCTCTTCGGCATCCTGAAGGCCGGAGGTATCCTTGTGATAGTAGACCCCCAGGTCAAGGCAGGAAAATTGGAGTACGTACTGAGGGACTGCGAGGCGCGAGTCCTGATAACCGATACAAAGCATCTTGTACACTTACCTGAAGTTATATCGCATTCGCCAAGTCTGAAGTTGATAATCATTACTGATTACGAAAAGATTTCTACAATAAATGCGCTGGGTATAGGCTCCAGAGTATTATCCTATAAGACAATACTGGAGAAATACTCTTCTGTCCGTGTGATACCATCTTGCATCGATATTGATTTAGCAAGTCTTATATACACCTCGGGTTCAAGTGGCAATCCCAAAGGAGTGATGTTAACACACCGTAATATGGTATCAGCCGCCAACTCTATTACTCAATACTTGGAGAATACCAGCGACGATATCATAATTGATACCCTGCCCTTAGCATTTGACTACGGCTTATATCAGGTCCTCATGGCCTTTAAGTTCAGCGGAACAGTAATTTTGGAGAAAGCGTTTGTCTACCCCCAGCAAGTTATCAACTTAGTTGTTAAGGAAAAGGTTACTGGTTGGCCGATTGTACCAACAATTGCGGCGATTCTTGTGAGACTTAAGAACCTCGACAAGCATGATTTTTCCAGCCTGAGGTACATTACTAGTACCGGTCAAGCACTGCCACCGAAGCACATCGCACAGTTGGCGGAGATTTTCCCAAGAGTCAAAATATACTCTATGTATGGTTTGACCGAATGTAAGAGAGTCTCTTACCTTCCTCCTGAAGAGTTAGATAAAAGGTCCGGCTCTGTCGGGAAGGCAATGCCCAACACGGAGGTCTACATCGTTGATGAGAAGGGTAAAGAGATAACAGAGGCGAGAAAATCTGGTGAGCTCGTGGTGAGAGGGTCAAATGTAATGAAGGGCTACTGGAACCTTCCTGAGGAAACTGCAAGGGCCCTGCGTCCAGGGCTCTATCCCAATGAGAAGGTTCTGTATACTGGTGACCTTTTCGAGAAGGATGAGGAAGGTTATCTTTATTTCCTGGGTCGCAGAGACGACATCATAAAGACTGCCGGGCACATGGTAAGTCCCAAAGAGGTAGAAAACGTTTTGTGTGAAAAGGAAGATGTTATTGAAGCCGCGGTTATCGGGGTAGAGGACGAAATCCTGGGTAAGGCCATAAAGGCTTTCGTACATTTGACCGATACTTCTGAGGCTAATGAGGAAGACATCCTTAGGTTCTGTTCTGAACGTTTGGAAGACTTTGCGGTACCTAAAAGTGTGATTCTTTGTGGAGCACTACCAAAGACTGTTACCGGTAAAATCCAAAAGCGAGATTTACAAAAGATCGGCTACTAGGAGGAGAACGTGGTTTTCCATAAAGATATCCTTAAAATTGATTCTAAAGCTGAAGCAGACCGGCTTTGTGCCTTCATTAAAAAACAAGCTGCCGAAATGAAACGCGATGGTGCCGTGATAGGAATCAGCGGTGGGATTGATTCCGCACTTTCTGCCGAGCTGTGCGTGAGAGCCCTCGGAAAGGATAAGGTATTAGCTTTAATACTACCAGAGAAGGAATCAAACCCGGTTTCGGCGGAATACGCGTCAATGCACGCTAAAAAGTTAGGGGTAAACACCATAACCATTGATATAACGCCTACTCTTGAGGGGTTTGAAACCTATAAAAAGCGGGATGAGGTTATAAAAGCAATTTTCCCTGAATACAACGACCAGTATAAATCGAAGATTACCCTACCCGCTGATTTGCTAGCCAGAGATGCTTTTAACGTTTTTACGCTGAAAATTGAGGACAGCAAAGGCAACGTCAAGTCTGCCAGACTTGATACCCGGAGTATGCGCAGTATCGTCGCAGCTACAGATACCAAGCAGAGAACCAGGATGATGCACCTCTACTATTATGCCGAGATGAACAATTATCTTGTCTGCGGCACCACCAACCGGAGTGAAGACGTCCAGGGATTCTTTGTAAAGTACGGCGATGGCGGTGTTGATATTGAGCCGCTTGCTCACCTGTATAAAACGCAGGTCTACCAGCTCGCTGACTATCTGGGGGTAATAAAGGAGATAATAAAGAGAACCCCGAGCCCGGATACCTTTAGCTTTGTGGTAACTGACGAGGAAATGTATTTTCGTATTGCCTATGATACACTCGACCTACTACTTTATGCCTGGGAAAATAAGGTTCCTATTGCAGAAGTGTGTCAAGCCATGGCTCTAACGGAAGAACAGGTCAAAAGGGCTTTTAGAGATTTTACTTCCAAGCATAATGCGACACAACACCTGCATATACTCCCTCCGAGGCTGGTTTAATGAGTTCGAGAAGGCATGACAATCGTAAATATTGGCTAGGCATCAATCTAAATGAGGAGAGGTAAGTTGACACGTGATAAAGCAATGTCAGCATTAAAAGTTTGTGCTAAATGCGCTCTACCGGAGACGTTCCCTGGAATTCAATTTAATGAGGAAGGGGTGTGCAATCTATGCCTGGACTTTAAAGGTACTGAGAGTGTGCAGACGAGAAAGGCGGAATACAGGGAAAAGTTCGAGGCATTGATCAAGGAATACAAAGGAAGTGGCACATATGATGTGCTTATGTGTTACAGCGGAGGCAAGGACAGCACGCAGACGCTAACCATCCTTAAGGAAGAATACGAATTGAATGTTCTTGCCGTGACTCTTGACAACGGATTTCTGCCGAATCAGACCTTCGAGAACATTCGGACCGTTGCGGAGAAATTAGGGGTAGACCATATTTTCTTAAAGCCCCGTTTTAGTATGCTGGCGAAAATCTTTCGCCATTGTGCTAAGAACGACGTTTACCCACCCAAGGCACTGGAAAGGGCAAGCGCTATCTGCACCTCCTGTATGGGAATAGTAAAATATAGTACACTGCGTATTGCTCTTGAAAAGGATATTCCCTTTGTTGCTTACGGCTGGTCTCCCGGTCAGGCGCCCGTCACATCATCCATCATTAAGAACAACCCCAGCATGGTGAAAATAATGCAGAAATCACTCTATGATCCCCTGTATCAGATTGCTGGCAGTGAGATAAGACCGTATTTTCTCGAGGACAAACATTTTGAAGGTTCTTATCGTTTTCCGTATTACGTACATCCACTGGCTTTTCTTGACTACAATGAAGAAGCGGTCTATCAGAACATATCACGTCTTGGATGGAAACCACCTGAGGACGTTGACGCAAATTCCACTAATTGCCTTCTCAATTCCTTTGGCAACGTGGTACACAAGCAACGATTGGGCTTTCATCCCTACGCACTCGAAATGGCGAATCTGGTTCGAGAAGGATATCTTGACCGTAGCACCGCTTTGGAAAGGCTTAATCAGCAGGAGGACCCTAATATTGTTGCCATGGTCAGGGAAAAACTGGCAGTAACAGAGGATTCCTTCGGTGATTGATATGACTGCGTTGATTCGTGTGCCGCTGGCGAGGCGATTGGTGGGGAGTGCCATCAGACACACGTCATGGATACAACCTATCGGAATTGTCACTCGTAGGTTAGGGCTGAGGCAGGAAGTGCAGTTCGCGGACCTCGTCGCGAAATACGATGTAGTGATAATGAAGCATTGTTTTCCGGCGAGCGATGTCCTGGAGGATGTTGGGAGAGTTGATCCATCCTCTCCCAGACAGAGCCTGGAAAATTACAAGGAGATTTATCGACTACTCAGAGATAAGTTTAATGAGAATCCGGATACACTATTCATCATCTGGACCCTGCCTCCAAGACACAGGCTCTTTGAGCCGTCAGAGGGAGACAAAGGTGCAAATGCGGCTAGGGCCACAGAATTTTCAAACTGGTTGAAGGGGTATTTTCTTACCGAGGGGGGGTCCAACCGCAATATCTATGTGTGGGACTTAAGGGGTTTAGTTATGGACCCGGACACCAACTTCCTTCGGTACGATTATGAGCTGAGTCATAGTAATCCTGACTCGCATCCGAACAAGTTGGCCAACAACCAGGCTGGCCCTCAGTTTGCTCAATTCATAGTTGATTCGGTGGCAAATTTTTATGGCAGCAGTAAAGTCATACAAAAAGTAAAAACGGTCTTTCTGCATCACTCCACAGGTCTCAATGTTTACAAATATCCAGATTCGGGTGTGCCTGCTTGGTTTGACAAGTACAATGCCACCAACGGAATAAACCATTTGATTTCGCATAAGTGGTATCCATTGGATGGGAACATGCCTGTACATTACTATCATAGTTGGCTCACTGGCCGCTAGCATAAATGTAGTCTTATAAAGGGGTCGGATATTTAAAAAATGCCTAATAAAGCTATCCGGATGATCACAAGCTGCCTGATTATACTAACCCTAACTTTGACTGCTTGTACTTCTGGAACCGAGGAATCTTGCAGGATTAACTATAGCTGTAATGATTTAATAATAGAAGTTAACGGAGACCCAACAGAGCTAGCGGTCACTGTTAGTGGAGTCTCAAGGGATATGATAGATGGTTATACCTGGGACTATTCAAGTATAGATGGTGGAGTGGTATCATTTAAGAATGTTGATGATGAATCAATCTCAATAGACAATAGTCCTATCGAATGGACATCGGAAGAGGAACTTGAGCATAAAGCTAGTGTAAAGATTAAAGGCGATAGGAAAGGGAAGGCTGTAATTTTTATCAAAGCGCCTGAAAAAACAGCAGCCCCTTTTACAGTCACGGAAGGTGACCCTTGTACCATAACTATCGTAGACCCGTATGTTAATAATCCCCCTGAGCTTGATGCCATTGGTAATATGTCAGTCCTCGAGGGGCAGCATCTTGAGTTCACTATCTCAGCTAATGATTGGGATGGGGACACATTAACATTTTCTGTGAAAAATCTGCCGGAAGGAGCTGACTTTGACCAAGATACTAGAACATTCTCTTGGGCGCCTGAAGAGAAAGGAGATTATCACGTCCGTTTCGAGGTGTCTGATGGTCAGCTAACCGACTCAGAGGATATCACCATTACGGTTAATCCTGCTGAAGTAGAGCAATATTTAGGCGCCATAATTATCGACCATCAACGCACCGATATCACCCAGATTCCTTCTCAATGGATTGAGCAGGCGAAGTTAAATTTCAGGGTTTGGTATGGTCATACCTCTCACGGTAGTCAAATAACTACAGGTATGAATAATCTTAAATCACATTATGGTAGTCCTTATGATTTTAATAAAACGGGTTCAGGTGGAGCTCTTTCCTATCAAGAAGTTCAGTCCGATCTCGGACATAAAGGCAGTCTCACTTGGATGAATTCGACTAGGAGCCAATTGAACCAACCTGATAATGACAGGAATGTTGTGATTTGGTCGTGGTGCGGGGGTGTTTCAGATAATACAAAAGAAGGAATCGATACCTATCTGAATGCCATGAATCAGCTCGAAATTGATTATCCTGACGTTGTATTTATTTACATGACAGGGCATCTGGACGGTACTGGAGAGTCAGGTAGTTTAAACGTCCGGAATAATCAGATTAGGAGTTATTGTATCGAAAATAACAAAATTCTTTTTGACTTTGCAGATATTGAGAGCTACGATCCGGATGGTAATTATTTCCTCGACCTTAATGCAAATGATAATTGTGATTATAATGGCGGCAATTGGGCTCAAGAATGGTGCGCCGAAAATCCTGGCTCCGACCTGTGCTGGTCATGTTCTTGCGCACATTCCCAAGCTTTGAATTGCAACTTAAAAGGAGGAGCGTTCTGGTGGATGATGGCTCGGATAGTTGGTTGGGATGGTCTATACTAAAGAGTAAGAAGGGCTGGCATTGTCTTTTACTCTAGAGGCACTTGCCAGTGCCATGATTGAGCTACTATGAGACGGAGAATTACAAGCGGAATGAGCAGAAAAGGGTAAGAGTGGTGAAGATAGTGGGGGGTGATCTTTATGATCAAGACGATATTTAGAAGCCTTAGATCCTATTATCGGAAAAAAGAATGGGAAACATCGTTTATACTACGGCTAATCTCTTTTTCTATTGATACGCTATATGCAACCAAATCGGCAATTGCAAGGGCTGGATATACTAGTAGGACCATTGCTGTGTATTTCCGAAAACAGGGCGCGCGGATTGGTGAACATTGTGATATTTATGTTAACTCACTTGGGGCTGAGCCTTATTTGGTGACCATTGGTAATCGCGTGTATATATCGGTCGGCGTCACTTTCCATACTCATGATGGAGGTGGTTGGGTTTTTCAAGATAGAATCCCTGACATCCGCGTCTTCGGTACTATTACCATAGAGGATGATTGTATGATAGGAAGAGATGCCCATTTACTTCCGAATATTCACATCGGTAGGAGTTCAATAGTCGGAGCAGGTTCCGTGGTTATCTCAGATGTGCCCCCAAATAGTATTGTCATGGGTGTACCGGCCAGAGTTATCAGTTCTATGTCTAAATACGAAGAAAATAGCCTCGCCAGATGGAAGGAACAGAAGCCCCCTGATTTGCACATTGAAGAGGATGGTCATGTGTGGTGGCCTTCTAGAGAGAATAAGAGAATGCTTAGAATGCATCTTACGAATTTATTTATGAACCAAGGTAAGGCAGGAGAAGAGGCTGGGAAGTAAATACAGTAGCTTAACATTAAGGGGGGAAGACGCATCTCCCCCCCCTTCCCATATCTATATCTATAGATTTAGCTATTAGCCCATCCCCGGGACGCCATAATTATTCCATGTATCCAGCTGTTCAGCCAGGTCAAGTATTGTGCCGCGATCTGGGTTGCTTCCATTTTTGGTATCACTCATAATAAGACAATACTATATCGCAGCGAAAGAGGTCTAAAAGACATGAAGTCATATTTTAAACAAATGGTTCCCGGAAGTATCAAAACAAGAATGCGTCAGTCACGATTTTTTAATGGTCTCCACTCAAGAATATTGGCAGGGTCATCAAAACGAATTGACCTGTCTGCTGCTCAAATTGCCGCTATACTACACTCTGCAGGATCTCCATCAATGAGAGACAAAGTTTGCCTTGAAATAGGTAGTGGATGGGTGCTGAGTCACGCCGTCATATTTCACTTACTAGGGGCAAAAAAAGTAATCGCCACGGACATATTGCCACTGGCACAATCGCAATCTTTGTCCGATGCAATTCACAAGGCTGTGCCATCAGTGGTACGCGATATTTTATCGCCCTTCTGTGAACACAGTGAAATTAGGGCTCGACTGGCCAATCTTCTTTCAATCGACAGATGGACTTCTGATACCCTGAACAGAATCGGTATTGAATATATCGCACCAATCGATTTGGCAAAAAACCGCCTAAATATCCCTGCGGATCTTGTATATTCACTTTCGGTACTGGAATATGTACCAGTTGATGACATTTCCCCTTTATTGGAAAACTTAACAAGCGACCTTCGGAGGGGAGGAATAATGATACACTGCATCCACCTAGAAGATCATAGAGACATCTTAAATCATCCTTTTGCCTTTTATTCTGAGTCTGAAGAGAGTTTTTCCAGAAATGCTCGGGGCGAATGGGTGAATAGAATTAGGAAAAGCCAGTGGCGCGAGTTCTTCAACAATGTGAAAGGTCTTGATTACCGATTCATCTATGAATGGAGTCGCCGTGACAAGGATATACCTACTGTTATTGATCCATCTATTTCCCACGAGGGCGAAGATGACCTGAGAATCAGCCATATAGGGGTGTTGGGTATCAAGCAGTGATAGTATGTAACCCGTTATGATGTGTTCTAGTGATTTGCGGTGGGGTGCCCCTTCTAGTTTTTCTATCCAAATTATGTTCTCCATCTCTACCCTCTTTTCCCTAGAGGGTAGACTATCCCCTAGTGGCTATCAACTATGGCGCATAAGAACCAACCAGTACACACCCTTGACATCTACGATTACGCTCTTATACACTTTAACTGCTATGTTGATTAGACCGACTAAGGTGACTAAAGACGAAGGTCGTGCAATACTGGAATCCGTTATAGAGTATTCCGGTAAACAGGAAAAGCTCTGGTATTCGGTAGACAAAAAATACGGTCGCTACTTGACCACTGAGAAACTTGACGGCTTTTTGGTAGGGGTTCTGCCGCTTGCCATGCAGCTTGGGGATGATATTACTGTAAAGGGCGCCGTATCTGAGAAGCTATACCACAACTTAACAAACTATTACATGAACATAATACGGCTGGCGATACCTTCCCTCAAGCCAATCAAGATTATACCCGACTCAATAGATGATGGCAAACAATATAACTGCGAAGGTGCAGTTGGAACCGGCTTCACAGCCGGTATAGATTCCTTTTCCACGGTGCTCCAATATTTGCTAGCGGAAGATGTTCTTCCTAACTATAGAATTACGCACTTTATTTTTAATAACATTGGTTCTCATGGGGACGAAAAAACACCAGCTCGGGCCAGGGCAGTGTTTAACTCAAGGTATGAGCTCATTAGAGGTTTACCTGAAGAGTTGGGTATAGATTTAATCAAAGTTGACTCAAACCTCAACGAATTTTATAGCGAGTTTTATACAGAAACCTACCAATCAAGACACTTGTCCTGCCCGTTATTACTTCAGAAACTGTTTAGCAAATATTATCTCTCCTCAGACTTTCGTTATCAAGATTCATTTATAGGACCAACGGATGATATAGCACATACAAACCCTTCAGCAGTCCATTTGCTGTCAACAGAAACTTTGGAGTTTATATCGTCGGGGAGCCAGTATTCTAGAATTGAAAAAATGAAACAGTTGGCTGCCAAAAATGTTATGAATCACTGGTTAAACGTGTGTGTTGCTCATCAAGGAGATGGTAGAAACTGCTCTATATGCTATAAATGTTGTAGGACACTCCTTACTCTTGAGTTATTAGGTGTCATTGACAATTTTGGCGAGGTTTTTGACTTATATAAGTGGAAGAAAGTACGAAATCGCTACATCATAATCGACGTCTTGAGTAATAAGAGTAAAGACGATGACGCTTTTACTCAAGAGATAAGAGAGTATGCTGCAGATATCGGGTATTCGTTTCCCGCTTGGCAACGTGCATTAGGACAGACAATCAGATTTATGCCTAAACCTCTCTATAATTTGGTAATAAGGCTTTTCAAGCCAGTTTGGCATAAGCTATTTTATAGTTGACCTGTCTGCTGCTCAAATTGCCGCTATACTACACTCTGCAGGATCTCCATCAATGAGAGACAAAGTTTGCCTTGAAATAGGTAGTGGATGGGTGCTGAGTCACGCCGTCATATTTCACTTACTAGGGGCAAAAAAAGTAATCGCCACGGACATATTGCCACTGGCACAATCGCAATCTTTGTCCGATGCAATTCACAAGGCTGTGCCATCAGTGGTACGCGATATTTTATCGCCCTTCTGTGAACACAGTGAAATTAGGGCTCGACTGGCCAATCTTCTTTCAATCGACAGATGGACTTCTGATACCCTGAACAGAATCGGTATTGAATATATCGCACCAATCGATTTGGCAAAAAACCGCCTAAATATCCCTGCGGATCTTGTATATTCACTTTCGGTACTGGAATATGTACCAGTTGATGACATTTCCCCTTTATTGGAAAACTTAACAAGCGACCTTCGGAGGGGAGGAATAATGATACACTGCATCCACCTAGAAGATCATAGAGACATCTTAAATCATCCTTTTGCCTTTTATTCTGAGTCTGAAGAGAGTTTTTCCAGAAATGCTCGGGGCGAATGGGTGAATAGAATTAGGAAAAGCCAGTGGCGCGAGTTCTTCAACAATGTGAAAGGTCTTGATTACCGATTCATCTATGAATGGAGTCGCCGTGACAAGGATATACCTACTGTTATTGATCCATCTATTTCCCACGAGGGCGAAGATGACCTGAGAATCAGCCATATAGGGGTGTTGGGTATCAAGCAGTGATAGTATGTAACCCGTTATGATGTGTTCTAGTGATTTGCGGTGGGGTGCCCCTTCTAGTTTTTCTATCCAAATTATGTTCTCCATCTCTACCCTCTTTTCCCTAGAGGGTAGACTATCCCCTAGTGGCTATCAACTATGGCGCATAAGAACCAACCAGTACACACCCTTGACATCTACGATTACGCTCTTATACACTTTAACTGCTATGTTGATTAGACCGACTAAGGTGACTAAAGACGAAGGTCGTGCAATACTGGAATCCGTTATAGAGTATTCCGGTAAACAGGAAAAGCTCTGGTATTCGGTAGACAAAAAATACGGTCGCTACTTGACCACTGAGAAACTTGACGGCTTTTTGGTAGGGGTTCTGCCGCTTGCCATGCAGCTTGGGGATGATATTACTGTAAAGGGCGCCGTATCTGAGAAGCTATACCACAACTTAACAAACTATTACATGAACATAATACGGCTGGCGATACCTTCCCTCAAGCCAATCAAGATTATACCCGACTCAATAGATGATGGCAAACAATATAACTGCGAAGGTGCAGTTGGAACCGGCTTCACAGCCGGTATAGATTCCTTTTCCACGGTGCTCCAATATTTGCTAGCGGAAGATGTTCTTCCTAACTATAGAATTACGCACTTTATTTTTAATAACATTGGTTCTCATGGGGACGAAAAAACACCAGCTCGGGCCAGGGCAGTGTTTAACTCAAGGTATGAGCTCATTAGAGGTTTACCTGAAGAGTTGGGTATAGATTTAATCAAAGTTGACTCAAACCTCAACGAATTTTATAGCGAGTTTTATACAGAAACCTACCAATCAAGACACTTGTCCTGCCCGTTATTACTTCAGAAACTGTTTAGCAAATATTATCTCTCCTCAGACTTTCGTTATCAAGATTCATTTATAGGACCAACGGATGATATAGCACATACAAACCCTTCAGCAGTCCATTTGCTGTCAACAGAAACTTTGGAGTTTATATCGTCGGGGAGCCAGTATTCTAGAATTGAAAAAATGAAACAGTTGGCTGCCAAAAATGTTATGAATCACTGGTTAAACGTGTGTGTTGCTCATCAAGGAGATGGTAGAAACTGCTCTATATGCTATAAATGTTGTAGGACACTCCTTACTCTTGAGTTATTAGGTGTCATTGACAATTTTGGCGAGGTTTTTGACTTATATAAGTGGAAGAAAGTACGAAATCGCTACATCATAATCGACGTCTTGAGTAATAAGAGTAAAGACGATGACGCTTTTACTCAAGAGATAAGAGAGTATGCTGCAGATATCGGGTATTCGTTTCCCGCTTGGCAACGTGCATTAGGACAGACAATCAGATTTATGCCTAAACCTCTCTATAATTTGGTAATAAGGCTTTTCAAGCCAGTTTGGCATAAGCTATTTTATAGTTGACCTGTCCCCACAAAGGATACCACTCTTCAAATTAGGGTTACCGATAATATGGTCTCAGGAGTATGTAGTCGGTAAACAATCCCTAAGCTTTCCGTTAAAGGATTCGATATACCCGTTCTCCCGGGGACTGCCAGATTCGATAAAGAGCGTCTTTACTCCTATACGGTTTAACCACCCTCTTACCGCCATAGCCGTAAATTCAGGCCCATTATCTGCCCTGATGTGCTTGGTGTGTGTCCACGTAGGTGTTTGTGGTCTGCTGCAGTTGAATTAGATATATGGGCAAAGTAAGTAACGCCGGAACTTTAGTTGCATATTTAAGCCCGATATCTAATAGGCAAGTAAGGATAGGAGGTATGAAAAAAGAGCGACGTACGTAGGAGATACTACGCCACTCAGGTATAAGATAACGGTATGTTTCATATAGAAAACGAGGAAGCTCTTTCCGTCGAATTTTAGTTCTAGGCATTCCAGGCGCAGTTTTGTCTTCATACGGTAGGTGAGCGTATTCTGGATAGAAGGCATCAATTGCATCGGTGTGAAAAGTATGATCGATAAAATAACTGGCTGGAAGCCGGGTAAGAAAATCAAAGACATCGTAAGCAAGATAAGGTGCAAATACCAGGGCAGGCTGTGCTAGGATGCCCCAGGGAGGGAGAGCAATTAGCCTCCTGGTTCTATTCCAGAAAATGAACTGCCGAACAGGGTTAGGCGATCGGGCGTGTTTGGCCAACTCTGTCTTAAGGTGCATGATAGCCAGCTGCCGATTCCATCGCCTCAAGATAGCCCTTGGGAGTATCATACGCCACCAATATTCTTCTGCTCCTGTTCCAGCGTCCAGTAGATCCTCAGCGAGTAAATCCAATCTCCCAGAATCATACAACTCAAGCCTCCGTTGGGTAAGAAACAGACCAGCAGAAAGCACGTCACCACCTATACCATCATAGATACGACTGTACATCTCTTTTCGGATATAGTCAGCAAGTGGTACAAACTGCGCAGGTCCTTGTGAACAAAAATTTGTAAGAACATTAAATCGAGTTTCGTCATGAAAGCGATTTTGTGACGCCTCGACAACGACATGCTTGGTACCAAGTGCTCTTGCCACAACTGCAGCAATAGCCGCATCTTCATTCGGCTTTGGAGGTTGATACTTTACCGTGATACATGCATCTGGTAGTCGGTCAGCCTTGGAAAGAGCAAACAGAATGTGCCGTGAATCACGCCCCCCACTTAAAGGTAAGGCTACTTTGTCATTCTTCGTGGGTAGCATCCGACCTATTGCTGATTGGAATAGCTCGCCATAGGTTCGAACGGCGTTCTTTCTCGACATGGCACTTGTAGTACCTGAAATACCATTATTCTCAGTACGAACATCCAATTGCCCGTTACACCAGGACAATCTGCAACCGGGGGGCACCGCTCGAATAGAAGAAAAGGGTGTATCATCACCTATGAAAAAGCCTAACCTCAAGAAGACTGCTATCGCCGCATCATCAAGTTGCGTTGATGCACCGTTTTCTAAAAGATCTATAATGCTAGAGGACACTCCAAAGTCACCGTTTTTTGCGTAGTAAAACAGCGGATAAATCCCATATCGATCGTTTAAAAGTTCAAATCGGTCGCCATCCCACTTCCAGTCAGCCCACACCCCTTCTTGTCTTAGACCGTCCCCTGATGCAGTCTTATAACCCAAACACGCGGTCGTTGCGCCATTTATGAGTGTCCTTCCTTCACTAGATTTCAGAATAAACTTGGAGCTAGTGCGCGTATCTCTACTATCCATTTATATTCCTCTAATGATTACTAATCTTAGAATAGAATTTAACAATTTGAATTTTACATTTTTAATATAATGATCGTCAATCATCGCTTCTAATCTTCTAATGACTAATACTCTGGTTGTTTAAAGCTGATTGACCATGGGGCTAATTCCAGTGATGTTGATCTGCCAGGACCTGCCCCCAATAGTATTGCCACTTATAGAGCTATAGTAACCAGTATTGTGGACTTGCCCCGTTTCCTGGGCAATAATAAAGAAATAATATAGGCGCTGCTGAATAGGCTTTTAGAGAAGCAGAAATCTTACCTCTCACGGTCAGAACTATGTAACCCAGGCTAATTATACCTCAGATGCTACCATATTTAGTGCTGTTAGCTGGGACCGGGACTGCTTTACGTCTCATCCAGAGGTATACCCCAACGCACAGGCTAAAGGCTACAATAGCTGCCATAACGGTGGGAAACTCAGGGATAGCCGAATCCTCGACGATAAAGTTATCGCTGGTAATGGTGTATGACCAGGTATCATCATATGGATCTGGGGGTGTAAAGTTGGGCTCGCAGATGATAACATTCCAGGTTCCGGCGACATCTGTCCCCAGAGTAAACTCATGCTCGCTGGACACGTTCCCTGTTGTACCGGAGGTTACACTATCGGTTAACCTCCTGATATCGCTGCCATCGTAATAAACCACCTTGTAATTATGGCTGGGAAGTAAGCCAGTGCCGTACATATAGACGGTATGCTCGGTGCTGTAATCCGTAAAGTTGTCACATGCAAATTCAATACTGTGTGAGGAGTCGCTATAGGAGGCAACCGCTTGGTCATTTGTGCCATCCCAACCTGCCAGCCGTGCCCATAACCACCAAGCAGCGTATGCTTTCAGATTTGAATTTAAGGGATATGTATGAGGGGCTGAGCAATTATACCAATCGACATTTAGATCATGTGAGTTTTGCCATTCGAGCGCCCAGTTACCCAGCGGGGTTGTGTTGTCGGCAGAATTAAAATAATCGCAACCGTCATCAGTAAATTCGTAAAAGTTACCATCTGGGTCCCAGCTCTCGATGTCCCCATAGTCGTACAGGACTGAGCCATTGATACTGCAAGAATTACGGATCATCTCGTTCGCCGCCTTACAATCTGCATCATCCGTGTGGTCCATAGGCGAGGTCATGTAAACAAATGTAACATCTTTATAAGCTGCTTCCAGCTGAGCCATGGGGTCTAGGTACTCACTAGCCAGCGTCCCTTCTGCATATTTATACCCCGCCCCGTCAGTACCCAAGCACCATGACCAGATAATAACATTACAATCCGTATGGTTATCTGACTCCAGATATTCTATTGTCTCGGTTACCCATTGGTCGTAGGAGCGTAAATCCCCCCGTAACCATCCCTCCGAGTATCCGGAGCCTTCCTCCAGGTCCAGTGCCCCGTCTGTACCACCGTTATTGTATGCAAAAATATCTTCAGGGAGTGATAAGCCTTTACCTCCGCCATTGGCAAAGGTGACTAGGCCCGTCATACCGTCGGTCAACTGCGCGCCGTGGGAAGTATGCCCGTATCCGATATGAAGATAGTATTTAGCATGCATTATCGCCCATTCAGGGATTTGAGTTATATTTGCAGAGGTGTGGTCAATGATGATTGCTTCCCCATTGGCTGCTGCTGTATTGTCCGCAAAGAGCGGAAGCATACTCCCAATGAGAAGCACTGCCGCTATTATGAGAAACCCTGTTGTTTTTGACACCCACATTGTTCGCCCATCCTTTTCAGGTTGTGAAAACTTTTACGACTATATAACCTCTCTTAACTTAATATATTCGTGCTCTATGTCTCCCTCAGTGGTTATCTGATCAGTAACATTTATTGCCATTTATCAACCTCTACTTTACTTTGCTACAATCCTTTTTCTAGGTTATATCCTTGTTGGTAGCCAATGGCTCTGGTTTTTGAGATAACCACAGCAAGAATAGCCCTAGCTCTGATTACTACCTCCAATATATACAAACCCATAATATAGCCTACTACATGGAGGTGGAAATCATCGTTCTAAAAGTACCTGAAATGGTACCAAATGGTGGATAATTAGCGGATAATTGGTCCCAATTTGACTTTAATAAGAAGCGAACAAGTATCGGTACCTACCCTTCAATGTTCTCCAGAGAAATAAGAAGATTCGAATAACCTATGAAGTTATCAGAAACCTTTGAATTAAAATCTAAGCGGCCAAATGGCCACTTAATTTTTTTAATAACTATTTGATAACTGCCACCGGCTAACTTATAATTAGTTGAGCCGTTAGATATACCAAACTAAGCCTTTATACCTCACAAAACTAGCCATATAGGACTCCCGACGCATGGGTTACAATGTTATCTTTTTTGTGCGATAAGGCTAGCAACCCAAAGATCTTTAATACCGCTAATAACGAAGAAATATATAGATATTTATATTTCCGCTTTAATTCGCCTGTGACACGGAAGCACAGAGGATAGTGATTAGTGTAGGGGTAGAAACATGATAAAGGGAAAATGGAGAGGCAGGCTCAGGGAGGCTCTACTGG
>CAYNFT010000039.1:0-18248 GCA_964396535.1 uncultured Dehalococcoidales bacterium | reverse complement strand
ACAGTGAATATTAAAGAGGATGAGGTCGCGGTAACGGGACCCAAAGGGGAGCTTCGTCGTTCTGTTAACCCGGATATGTCTATTACCCTGAATGATAATAGCCTGATAGTGTCGCGACCCAGTGATAGCAGGGTGCACCGCTCTTTACACGGACTAACACGGAGTCTTGTGGCTAATATGGTGGAAGGGGTAACCAAAGGCTTTGAGAAGGGGCTTGAAATAGTGGGTGTCGGCTATCGGGCTGAAAAGACGGGGGACAAGCTGGTGCTTCGTATTGGGTTTTCACATCTGGTAGAGGTATCACCGCTGCCAGGCGTCTCCCTTGATGTAGAGGGAAGTAACCGCATCAAGGTTACGGGGATTGATAAGGAAGTAGTTGGTGAGATGGCAGCTAGAATTCGGGCTATCCGTCCGCCTGATGCCTATAAAGGTAAGGGTATTAGATACGCTGGGGAACCAGTTCGCCTTAAAGCAGGTAAAGCAGGTAAGGCTATAGGCAGGAGGGAATAATTGGCAAAAGATGGCCCAAGGGTAGCTCGTCATAGAAGACATCTTCGAGTAAGAGCCAAGGTGAAGGGTACGACCTCTGCGCCCCGGTTGTGTGTTTTCCGTAGCCTGAACCATATTTATGCTCAGGTGATTGATGATTCACAAGGGCATACGCTGGCCTCCGCTTCAACCCTGGATTCAGAGATAAAAAGTGCGGTAGTTGGTAAAACAAAGACAGGTAAGTCTGAGCTGGTCGGTTCCCTGGTAGCCAAGCGAGCCCTGAGCAGAGGGATAAACCAGGTAGCTTTTGACCGTGGTGGATACAAGTATCATGGTAGAGTTAAAGCTCTGGCTGAGGCAGCTCGCCAGGAGGGATTGAAATTCTAAGGGAGCCAATTTTAAACTCAGGAAGGAATGGAATCTCAAGGGAGATAGTTTGAAAATATGAAGGAACGTCTAAGTACGATAGACCCGTCAGAGCTAGTCCTGACTGATAAGCTAATCAATATCAACCGGGTAGCCAAGGTGATGAAAGGGGGGAAGCGTCTCAGTTTCAATGCCTTAGCGGTTACCGGAGATGGCAATGGACATGTGGGCATCGGTCTGGGCAAGGCTAATGAGGTGCCCCTGGCAATTAGCAAGGCTAATGCTACCGCCAGAAGAAATTTGATTAAAGTTCCCCTAAAGGGGACAACTATTCCTTATAAAACGACGGTTAAATTTGGGGCTGCCAAGGTGCTGCTTAAACCGGCAGCACCTGGTACCGGTATCATCGCCGGTGGTAGCGTTCGAGCTGTGCTCGAGGCAGTTGGAATCAAGGATATCCTGACCAAATCCATGGGCAGTGCTAATCATATTAACGTGGCTAAGGCAACGATGCTTGCCCTCAGTCAGCTTAAAGACCCGAAGGAGGAGTTGGCCAAACGCAAGGGAATAGTTATCGAATCTGCTAAAGAAGAGAGTTCTTTAGCAGAGGTTAGTGCTGAAGGTGAGGAAGCAGCATAAAAATGGCTAAAATAAATGTCACCTGGGTCAAAAGTGGTATCGGCTATAGTCAGGACCAGAAGAGGACCCTGAAGGCTCTTGGTTTTCGCCGACTGAATCAGAGTGTTACCCATAATGATTCAGCCTCAATTCGAGGTATGATTAACAAGGTGAGGCATCTAGTTAAGGTAGAGGAAAAAACTGATGAGGCTTGATGAATTATCTTCAGCTCCCAGCTCTAAGAAAAGCAGGAAGCGAGTGGGGCGGGGGGACGGTAGTGGACATGGCACCTATTCAGGGCGGGGAGTTAAAGGACAGAAATCCCGTGCTGGCTTCAAGATGCGTCCGGGCTTTGAGGGCGGGCAGTTGCCTCTGATTCAGCGCTTGCCGCGGAAGCGCGGCTTTGTCAATATTTTCAGGACAGAGTACAGCGTTATTAGTATAAATAGACTTAATAGCTTTGAGTCGGGGAGTGAGGTGACTCCGGAAAAACTGGTCGCTGCTGGACTGGTGAAATCTCTACGGCATCCGGTTAAGATTCTGGCTGAGGGTGACCTTAATCATCCCCTTACGGTAAAAGCACACAAGTTTTCTACTGCTGCTAGGGCCAAGATTGAGGCGGTAGGTGGTAGAGTGGAGGAGGTGGGGTATGCGTCCGAGACAAGCTAGGCCACGGCTTCTTCAGGCGATGATTGACGCCTTCCGTCTACCCGACTTAAGGCGTCGCATTCTCTTTACCTTTGGTATCCTGGTAGCATTCCGCTTTGTGGCTCATGTCCCTCTGCCCGGAGTAAACTCGGGAGCCCTGCAGACACTATTTGAGCAAAACGCTTTGCTGGGCATGCTGGACATGTTCAGTGGCGGTGCCATGAGGAACTTCAGTGTAGCGGCGATGGGGGTTTACCCTTATATAACAGCTTCAATTATCATGACGCTGATGACGCCGGTTATACCACGCTTGCAGGCTCTTTCCCAGGAGGGAGAAGCTGGCAGGGACAAGATTAACCGGTTTACTCACTGGCTGACAGTGCCTATGGCTGGATTTGCTGGTTACGGACAGATAGTATTGCTCCAGCGTGTTGACCCACCTGTGCTTGAGAGTACCGCAGCCTTGCCATTGGCGGCCATGGTTATTTCTATGATTGCCGGGACCATGTTCTTAGTCTGGCTGGGTGAGCTTATCACTGAATACGGTATTGGCAACGGTATATCTATAATAATCTTCGCTGGTATTGTGGCAGGGTACTGGTCGCTGGCTGGCGATGTTTTTCTGGCGGCACAACAGGGACAGGTTTGGGGTTTGATTGCTTACATTCTCATAGCCCTGGCCACCATTCTACTCATAGTCATCTTTACCGAGGCTCACCGCCGTATTCCCGTGCAATATGCTCGCACGGTATTTCGGGGTAACCGCATGTACCGGCAATCAGGGTCAACCCATATTCCGCTGCGGGTAAACACCGCCGGGATGATACCCCTTATTTTTGCTATGTCTCTGGTACTCTTTCCCGGGATGATAGCCAGCTATTTTGCCAATCCGGCTGGAGCTGACCCTAACCTGGCTAATCATATTCAGAATCTGTTTAATCCTAATGCAGCCGGGGCTATGGGCTTGTTTTACTGGGGGCTCTATTTTGTACTGGTAGTTGCCTTTGCTTTCTTTTATACTATGGTGATTTTTCAGCAGCAAGATTTGTCTGGCACCCTGCAAAGGCAGGGGGGGTTTGTCCCCGGCATTCGGCCAGGGAAACAAACCTCTGATTATTTTAACCAGGTCATTACCCATATTACCTGGGCAGGCGCCCTCTTCTTAGCTGTAGTGGCGATAATACCATTTATGGCTCGAGAGATTACTGATGTCCAGGTAATACAACTATCCAGCATGGGTTTATTGATTGTGGTTGGTGTAGTTCTGGATACCATGAAGCAGATGGAGGCACAGCTGACAATGCGGCGCTACGAAGGCTTTATTAAATGAAGATGGCTAGAAAAGGTTTGTATATTATCTTTCTGGGTGCTCCCGGTGCCGGCAAAGGAACACAGGCATCTAGAGTGGCACAGGAACTGAAAATGGCGCATATTGCCACCGGCGACCTGTTCCGGCAGGCTCAAGAGCAGGGGACAGACTTAGCTATGAAGGCAAAGTCCTATATGGAGAAGGGAATGCTCGTCCCTGACGAGATAACGATACAGATGGTTTTGGAGCGTATCTCAGCCCCTGACTGCGAAGGAGGGGTAATCTTTGACGGCTTTCCCAGGAATCTGAAACAGGCTGAGGCATTGGATAAAGCTCTGGCTGAGCAGGGTAAGGCTGTAGATAAGGTGATATATATCAAGGTCTCTGAGGAGGAACTGCTAGAGCGGCTCAGTGGGCGCTGGATTTGCCGTCAATGCCAGACCCCGTATCATGCTGTAAATTCTCCTCCTAAGGTTTGGGGTAAGTGCGATAAGTGTGGCGGCGAGTTATATCAACGCCCCGACGATACCGTGGAAACAGTGAAAAAGAGACTCGAGGTCTATTTTACCGAGACAGCTTCACTTATTGATTACTATACTCAGGCGGGTAAGCTAGTAGAGGTAGACGGAGAGGGTAGTGTGGATGAGGTGGGGAGAAGAGTGGTAGAATCTTTTAGGAGGGAGTCTGTCCAGCCTAGGGAGAAATGAGTATAATTATTAAATCAGAGCAGGAGATTGCCATTATGCGGCAAGCTGGCAGGATTGTCGCCGCTGTACTGGAGGCGCTAAAATTGCAGGTGAAACCAGGGATAAAAACCGAGGAGTTAGATGTTATTGCGGCTCAAGAGCTGGAGAGACTTGGAGCTAAGCCCTCGTTTAAGGGATACCAGGGATTTCCAGCTAATCTCTGTGTCTCAGTAAATGACGAGATAGTGCACGGGATTCCGGGGAAACGGGTTGTGCAAGATGGCGACATCGTCTCCCTTGACTTTGGGGCAATTTTTAATGGTTTTCAGGGTGATGCGGCGATAACAGTAGGCGTGGGCAAAATTAGTCCAGCGGCCAAACAGCTTATGGAAACTACCGAGGGTGCCCTGAAAGCTGGCATTGCTGCCGCCCGGGCCGGGGTGAGGCTGGGAGATGTTTCGGCCGCCATTCAGCATTATGCTGAGTCAAGAGGGTATTCGGTGGTTCGTGAGTACACCGGACATGGCATTGGCCGGGAGATGCATGAGGAACCTCAAATACCTAACTTTGGTATACCGGGACAGGGACCAATGCTGAAGAAAGGTATGGCCCTTGCCCTTGAGCCGATGGTGAACATTGGTGACTGGCGCACCAGACTTGATGATAACCACTGGACAGTACTTACTAGTGACGGGAGCCTTTCGGCACACTTTGAAAACACCATTGCCATCACTGATGGCGGGCCTGAAGTGCTTACTGCTTTGTAGATAAGGAGTCTATGCCTAGGAAAGAGAATATTGAGGTTGAAGGGGTAGTAGTTGAACCACTGCCTAATGCTATGTTTCGCGTCGAGCTGGCCAATGGACACAAGGTGTTAGCTCATATTTCGGGCAAAATAAGATTGCATTATATCAGGATTTTGCCTGGAGATAAGGTACTGGTAGAGCTATCACCTTATGACCTGAGCCGGGGCAGGATTACCTATAGGTTTAAATAAGGCTGTTAACTGGTATACTATAGGAGAGTGGGTAATTATATCTAGGTTAATTAAAGAAGGTTTGTTATGAAAGTTAGAGCTTCAGTTAAGGTTAGATGTGAAAAGTGCAAGGTTATAAAGCGGCGAGGGGTAATCAGGGTCATTTGTACCAACCCCAAGCATAAGCAGAGGCAGGGCTAGTGAAACCACTTAAAAAAAGTGTTGGAGCTTTTTTCAGCAGTCTTATTCTGCCGAGTAAGGAGGGAATAGATGGCACGTATAGCTGGGGTTGAAATCCCCGGGAAGAAGCATGTTGGGATAGCATTACGCTATATCTATGGTGTCGGCCCCAACCTGAGTCATAAAATTCTAACTCAGGTTGGTGTTGATTCCGAAGTTAAGACAGATGACCTTACTGAGGAGGAGATTAATCGTCTCAGAGAGGTTATTGACCGTGAGTATATAGTTGAGGGGGAGCTTAGAAAAGAGGTCGACCTTAATATCAAACGCCTTATTGAAATTGGCAGCTATCGGGGTAGCAGGCATCGCCATAGCTTGCCGGTTAGAGGGCAGAACACACGCACTAACGCCCGTACTCGGCGAGGCTCTCGTAAAACAGTAGCTGGTCGGGGAAAGAGGCGCGGTGTGGCCAAGAAGTAATATTTATTCAAATAGGAGAGGTAGATGACACAAAGGAGGCGTACCAGACCAAGACGACGGGAACGGAAGTCTGTTCCTTCGGGAAGAGCCTATGTCAAATCCACTTTTAATAATACCATGGTGACTCTCACCGACCCTCAGGGGAACGTTATTGCTTGGGGGAGCTCGGGGACGGCCGGGTTTAAGGGTTCACGCAAGGGCACCCCTTATGCTGCTCAACTGGCAGCTCATGATGCAGCGCGGAAAGCTATGGAGCACGGTTTACGCCAGGTAGGGGTCTATGTTAAGGGTCCGGGCAGTGGGCGCGAGGCAGCTATTCGTTCTCTCCAGAGTTCAGGCCTTTATATTACCAGCATTACGGATATGAGTCCTATCCCTCATGACGGTTGTCGCCCTCCTAAAAAGAGACGGGTGTAAAGTAGAGAAATGGCAAGATATATAGATTCAGTTTGTAAGTTGTGTCACCGCTGCGGCGAGAAGTTAATGCTTAAAGGCAGCAGGTGTCTTACTCCTAAATGTGCCATGGAGAGGCGAAGGAGAATACCCGGCCGTCGGCGTAGAATTTCTGACCGCGGTCTTCAATTAATAGAGAAGCAGAAAGTCCGCTATACCTATGGGATTCTGGAAAAACAGTTCAGGAGGGTTTTTGCTCAGGCTGAAAGGCAGCAGGGTATCACCGGCGAAAATCTACTGGTACTGCTAGAGAGGCGGCTTGATAACGTAGTTTATCGTTTAGGGTTCGCTGATTCTCGTGCTCAAGCTCGCCAGCTAGTTCGACACGGGCATATTCTGCTTAATGGACGTAAGACTAATATACCATCTTGCCTGGTCAAAGAAGGTGATTCCATTAGCTGGAAGGAGAGTAGTACCAAGACCGAGTACTATAAGCAACTGCTTGAAGATATTCCGTCTAAATCTATAGTCAGCTGGTTGAGCCTGGATAGGCAGAAACTTGTGGGTCAAGCTATATCTTTGCCTACCCCCGATGAGATTGGCGCCGAATTTGACGGAAAAGCCATAGTTGAGTACTACTCACGATAAGGAGGTAGTGTTTTGTCTCACCTTGTAGTACCCAAAGCTGAGTGTGTTGAAAGTAGAGATAACTACGGGCGTTTTGTCGCCGAGCCACTGGAGAAGGGTTTTGGTGTTACTTTGGGGAATGCCATGCGGCGAGTGCTGCTTGGCCAGCTTCAAGGAGCAGCAGTGACTCGGTTTAAGATCGAGGGGATCCAGCATGAATTTTCTACTATCCCTTATGTAAAGGAAGATGCCACGGAATTTCTACTAAATGTTAAAGCGCTGAGGTTAAAGCCTCTTTCTGGTCGACCAGGTAAGCTAACTTTGGAGGTAGAAGGGGAGGGGCGAGTTTGTGCTGCTGATATTAAGCCCTCGGCTGACTTTGAAATTGCTAACCCTGAGTTGTATCTGGCCACACTAGATTCACCCGAAGCCAAACTTTATGTAGAGTTCGATGTGGAACTGTCTAAAGGCTATAGGGAGGCTGAATCCACTGATAATCTGTCGTTAGGGGTAATTCCAGTGGATGCTATCTTTAGCCCAATACGCAAGGCTAATTTCACCGTCGAGCCAATTTATATTGGTCAAGAAACCAGCCGTGAACGGTTGTACCTGGAAGTGTGGACGGATGGTACTATATCGCCTGCCGATGCACTTAGCCAAGGTGCTGAAATTCTGGCGGAGCAGCTATCACCGTTTGTCAATTATACCCAGCTGTCTCAGATAGAGGCGGAGAAGGAGCCCAGCCGCTTAGCTATTCCTGATGAGTTATATAACATGCCTGTAGAACAACTGAACTTATCAGTGCGTACCATGAATTGCTTGAGGCGTGGTGGCATCGCTACAGTGGGAGAGCTGGCGAGCAAAGAGGAGAGAGACCTGATGGCACTACGCAATTTTGGGCAGAAGTCCAAACAGGAAATTAAGGACCGTCTTGCGGCGCTGGGGCTCTCTCTCGCTTCTGAAGAAAACGAGGATGAGGACGAAGAGGAGCCCACCGAGCTGGATGAGGCAGCGATTTAGTAACAAGAGGAATAGGCATGGGTCGTAAAGCAGTTGAAGGAAAATCGGGTAAGACAGCAAGCTACAGGAGAGCGATGTATCGCAACCTGGTGACTGACCTTTTGGGCTACGAGAAGATTACTACCACTGAAGCCAAAGCCAAGCAGGTCCGTGGCCTGGCTGAGAAGATGATTACATTAGGTAAGCGGGGCGGACTTCACTCCCGTCGCCAGGCGCTATCCTTTATTTTTGATAAGAAGGTAACCGATAAGGTCTTCTCTGAGCTTGCTGAGAGGTATGCTGCGCGCCCTGGCGGCTATACCCGCATCACCAAATTAGGACAGAGGTTAGGTGATGGGGCACCCATGGTTCAACTTGAGTTGGTGAAGTAATGGTATCTACCACTTTTAGTCCAGAGGTAAAGCCAGTGGTCAACCTGGCAACGACCACCAAGATTGTATTAATTGTGGAATATGATGGCACACGCTATCACGGCTTTCAGCTACAAGCTAACCTGCCTACCATTCAGAGGGAACTGGAAAAGGCGCTGTGGGAACTTACCGGAGAAAGAACTCGGGTAATAACGGCTAGTCGCACTGATGCAGGAGTTCATGCTAAAGGACAGGTGGTCAGCTTCAGGACCAGGTCATCTCATTCCCTGGAAACCTTTGTCAAAGCGCTTAACTACTATTTACCCAAAGATATTGCAGTTCGTGCGGCACATAGAGTAAAAGATTCCTTTAATGTCAGACGTCATGCCGTGAGCCGTGAATATAACTACTATATATTGAATAGTCTGACACGGTCTCCCCTCAGAGAGCGTTTTTATTACCTTGTTACCGGTCATCTGGATATTGACGCTATGAACCAGGCTTGTCAGGTGCTTATCGGTGAGCATGACTTTGCTTCCTTTGTTAACAATAAAGAGGTTGCGGCAAAGAGTACGGTACGCAGGGTATACCGGGCCGAGATGAGAAAGGATGGAGAATTAGCCGTTTTCAATATGGTGGCTAATTCCTTCTTAATGCATCAGGTGCGTAATACGGTAGGGGCTCTAATCAGAGTCGGCCGGGGCAAGGTGAGAAGTGACGAGTTTTATAGTATACTGGAAGCGGAAAAACCCGGTTTGGCATGGCCGACGGCTCCTGCCCGCGGATTGTGCCTTATGCAGGTAAACTATCCGCGTCCTTTCGAGGAAGAGGTATGATGAAAACCTACAGCACCAAAGCATCAGATATTAAGCGAGAGTGGCATCTTATTGATGCCTCGGATAAGGTATTGGGCAGACTGGCTACTCAGGTCGCTCGCTTACTTATGGGTAAGCACAAGCCAATATTCGTCCGTAATCTGGACACGGGGGATTATGTTGTTGTTATCAACGCTGAGAAGGTTCGAGTTACTGGCAATAAGGCAAAACAGAAGCTCTATTATAGACATTCCGGGTATCCCGGGGGGCTTAAAAGTATCAGTTTAGAGAAAATGATGCAGACCTATCCTACCCGGGCGATTGAGTATGCCGTCAAAGGTATGTTGCCTCACAATCGGCTGGGGACTGAGATGATGAAAAAACTCAGGGTATATGCTGGCGATACTCACCCCCACCAGGCTCAAACAAAGGCTACTTCGGACAAGACAGGGCAGGCAGAGAAAGAGCAGGAAGTCTAAGAGGGACGAGTCCCTCTCAACAAAGCTAATTCCCCTTCCCCTTTTAAGGGGATAGGGTTATAGAAATAGACTTTAAGATGGCTTCTGGTCATAAAGGAATCTAAAGAAGAGGAAAGGGAGTTTTTTGGAGAAACAAACTTACAACCATGGGACAGGTAGGCGCAAAACGGCTGTAGCTCAGGTAAGGCTATCGCCGGGCGGTGGGGCTATTATTATTAATGGTGCCTCTTATGAGGAAGTATTCACTCGCTTTGCTCACCGTGAGACAATAACCAGCCCTCTTGTGCTTACTGATACTCTGGATAAGTATAGTGTAATGGTCAAGGTGGCTGGTGGTGGTATATCAGGGCAGTGTGGTGCCATCGCACACGGCATTGCCCGAGCCCTGGTAGAGGCAGATGATAGCCTTAAGCCGGTACTGCGCCAGAACGGATTGCTTACCAGAGATGCCCGGGCCAAAGAGAGAAAGAAGCCCGGCCTCAGACGCGCCCGCAAAGCAAAACAATACACCAAGCGGTAATTGGTAACCCCATCCCCTGTATCCCCTTCCCCTTAACAAGGGGAAGGGGAGGTTTGTTTTTAAAGAGGGGCTCCGCCCCTCTTAGACACCTCTTTAATTAGGGAATAGCATATCAATTAAACCCGTCAAGCCTCTGCCCCGTAAAGAGCTTATCCGTGCCTAAATTACCCGTACTATTTCGACATTCTCCGTAAGGATAATACTTTATGGTGCCTGTTTGCGTGGGTTAATACCATGTTTCTAGTCCAGAATTCTAAACGTCTCAAGCAGGTGCTCCCAGCCGGGTTCGTCAGCTTCCGCCACCTCTTCAATGGATATCATCATGATTTCCCAGATGAGCCCGTTATGGTCAAAGTAAACTTTCCTGTTTATCAGTAGTGTAGACTCTTTCAGGTCGGATTCATAAGTATCAGGAGTATAGGAACTGATAAGTTTCTTGCCATTAACACCGTCTATACTGACCGAAGACCTATCCAGAATCTGATAGTCCTCATGTGAATCACCTAACCGTTGGTTATTCTTCTCAAGTAAATCAGTGGCGTCCGAGTAGTCTCCCCAACCAGCCTCAAATACCCTCACCCTGAACCATGAATCAAGGTAGCCATCGTTATGATGGCGAGCGTGTAATATAGATGTATGGTCAGAATCTAAATAATAACTTGATTTCTCGTAACTTTCTGGACTCTCGAACGAGAAATGAGCAATCCCTTTTCGCTGAGTGTATTTGTTATAACCAGCAGCAGTACCCTCACAGGCAGTCAAAGCTATCAAGCAGGATAGCATTAGCAGTACGGCTGTTATGATAAGAAGCCATTTTTTGCTCATAGTAACGGGCATTGTAGTAGTAAAGTCCCGTGCCGTCAAGCCTCAATTTTTAAGGAGAGCCAAAGAGAGGCGAAGCCTCTCTTAAAAAACCTTCTCCCCCTTCCCTTTTAAGGGAAGGGGGACTAAGGGGGATGGGTTACTAAAAGGACTCTTTTCAGTAGTCTTTGTAGATGTGCTATTATAGTACCGAATCGCAGGTGTGGAAATGGCTGATGAATTGCCTTCCATGAGCTTGAAAGCTATCGGTACCGTCAGAAGTGAGATTAAGCAAGCAGTAATGCTTGACTCTGGAGAGATTATTTCCGAGATAGTAATTGATAGCAGCCTGACCGAAGCTCTGGATGGTCTTGAGGGGTTCTCCCATATCATAGTTCTTTACTGGATGCACCGGCTCGCCTCAGACGAAATACCGCTTAAGATTCATCCGAGGGGCAGGCATGAAGTTCCGCTCAGGGGGCTTTTTGCCACGCGGACACCAAATAGACCGAATCGAATAGGAAAAGCTACCGTTAGACTGCTCCAGCGCCAGGGTAACATATTAAGGGTGAAAGGGCTTGATGCCCTCGACGGCTCACCGGTATTAGATATAAAACCCTATATCCCTGGATATGATTCAGCAGATGATGCCGAAGTACCCCAATGGATAACCAAGCGATAGGTAAAAAGTTACAGGAAATCTATCACCAGCTTCTGGACACCTACGGACCTCAAAAATGGTGGCCGGCAGAGGAGCCCTTTGAGGTAATGGTGGGTGCCGTACTCACTCAATCGGTCGCCTGGCGAAATGTGGAGAAGGCTATAGCCAACCTGAAAGAAGCTGAGGCACTATCACCCCAGGCGCTCCGTCAATTCAGCCTGTCTGAACTATCCGTCCTCATCCGCCCCTGCATTTACTACAATGTTAAGGCGCGTAAGCTCAAGGCTCTGGCTAACTGGCTGGAAGGGTACTGCCAGGATAACCTGAGTAAGCTGTTTGCCAACAGCACTGTTCAGCTTCGACAGCAGCTTCTTTCTATCTGGGGTATTGGAGAAGAAACTGCCGATTCCATAATACTCTATGCTGCTGGCAAGTCGGTTTTTGTTGTTGATGCTTATACCCGGCGTATTATCAACCGTATCGGCCTGGCACCGGATGGCAATAGCTATACTGCCTATCAATCCCTTTTCATAGACAATCTGCCAGCCGATTCCGGGCTGTTCAACGAATACCATGCCCTGCTGGTCAGGCTGGGTAAGGATGTCTGCCGCAAACGTCCTCTTTGCCAGCAGTGTTGCCTCCAGAATATCTGTCACTTCAGCACCAATGGTTGACGGAGAGGCTGATATTGTCTATAGTAATGGCGGAACATTGCTAATTGGACTGATTTCAGATACTCATATTGCCTTGCCGAGTGAGATACTTCCTCGTCAGGTAAAAACTGCTTTCAGCGGAGTTGACTTAATTCTACATGCCGGGGATATATGGATTCCTTCGGTGCTGGATGAGTTGGAGTCTATAGCTCCAGTAATGGCTGCCTGGGGTGACGACGATATAGAAGCGGAGCTGGGTGGTGATAGTCGGATGATGGAGGGACGTGCTCTATCTCTCGCTGGCATTAATCTCTGGCTGACACACATCAAACCACCTTACGGACATATCAGGCCGAAGGAAAATCCTTATTTCTCCAGACTAGCTCCCGAAGACCCCGAGGACCCTCCCAATGTGGTTGTCTTCGGTCACACCCACTTAGCTAAAATAGAGCATTATAAAGATGCTCTCTTGGTGAACCCCGGTAGCGCAACCTGGCCCGAGTATATGCCAAAGTTAGGCACTGTAGCTCTGCTGACTATCAACTCCGGCGAGGTAGAGGCACGCATTGTGCCGCTGGAATGACTGGGAAGGTGCTTTTGGACTCCCGGAACCTTGACGACAGTGTCAAGGTTAGTTAAGATAGGCTTTGGTTTCTATTGAATTTTTCCCGGTAATTCGTGAGTAAGGGGAGAGCAAATTTATGTCCAGTACCACCGTTATCTATACTAAAAAAGAGAACATTGCCCACATAACCCTCAACCGACCTGAGATGGATAACATCGTCAACCAGCAACTTGCCCGGGAGATGGATGACGTTTGCTGTAGGATAAACCAGGACGACGACATTTATGTAGTCGTGATTACCGGAGCCGGAGACAAAGCATTCTGTGGTGGTAGCGAGGTGAAAATGAATGTTGCCGCAGCCGTAGCCGGTATAGACCGTCCGGTTATCGCTGCCATTAACGGAGACGCACTTGGTGAGGGGCTGGAGTTAGCGCTAAGCTGTGATATAAGGCTGGCTTCAGACAAAGCAAGGTTTGGACTTCCTCAGTTAGCTTCAGGGCTTATCCCGGTGAACGGCGGGACACAGCGGCTGCCCAGGCTAATAGGTAAGGGTAAAGCCCTGGAATTAATCCTTACCGCAGAAACGATAGGCGCCGAAGAAGCCTTTGAAATAGGCCTGGTCAGTAAGGTGGTTCCTCATCAGAATCTGGCTTCCGAGGCGGAGGCTCTAGCCCAGAAAATAGCCAGTCAGGCGCCGATTTCCTTGAGATACGTTAAAGAGGCAGTAAATAAGGGGATGGATTTAACCCTAGAGCAGGGACTTCGCCTTGAGGGTGACCTTTATTTTCTGTTACATACCACTGCTGACCGGACAGAGGGAATCAGAGCCTTCCTGGAGAAAAGACCTCCCCAGTTCAAAGGCGAGTAGTTGTTAACTGAAATCTTGCGGGGTGTTCAAGAGGGGCGAAGCCCATCCATAATGATAGGGAGGGCAAGACTGGTGAAGCCTCTTCAGGGTGCAGAAGACACTTAAAAGGCATCCAAGAGGGGCGGAGTCCTTTGTCGATAGGGCGTTAGAGAGGGACGAAGTCCCTCTCACATAAAGGGGATAGGGTTCTATAAAATATTAATAAGCTAAAATGAGTGATTTCGAGGTAATTATCTACGAAAAAAAGGACGGGGTAGGCTATGTTACCCTCAACCGTCCGCAGGCCTTAAACACCTATAATATACAGATGAGGGACGAGCTTTACCAGGTATTGCAGGCTATCAGGGACGACCCTGACGTCAGAGTAACTATATTTAAGGGTGCCGGGGACAGGGCCTTCTGCGCTGGCGCTGACCTGACAGAGTTTCTTACTGCCCCGTCGCCGGTAATTGCCCGGCAGGTGCGCTGGGAGCGCGATGTGTGGGGGCTTTTTCTGAGCATTAACAAACCGTTCATTGCTGCCTTACACGGCTATGTTCTGGGCGATGGCGTAGAAATAGCCCTGTGTTGCGATATCAGGCTGGCTTCGGATGATGTCCAGTTCGGTACTCCTGAGATGGGTCTGGGCATAATTACTGCCGCTGGCGGAAGCCAGACTCTCCCCCGTGTGATAGGTAGAGCCCATGCCCTGGATATGCTGCTGACCGGCCGATGGGTTAAAGCCGAGGAAGCTCTCCGGTTAAAGCTGGTTAACCGGGTGGTACCAAGAAGTGAGTTGTTACCTGCCGTTGAGAAGTTAGCCAACAAAATTAAGGCTTATGACCTGACGGCAACGAGCTATGCCAAGCAGGCTATCGTCCGAGGGCTTGACCTGAGCCTGGAACGCGGTCTGGAGCTTGAGGCTAATCTTGGAAATAGGTTGTTAGCCTCGTGAACTTGAGACTAAACTTGTAGGTTATTCAAGACCTTCATTATTAAAAGGGACGCTAGATGAAAATAAATAGGAGGTAAAAGACTGGATGAATACTACGGAGTTTTTGAGTATCGCTGGCGCGATATGCCCGGACAAGGTCGCCATTGTTTTCGAAGAGAAAAGGTATACCTTCAATCAGCTAAATGAAAGGGTTAACAGATTGGGCAATGCCCTGCTAAATCTGGGCGTGCAGAAGGGTGACAGGGTAGCCATGCTGCAGGTTAACACCAACCACTGCGTAGAGACCTATTTTGCCGTGGCAAAAATTGGGGCTATCTATGTTCCATTAAACTTTAGAGCTAGGGGGAATGAGCTTACCTATATGCTTAATAGCTCTGAAGCTAATACTCTGTTTATCGGCGAACGCTATGTTGACTTGGTAAACTCCATAAAGCTTGAGGTCGCTTCATTAAAGAACTTCGTCTCCCTGGATAGTCAGCACGATGGTATGCTGTATTATGAAGACATCATAAAATCGGCACCAGCTGACGAAATATTCACCGATATTGGTGATGAAGATACCACCATATTGGTGTACACCGCCGGCACCACTGGCTTCCCCAAGGGAGTGATGCTATCTCACAACAGTTTTTCCATTTATGTCCTTGAGAATGTAAGCCCCCCTGACCCGGTGGTGGAGGAGGGGAACATCCTAACCGTTCCTCTCTACCATGTGGCCGGGATTCAGGCGATGATGGCGGCTATTTATGGAGGACGTACCCTGGTAATGGAGAGACAGTTTGAGGCTAAGGAGTGGATGGGGCTGGTAGAAACAGAGAAGGCTAACCGGGCGATGATGGTTCCTACCATGCTAAAGCAGCTTATGGACAATCCTGAGTTCAGCAAATATGACCTGAGCAGTTTGAAGGTCATCACCTACGGCGCTGCCCCCATGCCCCTTGAGGTTATCAAAAAGGCAGTGGAGCTCTTCCCTGGAGTTAGCTTTATCAACGCCTTTGGACAGACAGAGACGGCATCAACCATTACCACTGTCCCCCCCGAAGACCATGACCTTACCGGTACCGATGAGGAAAAGGCAAAGAAGCTGAAGCGTCTTTCCTCAATCGGCAGACCGATGCCTGATGTCGAGATGAAGGTGGTTGACGAGGAGGGCAAAGATCTGTCCCAAGGTGAGGTTGGTGAGATTGTCGCCAGGGGACCCAGGATAATGAGCGGGTACTGGAAAGACGAGGAAAAAACAGAGAAGACCATTGATAAGGATGGCTGGGTTCACACCGGTGACGTGGGCTATGTGGATGAAGATGGCTACTTCTTCCTGGCAGGAAGAGCAACAGATATGATTATCCGGGCAGGGGAAAATATCTCTCCCGAGGAGGTAGAAGCGGTGCTGCATTCCCATCCCAAGGTTGATGAAGCAGCAGTAATTGGTGTACCTGATGAGGAGTGGGGTGAAGTGCCTATGGCGGTGCTGGTTGTCAAAAAGGGAGAAGAAGCTACTCCTGAGGAGTTAATGGAGTATTGCCGCGCTAATCTGGCCAGCTTTAAGAGACCCAGGTCGGTGGTTTTTGTTGATGAACTTCCCCGCAACCCTATGGGCAAGGTTCTCAAACGGGTTCTTCGTGAGCAGTATGCCGAGAGTTAGCTTAGTATATCTTGTTATATGAAATAGGTTATTTATCAACCTCACCCCCTTTATCCCCCTCTCCTTGAAAGGAGAGGGGGAAGTAGTTTAGAAGAGGGGCTAACGCCCCTCTTAGACACCCTTCAAATTCGAATCCAACTTGCGCTACTAAATATCTAAAAACTGGGCATCGGGTGTTTAAGAGGATGGCGCTTTAGCGCCATCCTCTTTTATAACACTTCCCCTTCCCCTTGTTAAGGGGAAGGGGATACAGGGGATGGGGTTACCATACTGGCATTATAATTGCTCTTATTTTTCCTCTTGCTCGGGAGGCTGTTCCGTTGGGCTTACCTGAGAGCGGCTTTGACTTATCCAGACTTTCCTGTCCCTTATATCCCGGTCAAAAAGTATGCGATTGATAATTAACTCTCCGGTGGATACTGAAGCGCTGAGCGGGCTTCTCGGTGCCGATAATCGCCTGACCATTACGATTAATATTAGGACAATGAGGCTGATGGTGACTGGTAGCGGCTCAGCGATACCCAGCGGCTGGCTGGCAAACCAGCTGGTTATTGGCAGGATTACTAATGCTAAACCTACTCCCAGAGATAGCTGCCGGATGGGGGCGAAGAGGTAAGGGAAAACCAGGGCTATTAGACCCAGCCACGGTTCCAGAACGGCGATAATGCCCAGGCTGGTAAAGATACCGCGTCCGCCTTGAAAGCGAAGGAATACCGGCCAGTTATGCCCGATAACAGCGGCGAGACCTACCGTTGCTTGCTGGGCAACACCAAGCCCAAGTAACTGGGCTATCCATACCATTAAGGCTCCTTTGCCGATATCGAAAATGGTCACCACGATAGACCATCGCTTGGAAACAACGGCTAATACATTTGACGCTCCAACATTGCCGCTACCGTATTGCCTGATGTCTATCCCCCGCCGCCACCTAGCCACCAGATAAGCGCTTGGCATTGAACCCAGAAGATAGGCGCCTATTATCAGTGGTATAAACTTAATAAGCACAAGCCCTCCTAGACTACGGACTGGCTGGTTTTAGTGCTTGTTGTTCCGCCAGGGATACAAGTTGCTCTACTGATTTCATGGGCACATCAGTGCCACCAATCATAACCTCAGCACTATCATCCAGACCATGATAG
Organism: uncultured Dehalococcoidales bacterium; assembly: GCA_964396535.1. Classification (GTDB taxonomy): domain Bacteria; phylum Chloroflexota; class Dehalococcoidia; order Dehalococcoidales; family UBA2162; genus CAYNFT01. Next base: position 1,029 of record CAYNFT010000039.1, on the reverse strand, counting down.
TCAGTGCCGCCGGTAGCTATAAGACCATACTTGTCAGCCAGACTGACCAGTCTATCGATTTCTGCAGCAGTATAGTCTTTATAGTAAGCCTCAAGGCCTGTCAGGCCGCTTTCCTTTAACTCAATAATCAGGGACTCAGGGTCGTTAATGGTTAGCGGGTGCGCCAGCACCGGCAATCCGTTAGCCTGTAATATCAGTTCCGCTGCTTCTGCGGGGCTTATCTTTTCCCGCTCAACATAGGCTGGCCCACCCCAGGCTAGGTACTTGGTAAATGCCTCTTTAATTGAGGCTATATAGCCTTTTTCCAGCAGAGCCTGGGCAATGTGAGGGCGGCCTACAGAACCGCTGCTGGCTATTTCCTTGACTCGCTCCCACTCAACAGGTAATCCCAGATTCGCTAGTTTAGCAATCATTCCTTGAGCCCGCTTCTCCCGGGAATCACGCATCCTCTTTAAAGCGGTCAGCAACTCCTGTTGAGTATAATCTACAAAGTAGCCCAGCATGTGGACTTCCCCCTCAGGGACATCGGTGCTGATTTCAACACAGGGTATTATCTTTAGGCGGGGGAAGTTCTTGGCTGCTTCAAGAGCGGGAGGAATACCCTCCACACTGTCATGGTCAGCAAGAGCGATAACAGCCAGCCCTGCCTCTGCTGCTTTACGGACGACCTCGGCCGGGCTGAATCGGCCATCAGATGCCGTTGAATGTATATGCAGGTCTACCTTGGACACTACTACTTTACCTCCTGATTGATACGCTCGATGTTCGTTGCCCTGCCACTTCTCTCATCTATACTGACCAGAATCGCAGTGAACATTGTTTTACCCTGCCCGACAGATAAACGGTTAGGTATTATGGTCAGAAAGCGCTGAAGTACCTCCTCGATGTTATCACCTATGATTGAGTTCATAGGACCGGTCATGCCGATATCGGTAACATAGGCAGTACCCTGAGGTAGCAACTGAGCATCGATGGTTCCCACATGGGTATGGGTGCCGAGCACAGCACTGACTCGACCATCCAGGTATC
>CAYNFT010000038.1:13697-18857 GCA_964396535.1 uncultured Dehalococcoidales bacterium | reverse complement strand
ACGAGGTGCTCCTTTATACTGGTTTAACTTACAGGTCTAGCTAATCAATAATTATATTTCTATTTTAGCCTTTTCCTGCCCCTTACTGCGTGCATTCTGGTCATTCGGAGTCATGCGAATACGGAGATAACAGGCAGGCTAAACCCTACCGCCACGCATCTATGCTGTAGACGGGGGCCATGCCACCTATGACGCTACCGAGTTGCTGGCACACCTCTTCCTGCCCACCGCCGACAATTATGCAGAAGCCAGAGGGGTTGTCACCTGCAGCGGGTACCATATAATCTTCAGGCAGTTCTTTATAGGGCTTCCCTGATGTCGGTTCTGTCCCCAACCAGCCATTTGTTGTGAAATCAACCCACGAGAAGTTCCTGTACTCTTTTAACGGCATAAAGCTTGCCTTCCAGAGCCACTCATATACCTCCTCTTTAGACTTAAAGCCATACTCATACAGGTGTTGAGCCATCTCGGGAATCATGATAAGCGTAATAGGTCCCTCCCGGCCAGCCCAGAATTCAGGTACGAGGTATTCCAGCCAGTTATGCGGGCCAGGTATGCCTTTAACACCAAGACGTCTGGCTATGCCCCCGTGACCACTTTTCTGAAGTGCCCGATATCCGCCCGGGGAGAACTGGACACCCCGTACGCCGGCTGACACATGGCTCATGACCATGACAACGCTCTCATCCTTCTTGAAGCCATGCTCTTCGTTTATGCCCTTCCAGCCTGGTGGTAGTCCATCCATATTCTCGGCACAGCAGGTGCCACCCGTATTAAAGGGGCTGCCAATGCTAGTCAGGCGGTTTACGCCTGGAGTAGCGCCACCAAGGTTAATCGTCATGAGCTGATAGGCACGTCCGATGGGCGCATTGGCCGGGCTCCCGGGACCAAGCATGCCACACTTAAAGTTCATCCCTATCTCCTTAGCGATGGGACCACTGACACAGACCATCTGGCCGAAGCCGTGAGTACTACAAATTGGACACCCTGATTCGGCAATGGCCAGTACCACAGGCAGGTGCTCAGGCTTACACCCGGCCATTACGGCATTAATCGCCACCTTTTCCACAGTAGCCGGCCTATTCATGGGCTGGAACAGCACCACATCACCCTTCTTTCTCTCTCCCCCTCTCATCATTCCTGGTCTACCAGACTGGCAAGTTATCAGCTCATCTGGTTTGTGGCTGGTGCCGGTCAGCATCTCCTGCACACGTTCCTCGGTGGGCACTCTTATCGGAAAACCATCCGTATAGATGGCGATAGGAGCATCCACTGGCAAGGGGATATACTGTGTCTGCTGGTAAAAGGTCTCTGCTTCATCAAGGGTCCCTTCAAAAAGCACCCTCTGCTGCGGCGGCGGATTATACATGCCGCTTTCCTTTTCCTTTTCAGTCAAGGGTCTGGTCAAGGCTTCAAGCGTGGGCTCAATGAAGGCGTCAACATCTTGCGGTCCGGGAACTGTACGCGAAGCGAGCACATATCGTATATTGGGGACACCGTTTTCCAGCGCCGTTTGCTTAATCCCTTCAACCTGATCTTCAAAAGTAATGAGCACCGTTGGGATGCCTGCTTTCTCAAGCATTGCTAAGTAAGGCAACTGCCTCCATATAGCACCGGTTCACCAGCATACCCCCAGTATTAGACCGTCAGTGGTCTTCATCTCTTCATCCGATAAGGGAACCTGAACAATAGTATATGACTTCTTTATTGTCCAGTTCACATTAGGATAATCGCTCTTCAACCGTTTCTCTAAGGGTATCGTGATATCCGGCTCACCAGTGATACTAAAGTTGATAGTTTTGCCATCAAGGGTGTCAAGACGCGGCGCCAGAGGAAATGTGTCCACTGGCATTTGTATCCCGACGGGATTGAGGCATTTATAAACCCTATCTTTCTCTGCCATTTTCGTTCTCCTTAGATTATTATTTTGAAATCAAGTGTAATCCTCTTGTGAGGGCTTGTCAATGAATCACCTCCTTACCTATTGGGTTTGATTTTACTCTGCCGGGCTGGGGGGAGAACCCACAGCATCCTCGTTTCCCCTGGCAGGACCAGCACTCTAAAAATCAATATATGCTTATCTCAGGAGGAGTGCTATCAACCACATAAGGGCTAAACTGCCTCACTTTCGATGACTACATATAAATTGATAGAATTTCTGGTGTTCGTATTGTATATGCTAAAATAGTAAAGGAGCCCCTGTAATTATCTCCAAACCCTCCCCCTAACTGACCTGGGAGCGGAATTAGCCCATGATTCGAGCATCAATCTCCTCGACTTTGTCAGGGAAACAGGACGAACGCTTATACCTATGACTGGAGGATAGAGGACATTGGAAAATATTGACGCGGCACTAATAGAAAAGATTGAAAGCCTCAAAAAAAGAAGGAATGCCTTTTTTCTGGCGCATAATTATCAACTGGGTGAGGTCCAGGATATAGCTGACTTCGTCGGGGACTCACTGGAGCTTATCCAGGAGGCTGCCGCGACCGATGCAGATGTTATCGTCTTCTGCGGGGTCCAGTGCATGGCCGAAACAGCCGCTATTGTCTGTACTGATAAGATTGTGATTCTCCCCGATATGAATGCTGGCTGCACACTGGCTAATATGGTTACTGCGGAACGTCTGCGGGAGAAAAAGGACCAACACCCCGGGGCTACAGTAGTCTGCTATATTAATACCCCGGCTGTGGTTAAAGCTGAGTCCGATATCTGTTACGCCGAAGCTGATGCGGTCAGTGTTGTTGAGAAATTGCCGGCAAACGAGGAGATAATGTTTATCCCTGACCAGTACCTTGGCGACTACGTTGCTACCCGAACCGGACGCGAGTTGATTCTCTGGCCCGGGTACTGTTCGCCTCATGTCAAGATAAGACCGGAGGATATTGCCAGGCAAAAAGAAGAATACCCACAGGCTAAAGTGGTTGTACATCTGGAATGCATACCACAAGTAAAAAACCTCGCTGATGCCGTCTTGGGTACCGGAGGCATGGTAAAATTCGCCCGCGAAACCGATGCCACAGAGATAATTGTCGGCACAGAGACAGGAATATTGCACCGTCTGAGAAAAGAGAACCCGGGCAAGGTGTTCATACCAGCCTCTGAGCGAGCATTATGTACGACAATGAAGGTGGTAAATCTGGAGAATATTCTGTGGTCACTGGAGAATATGAGCCCGCAGATAGAAATCCCGGATGAAATTCGTCTTAAGGCGAAACCGGCTGTCGATAAAATGCTTGAGGGATAATAACAGATAGTCTAATTATCAGGAGCTAACAAGAAAAGGTACACCTCAATGGAATCTCTTAAGACCAATTTTGTCACGGGAAGCGCTGACTTTTACAATTGTATAATGCGCACATCTGCTTTGCCTGAGTTAAGTTCCAGTATGCCGACGGTGCCCAGCCCCCGCTGATAGTTTAAGTAAGTGGGACTTCCAGAATTTATAAAAAGGGTGCCATCACAGCGCTCTACCAAAGTGCGGTGCTCATGACCGGAGACAATAATATCAGGCTTACCATACTTATCGTCCTCTGGAGAGATTCTGTTTTGCCACCATGAAGATAGCCACAATGGAGATATGGGAATGTATGGTCCCTCATGGATAAGCCACAGCTTTTGTCCCTCAAGCTCCAGGACATGTTTTTCCTGCACACGGGGGTCTGGCCCGCGATAGTCGTCATCACCAAGCGCAGCCAGTACAGGAGCGATACGCTCTAGCTCATCCAGCACGTAGTGAGCGTAAATATCACCTGCATGAAGGATAAGATCAACACCCTGGAATGTTTCCATTACCTGAGGAGGGAGCTCCTTCTCTTCGAAAGGAATATGTGTATCTGAGATAAGGCCAATACGCATAGTTGTCTAATTGTAATCAATCTAAACTTTATTGTCAAAAGCCAGCCTAGAGTTTGTTAAGCAAATGGATTGAGATGGGCTTGAGGCAGGTTACACAAAAAGCCATTCCAATGCTAGAGGAAGCTCGATTAAAAGAAAGTACAAAAGACGCTATAGAAGTTCTTGATTTTAATCTGCACGGTCTACCAATTGAATTTAAAGGCATACCTTCACAAAGTGTGTCTTTTATTTTTTTTGCTAAGGACAAGGTACTTGCACATTGTCATAAACGTGCCCGCGAGGTAGAATGAGATAAAACAAAATCTCATTTGGCGAGGGTATATCAAATGGATAAGAAACTTAAAAGTGGGATTGAAAAGCTAAAGCGGAAAAGAGAGGCTGCTCTTCTTGGCGGGGGTGAGGTGCGAATTAGGAGGCAACATGAGAGTGGGCGACTTACAGCACGAGAGAGAATAGAGCATTTATTAGACCCGGATAGTTTTGTTGAAATGAACATGCTGGCGAGTCTTCCCGAGGATAGCAAACGCAACCTTTTTGGGGACGGCGTCGTCGTTGGCTATGGCAAAGTAGATGGACGAAGGGTAGGCATCTTTTCCCAGGATTTTACCGTGAGAGGTGGAACTACCGGTCCCATCCACCGGGGTAAAATGACGACCATCATTGACAAAGCAATGAAAATGGGTATTCCCATCATTGGATTATGGGATTCAACCGGCGGAAGGCTTGAACAGAGTAACGCGCCGCACTCCAGTGCCCGCTCCTCCTTCTTCCGACGCTTCACCGAGGCTTCAGGGGTTATTCCCCAGATTTCGGCGATTTTGGGACCAGCAGCAGGAAATACTGGCTATGGCGCTGCTCTCACCGACTTTGTTTTTATGGTTGATGGTATCGGGCAGACCTTTGCCACCGGTCCTATTGCAGTAAAGGAGGTAATGGGGGAAGAGATAACAATGGAGGAACTTGGTGGAGCAAAGGTTCACTGTCAACTTTCGGGACTTGCTGACCTGAGGGTAAAGACGGAAGACGAGTGCTTTGCCAAGATTAGAACTTTGCTCAGTTACCTTCCCTCCAACAACAACGAGGATCCCCCGAGGGTTCTAACAGAGGATGCTCGGCAAAGTATGGTTGAGCGGCTTGACGAACTTGTTCCTAGTGATGGTCGCCAGGTCTACGATATGCGCCGAGTCATCCCCCACTTTCTTGATAATGGTGAGTTTTTTGAGCTTAAACCCGAATTTGCCATGAACATGATTATTGGTTTTGGTCGGCTTAATGGGTATTCAGTGGGTATCGTTGCCAATC
>CAYNFT010000038.1:0-13597 GCA_964396535.1 uncultured Dehalococcoidales bacterium | reverse complement strand
TGAGACACGGAGCCAAGGTTCTTTACGCTATTGCCGAGTCGGTTGTCCCCAAGATTGCCGTGCTCATCCGCAAGGCATACGGAGGGGCAAAGCCGGCTATGGGCATAGATAAAGATATTGGCATTGACCACATATATGCCTGGCCAATCGCTGAGTCTGCCGTAATGGGTGCTGAGGCGACAGTAAGGGTTATTTTCAGAGAGGAAATTGCTCGGGCAGAAAACCCTGATGACTTTATCCGAGGGAAGGTAGCTGAATTTAAGGAGAACACCGACGCCTACCCGATGGCCTATGGAGAGCTAGTTGACGATGTTATCGAACCCCGGGAGACGAGGGCAAAGCTGATAATAACTCTGGAGGCTCTTTACGGGAAGAAGGAGTCAAAACCGATAAAAAAACACGGTAATATCCCGCTCTAAAAGCTTGTAACTAATGGAGGATTACCTCCAAAGTTTGGAGTATGGTATCAATAGCTATTTTCATCATTCTTCACCCCCACTCTTGCTTTTCCAGTAATCACGGACTCACCTTTTTGATTGCTACAGAAAACATCACAGTTTATCAAGGTTTGCCCCTCGTTTTTTTCTAACTTGGATATGGTGCCGCTCACTGTAATAGTATCGCCCGCACGAGCTGGGGTTTTGAACCTTACATCTAGCTTGCCGCCCGTAACCCAGCTTTGTCCAAAGGCAGACGTCATCATTTGCGAAACATAGGCCAGAATGAGCATGCCATGGGCGATAGTTCCACCGAGAGGGGTAGTTTTGGCAAACTCCTCGTCTATATGAATGGGATTGAAATCCTGACTAGCTTCAGCATAAAGGTTGACATTAGGCTGTGTAATGCTCTTTTTAAGCTCAGGCAGGTTAATCCCCTCACTTAACTGGGATAATTGTCCCTGACTAATTTCCATCACTCTCCATCATCCTGCTCGGGCAGTATAAAGGTGCATTTCCCGGATAACACCGGTTTCTGGTTCTGGTTGAAGACATTTAGGTCAATAGCTAAAAGGTGAAATTTCCCACGGCTCTGCTTACGACTCACCTCAGCCCAACTAATGAAACTATCGTTTATACTTGCCGCATCTATGAATTCAAACTCTTGGGAAAGGTGTATTGTTCCCGGAGGTAGGTAGATAACCTTGGCGAGTGCTGCCATAGCATGGGCAGCTATCGCTAAGGGCGGAACAAGCTTGGTATCCTGATATAGGTGGTTTGTATCCCCAACTGCTTTGAGATAATTAGAAATAATCGAGGCATCTAGCTTATAACTGCTAGGAGGTAACCTATAACCGACTTCTAGCTTGCTATATTCGATCTTTTGAGCCTCCAGTAGGGTAATTCCATTCAACGGGGTTGTGGCAATAATTATGCCCAGAAAAACAAGGTATGTGCGAAAATTGTATATCTGACATAAGTCTTTGTCAAGAAACCCGGGGTTGCTTCCCTTTTAATTCAATGAGAAAAGTGGTCGTTTACTGTGAAAATTCGAGCACCTCTTTCTTGACATTTGCTGTTTAGCTGGTTACTATTTAGCTCAAAAAGCCCGCAATGAATTAACTGCTTTACATAGAGAGCGTTATTATTATGGATACTGTGCCTTGCGCGACAGATATACGACTCAGAGAGTTTTAAAAAGCAAGCAGGCACAATGTACATTACAGTAATATAGACAAAGGCAATTATAAGGAGGGCATACAGATGACTACTTGGCAAGAACTCATGGGAAAGGAGGGTCGTGCGCCCGAGTGGCCATACCCGCTACGCTATGAGCAGGAGCAGGAAGTTGAGACTGACGTTCTGGTTCTCGGTGGCGGCATAGCCGGGTGCTGGGCAGCCATCAGCGCCGCCAGGAACGGTGTAAGAGTTGCTCTGGTGGAAAAGGGAGCAACGATAAGAAGCGGTGCCGGAGGGTCGGGATGCGACCACTGGAATGACTGTGCTAATAATCCTTTATCTAAGGTTGATCCTGATGAGTGGGCCGAGCGACTGGCTAGCTCTAGCGGTGGATATACCTGCGGTATTGCCCGCCAGATACAGTGCCGGGAAAATTACGATACGCTTCTTGAGCTGGAGAAGATGGGTGGCAAGGTTAGAGATACAGAGGATAAGTACCAGGGCGCCGAGGGCAGGGATGATAAGACCAAATTTATGATTTCCCCTAGGTCTAATCCGAATCACGAGACAAATGTCGTGATTCGGATCTGGGGAACGACTTTCAAGCCCGCATTGAAGAAGGAGTGCGAGCGTTTAGGCGTTAAAATCTACGATAGAGTTATGGCTACCAGCCTGTTGACCGAAGGGGGTGCCCAGGGGGCAAGAGTAATAGGTGCCGCCGGAGTTAATAGTAGAAACGGTGAGTTTATGGTTTTCAAATCTAAGGCGACGATACTCTGCATGGCAGGAGCCGGGTCAGTTTGGGTTCTCAATACGGAATTAGCTGGTATTACCACCTTCAGGTCCCGTGCCATGTCTGGCGATGGCATAGCCATGGCCTGGAGAGCCGGCGCCGAGCTTACCATGATGGAGAAGTCGGTGATGCTGAACCTGGGAACGGGTTACAAACACAGCTGGTATGGAGGCGCTGGGGACGCCAGCTATGAGAATGTACCACTGGTCGACGCTAATGGTAAAAGACTCCCGGTTCCAACTCAGGGATGGGGCGACAAAATTGAGCCAGGCGTGCCAGTGGGGCGATGGGATGCAGTCCGTGAGGGCGTGCTCAAAGGGGAGTATACGCTGCCCTTCTATGGTGACTTCCCCAGTATGCCAGAGGTTGAACGAAGAGTTACCTGGGGGGTGATGATTGGGGAGGAAGCGATAACAAAAATCATCAATGAGACTTATACGGAGGCTGGATTTGACCCGAATAGAGACCTGCTCCAGAACTATCAGCTGATAGAGGGACGTAGCCTGCCTCAATGGCGCTCGGTTGACAGTGCTGGCAGCCGTGGCGGTATTCTTATTAACGACTGGGATATGAAGACTACTCTGGATGGGTTATATGCCGCTGGAGAGCAGCTTCCTAACTCCGGGGACCACAATTTGGCGGCAACTACCGGCAGGTATGCCGGTAGAAAAGCAGCCGACTATGCCCGGCAAGTAGGCCAACCGGTAATATCAAAAGAGCAGGTCGCCGCAGAGAAGGCGCGAGTCTATTCCCCGATTAAGAGAAGCAACGGTTTAGAGTGGAAGGAGCTTCATGCTGGAATTGCCAGGACTATGCAGTACTTCTGCAGTGAATATAAGACAGAGAAGCTCTTCAACATGGGACTGGACTCGCTCAGGGAAATTGAAGAGAACTGGGTGCCAAAGCTATATGCCCTTGACCCGCATAAGCTGATGCGCAGCCTGGAGGACCTGAGCATTCTCACCTATGCCCAAATTATAATACATGCCTCGCTGGCGCGTAAAGCAAGCAGCCAGTTTCTGGACTTCCACAGGATAGACTATCCGGAACTGGACCCGCCGGAATGGAGCAAGTTTCTCACTATCAAATTGGAGAATGGCAAGGTCAAGGTAGGAGAACTGCCCCTTGGCTATTGGGGTAATCTCAAAGAGAATTACGAAGCGCACAACAAAGACTATAAAGGCGTTTACGAAGGATAACAAGGAGGCTATTATGGCTCAAGAAAAGGTATATGCTATTCCCAATGTGCCTACTCCGAACACACCGGTAATCTTCAATCCGGAAATCTGCAACGGGTGCAATCATTGTATAGAAGTTTGCCAGATTGACGTTTTTATACCCAATCCCGAGAAAGGCAAACCACCCATTATACTGCATCCTGAGGAATGCTGGTACTGTGGTTGCTGCGTGGATGATTGTCCTCGTCCGGGGGCAATTACATTTAACTGGCCGCTACAGCAGAGAGGGTACTGGAAGCGTAAGGCAACCGGTGAGCGCTTTCGGGTCTAGTCCGGGGCTATCAGAATAGAGGATACGTCAAAGTGTGGAAGTAGCCGAACACACAGCACACTCTCGCTATAAAAATCTTCTTGTACCACACTTCCGTGTGTTGATTGCAGGTATTATTATTGATATAGTGTAGTAGCTACAGTTTGGGCGGCGGCGTGATAATTGACATAAACTACTACAGTTCGAGGCGGGGAACATTATTGGTCTGCCGACAACTGTGATAGCTGGTAGATAATCAAATTCAGTCTGTCTGAAAAGTTAGTACTCCAGCTTTAAGGAGAAAAACAATGAAAATCACAGATGTGGCCTTTTTCTCATTACCGGGTCTTGATTATAATCAATCGTAGACCCGAAGTGATTTAGTGCTGCCTCATGTCAAAGAGTTCCTGGCACGGGTGAGCGAAAAGGAATAATAATGAAACAAAGAGCACTGTAATCGCTTCTTTAAGCGGTTAATAGTGCCCTTTTACTTCCCACATAAAAAAGGAGAGGAGAAGAAATGACTGAATCAAAGTACGGGAAATATATATTAAGAGGAACCGAAGAGGAAAAGTCACGTCCGGAAATATCAGTGGTAACACCGGCAGTCTTAGAAGGTTTGAAAGACTGGGGTGGAATCCAGCATCGTCTAAACTGGAAGTACATTTCACAACCCACTCTTATGATAGAGGAACCTCATTCACACGACTTTGATGAATTCCTGATTTTTATTGGAGGTAACCCGGCAGATGTAAAGGATTTCGGAGCAGAAATCGAACTGTCGTTAGGCAAAGAAGGGGAGAAACATATAATCGACACATCCACAGTCATCTGTATCCCAAAGGGATTAATTCATTGCCCCCTTAACTTCGTTAAAATCAGCAAACCTATCCTGTTTTGTAATATCTACCTTGCACCCGAATACGTAAGAAAGCCGATATCTAACTAGCTCTTGTATCTTACGGGCTGGCATAATGACATCAATATTATATAGAGGAGAATTCAGGAAAATGGCTGAATTAAAATATGATAAGTATATATTAACAGAACCGAGAGGCGAAGCACCTCAGAGGAAACCCACCACAGCACCAGGTGTTAGTATAACCGAAGAACTAATGTCTGGAATTGGCAAAATCAACTGTAATTTCAATTTTGTAGGCATCTTAGCACCTCATGTGCTGGCCGATCCACCCCATAAACACAATTGCGATGAAATTCTATTTTTCATTCCTGCTGACTCTGAGAATTTACCGGAACTCGGGGGTGAAGTTGAGATAGCGTTAGGAGAAGAATGGGAAAAACACACAATAACCACCTCCGCCATTATCTGCCTTCCAAAGGGGATACAACATTGCCCGGTATACGTCAAGAGAGTAGACAGGCCTTTTTATTTCGGGCATATTTTACTTGCGTCCTCGTACAGTTCCAGTGCACTCGATGAGGAGCAGAAAACATGACAAGCTTTATTCCTTAATATCTACAGACTACCGATGGCTTGATAGCGTGCTAAGTGATGAGTTTACGAGGGCCTTGCCTGTAGATTGAATCTGAAATCCATGCTGCACCTTGGCGAAATTTAGATTACTTCCTGCTCTCTAAGATTGCCGATATCATCCCAGGAATAGCCAAGCTCAAGCAGGATTTCTTCAGTATGTTGTCCCAGCTGGGGTGCTGGTAGTCGTAAGCTTGCCGGCGTTGCGCTGAAGTTCCAGGGAAAGCCCACTGTCTTTATCTGCCCAAAAACTGGGTGTTCATAATCTATGATATATTCGTTTTCCAGTATCTGAGGGTCAGAAAGTAATTCAGAAATAGTTTGAATACGCGTACAGATGAGCTTGTGTTCTCTCAATATTCCAAGCCATTCGTTCTGAGGCTTGGTGGCAAAGATACCGTCCAGAATCCGAATTAGCGTTTCCGAATTTTGTAGTTGGCTTCTTACCTCTATATCGCTAAACCTCGGGTCATGCTCGAGTTCTTCAATACCGAGGGCCTTACAAAAAGAAGACCAGTATCTATCGGCGGCAAGCATGGCTAAAGCAATCCATTTCCCATCTTCGCATTTGTAGTAATTCCATAACGGGTTCCCCATTTTCGTTCGGTCTCTTCTTGGCATCTCCACACCGGAGTGAGCTCTGGTATTTACGGGGTGTCTTTCCAAGCCAGCCACCATACTACCCAGTAGCGAAACGTCAACCCTCTGGGCAATACCCGTTCGTTCTCGAGCCACCAGTGCTGCCAGTATCCCCTGAGCTAGTATTATTCCGGTAGTGGTATCAGCATATCCGGAAACGAATATCGTTGGCGGGTCGTCGGGCTCACCGGCTTGATAAGCCATTCCAGAGCGAGCTATGGCAGTAAAATCCATAGCCTGGTCTTCACTCTCCGGGCCTTTCAAGCCCCAAGGGCTGGCATAAGCGTAAATAATCTTCGGATTATGTTGAAGCAGCGTCTCATAATCCACTTTCAATTGTTCGGCTACGCCCTTCCGCCAGTTATTTAGTACCACGTCGGAGGTGCTGACCAGACGGTAGAATATCTCCCGTCCACGCTCTTTGGTCAAGTTGATTGTGATACCCCTCTTATTCCGGTTCCACACTTCAAAGTGACTGCCCCCGGGTTGAATACGGCTTGCTGCTGTGGCAAGAATCTCTATGCCTCGTCCCATTTCACCGGTGACGGGAGGCTCCACTTTGATTACGTCAGCTCCAAGGTCACCCAGGAGCGTTCCAGCAGTAGTACCTGTCTGGACCACTCCGCAGTCTATTACCCTTATACCATCTAATGCTCCGGACATTTGTAAGTTACCTCTTCCAGTCCATGATATTAACCGCTATTCCAAAGCTACCGATAGCTGTTTTTTGCACTTATTGACCTACAAATCGATGATATTTATCTTGCGTCCATACGTGTTGTTTGAGTTCTGGGTTGTATTGACGTCTTAGTATTATGTTGCTCTTAGATTACAGAGTGACATAACGCATAAGCTGTGAAACATTATCAATCTTCTCCAGCCCTGATAGAGCTTCTATCGCTTGTTCAATTTTAGCTTTGGTTAGAATCCTTACGGCGTTGTGCCGGAACTTCCCAATTAAATCATCGTCAGTCGCTGCAGCCTCTGTGCCGGTGGTGCCTCGCCGATACTTCCTCTCTACGGTAAATGCCTTGCCTCTGGCTGCTACTTCGACTTTGGCGAGAGCGGCTGCGGGATTCTTTTCCAGTTCCTCCGCATACTTTTTAGCATAATCAGGGTCCGCCTCAGTGGTGACTTTATCCATAAATTTAAGAATTTCTGGATTTCTCATCGTATCCGGGTCAAGCCACTCTACTCCTATCCTGACTCTATGCACAGCGACGGCAATGTTATAAGGCATGTTAAATTGTGCAGCAGAGATGCCCTCTATTTCTCTATTGGCAGTCGATGGCGAATCCGTCCTCGGTGCAGGCATACCCCCGCGACCGAAAACCTTAACGCTTTCTATTTCCTCGGGCGTAAGATTGTTTTGCTCAATAACATCGTAAAAGCAGTCCAGTGCAGAATGAAACACGCCACAGCAGGGATACGGCTTATAGTGCAGTCTATAGTTGAAGCACCAGGTCTTACCCAGGTCTTGTGTTATCTCCTCTGGGTACCAGTTCGGGTAACCTACGTAATAACAGAACCCGCGTTCCGGGTCATCAAGTACCGTGGTATCCCCGGTATATCCCATCTCGGCAAGCAGTGCAGCCGTAACTGCGCCCGTGCTTTGCCATCCTGGTACCCCGTATTTAGCCATATACCTGTGCCCACCGGCTCCCCATCTCCCATATGATAGAACCATACAAAGGTGACCGGCTATACCCATAGCATGAAGTATTTTCTCGTCGTCCAGCTTCAGGAGTCGCCCGGCTCCAGCGGCAGCACCAAAATTAGAATAGGCATTTCCAGTAATTCCTCTTTGACTACTTTGTTGTCTCTGGACATCTTGAGGAGTGATATTATGCCTGCCCACAGCTCTGGCCAGCCTCGCTGAAATTTCAAGGCCTGAAGCTGTAGCCAGAATTAAGTCCTTTCCTGATGCCCCAACGCTCTCAGCTATCGCCAGTATTGTCGGGATAACATACACACCATCGTGACCGCCGGCAATGATATCGTGATAATCCAGGGTTATCATTAATTCACCGTTAGCAAGTGCGGCGTTAGAGCAGGAGACCTTATCACCCAGGCCGATTATTGATGACTCTGGTGGTCCCCCATACCTCCTGCCCAGAGCTGCCATCATTTTCCCTTTGTCGGTGGATAACGCTCCCAGGGCGCATCCAATCGAGTCCATAAGGACATGTTTTGTTTCTTTTACAATAGGTGCTGGCAAATCCTCCCATTTAGTTTCAAAGGCAAACCTGGCTAGTTCTCGGGTAATTTCACTCATTGGCACCTTCTCCTTGTCCCCATTCTTTCTCAAGGATAGTGAATGACCACGCTGGAAGAAAACCCACTGAATACCTATCAATTACCTTTATGGTCATTCACTGTATGGATATCTATTATTCTATAACTATTGGCGCCATGCCTGGAGATATGAGCTTGGGAATGATTTCTTCGTTTAGTTCGAGTCCTAAACCGGGACCATCGGGTGGGTAGAAGTAACCGTCCTTATATACGGGTGGGTTTTTCGCAAGGTCATCATGTATGGGTGGGTTAGTGGTGTCCCACTGGTCGTGAAGCAGTGGAGGTCCGAGGTTGGCGTGGGCAATCTTGCTCATCCACGGGTCGGCGGCAAGGAAGTGTGCTTGGGCTGCAGCCTCATACCCGGAGCCTACCATAGAGCCGCAGGAAATCGACAAATTGGCGGCCTCGGCGATAGCGGCCCACTTCAGCGAGTTGAAAATCCCGCCTGTCCACACTACCTTAATACATACACCGTCGCAAGCATCCTTTTTAATACACTCCATCAGGCCGGGAATTTCTATAGCGGATTCGTGAGCCCATACCGGGGTACGTAGTTTTTTCTGGAGGCGGGCTAAGCCGTCGACATCCCACCGTGGCACGGGTTGCTCAACCTTGTATATATCAATTTGCTCCAACCTCAGACTAAGGTCCAGCGCCGTGGAGTAGTCCAGGCCACCGTTGGCATCAACCCCTAAGTATATTTCATCGCCAACTGCTTCTCTAATCGCTTTCAAATTGGCCACGTCCTCAAAGACTGAGGCGGTTCCCCATCCTGGCCCTACCTTGCACACTATATTGCGAACACCAGCTGCCACCACCCTTTCCGCTAGTGCCGCTCTCTCTTTAGGTGTCCCATGCGAAATCATCACGCTGATAGCAAGCTTCTCGCAAGCTTTTCCACCCAGAAGCTGGTAGACCGGCTGATTCAGCGCCTTTCCTACGATATCGTACAATGCGAAGTCTATGGTTCCCATTGCAGTAGCGTTAACACCACCGAATCCCCTGGAGAGCCTGTTCATGATTATCCCGATGTCGAGGGGATTCGCACCAAGAAGCATTGGTCCCTGGAGCTTAAGAGAGAGCATAACGGCATCCTGACCACACGTACCGCCGTCGGCTGCCCCTATGATACCCTCATCGGTATGCAATTTTACGAGGACAACGTTGGAACCCCTGCCACCTTCCTTACGGGGCAAGGAACAGGGTATACCTTCTATTTTGGTAATTTTCATCTATTTTCCCCTCCATTTTATTGTATTTGAGTACTCAAGCAGGATTCTCTATTAAATTCCCTCCCATTTACGCTAGGTTCTACCCTGAGGACCTCCAGGCGGACCTCCGGGGGGAGGTGGGGGAGGAAGCTCTTTTTGCCGCTTTTCCAGCAGCTCTTCGATTGCAGCGATGTCTTCCTGAGAGAGTTCCCAGTCTCCAGCAGGAATACTATCTTCAATTTCAGACGGCACCCTTGCACCGTTAAGGGCTGAGGTTACTTCAGGACGCCTTAAAGTCCAGGCAATAGCCAGCTGGGCAACACTTCTACCATGCTTCCTGGCGATAGGGGTTAGCCCCTCAACTAACTTAAGGTTGAGACTGAGCATCGGTTCCTGAAAGTTGGGATTATTACGCCGGAAGTCACCCTCAGCCAGCACAAGGTTTTTAAAGGCGTCGGTTAGTACCCCCTGTTGCAAAGGACTATATACCACAACTCCCATATTGTGATTGCGGCAATAGTTCAGAATTTCATTTTCGATTCTGCGTTGAATCATACTGTATGGTGGCTCCATGGCAGCAATAGGATGGATAGGTTGCAGTTTCTCCATTTGTTCTATGGTAAAATTGGATACTCCAATATAGCGAACCTTACCCTCTTTGACCAGTTCGCTACAGGTCTGCCACCCCGCCTCCATATACTCTATGGGTGTTGGCCAATGTGCCAGAAAGAGGTCAATGACATCTATTCCCATCCTTTTCAAGCTTGCTTCACACTGAGCCCGCACGTTCTTTGGCTCAAGATTATCTTCCGGCGTTGAGCCGCATTTGGTTACGATAATTGGTCGCTCAGGCAATTCTTTTAGAGCCATGCCGACGACTTCTTCAGAATGACCTCGTCCATAGGCTCCAGCAGTATCCAGCCAGTTAATTCCCCGGTCAACAGCACGCACAATGGTATCTATTGAATCTTTGTCATCTTGTGGTCCCCAATGCATTCCGGCAGAAACACCTCCCATTGGCCAGGTCCCGAGTCCTATCGTTGACAGGTAGAGGTCAGTTGAGCCCAATTTTCTTGTTTTCATAGTGTTCTCCTTGTGTCTGTTTTGGGTTCGATTTCAAAAACTGCCATCTATATTGATATAACCTGTCCTGTTATGCCACTGGACATATCTGATGTAAAAAAGACTACCGCATTTGCTATATCCTGAGTTGTAGTATGCCTCCTTAAAGTCAATCGCGCTGCCATCTCTTCTACCCTTTTAGGGTCCATAGTGGCATGAGTTCCAAAATTGGTCATAACCATCGTCGGGGCCAGACAGTTTACGTTTATTCCCGAGGGACCTGCTTCCAATGCCAGGCACTTGGTGAAGGTTATGACTGCGGCCTTGGACCCGGCGTAAGAACTGGAGCCAAGCATACCATTTAAGGCAACGGCAGACGAAAAATTGACAATCTTACCATATTTACGCTCCATCATGCCAGGGAGAACTGCCTTGGCACAGTACATCGAACCTAAAAAGTTGACCGCTATATCTTTCTGCCACCTCTCTTCTTGGGCCTGATGTAAAGGTCCTGCGGCGGCGGTCCCGCCGGCAGTGTTTACCAGTATATCTATTTTGCCAAATTCAGCCAGTGCTGCTTTTACCGTGTCGTTAACTTCACTACTATTGACTATATCAGCTTTCAGAGCGATAGCCTTACGTCCTAAAGCTTTTACCTCATCTGCTGTTTTTTGCGCTCCCTCGATATCTATATCAGATGAAACTATGTTACATCCCTCTTTCGCCAGGGTTAAGGCTATAGCTTTGCCCATACCTATTTGACTGCCAGTCCCGGTTACCAGCGCTACCTTGTCCTTCAGACCCAGCTCCATATTCACCTCCTCTGTCCATTTCGGGATTAGTGCTTAATCTGCCTCCCAATTACCTATAAGCTAATCAGATAAGTGGTATTCTACCACTTAATGTTAGTTTGTCAAAATAATGTAGTTCATTTTACCATATATACTAATTCATAATATTGACCTTTGCCAAGTCAACCACCTCACAAAAACGTTCCTTTTTACCCATCCTCTCTAGCCGACATTGTTTACCAACCCCTCACCTTTTAGTTTTATTAAAAGGGCTTCGCCCCTTTAATCTTTTTGCTGTAAAACCTCCTCTGCCTTACATTGACTGTAAGTAGTGGTAGTGCTATATTGCGCACAATGGAAGAAGAGATACTGAACGAAAAGCTCCGCAAGGAAAGAGAAGATTACAGGATTTTTGCTAAGGGTGGCAATAAGGATTACTGGGCATATACTATTTGTGGAGGGTGCTACTGCGTATGTGGGGCGAAGGTAAGAGTGGTTGATGGTTGGCCGGTAGCCATAGAAGGCATTCCGGAGAGTGACCTGGGTGGTCAAGGGGGGCTGTGCGGGAAGGGTGTGGCTACCATACTGGACTATCATGACCCTAATCGGGTGAACTACCCGGTGAAGAGGACGAATCCCAAGAAAGGAATCGGGGAAGACCCGGGATGGCAGAGAATCTCGTGGGACGAGGCACTGGACACGATTGCCGAAAAGCTCGTAAAGATAAGAGAGACAGACCCCAGGCAGCTGGTCTGGGGATTTACACCCAGCCCCGGTACAACATTTAAAGCCACACTGTTAGCCGGAGGGTTCTTCGTTTCTTTCGGCACCCTTAATCGAGCTGCGGGTGGAGTTGGGACGGCATGTGGCGCTGTAGCTCATCACATCGATGCACAGGTGCATGCTGCTTGGGATATACTTCCTGACTACAAGTACTGCAATTTTGTGCTTCGATGCGGGGGTAACGAGGGGGTAGCCGGTGGGCGCATGCTGGCTACGGCAATACGATTGGGGGCTGAAGCCAGAGACCGGGGAATGAGAACTGTCGTGATGGATCCGGTGGGTTATATCTCTGGGAGTAAGGCAACGGAGTGGATACCCATTCTGCCGGGCACTGACCTGGCTGTATTCCTGGCAATGGCCAACCTTATCGTGAATGAGATTGGAACCTACGATACGGAGTACATCAGGGGCAAGACAAACGGACCTTACCTGGTCGGTCCTGACAGGGTGTTCGTGAGAGATAAAGAAAGCGGGCACCCGCTCATCTGGGATGAAAATGATGGCAAAGCCAAGACCTACGATGACCCGACCCTGACCCACCCTGCCCTGGAGGGGGAATACACGGTCAATGGAATCAAGTGTCACCCGGCTTTCCACCTCTTGAAGAACCATCTCAAGCAATATGAACCGGCATGGGCGGCTGAAACTAGCACCGTACCCGAAAATACGATAAGGCGGCTGGCCCGAGAGCTCGTTAACGAAGCCAAAATAGGCAGCACCATCGAGATTAACGGCAAGAAGGTACCCTATAGACCGGCCTGCGTCGTCGGTTACAAGGGTGTGAATACGCATACTAACGGCTTCCACCAGTACGCGGCATTGACCCTGTTGAACTCGCTACTGGGTAATCAGGACGTCTGTGGTGGCATACTTGGCTCAGGGACGGTGAGGGGTTTTGGACATCCCGAAACAGGTCGTCCCAGCTTTCAGCCCTATGCCAGTTATGATGGAATGCTAACGCCGGGGGTCTGGTTCTCCAAAGCACCATGGCCGCCACCGGAATCAACCGGCCCTGGTCTATTGAACTTCACCGACATCTTCCCTCATGCCGGCAGGAACCCATATCCTTATTGTGACGATTGGGATGAGATATGGAGCAATGTTGGACGTCCCTACGAGCCCCTAGCCCTGGCACTCTATGGCGCCAACACGGTAATGAGTGCCGGCAATCCAAAACCGGCTGAGGAATTCCTCAAGAAGGTGCCCTTTACATTCTCCATTAACACAGTCCACAATGAGACCACCGAGGGGTTCGCCGATATAGTACTACCTGAATGCCACTTCCTTGAGAATCTGGACCCAAGCTCATCACAGGGCTACTTTTTTAACTATCCCATCGGGATGGAAAAGTGGAGCTTCCATGTTGGCATGCCGGTTTGCGAGCCCAAATATGAGAGAAGGTGTACCCTGGATATACTCTTTGACCT
>CAYNFT010000037.1:0-19147 GCA_964396535.1 uncultured Dehalococcoidales bacterium | reverse complement strand
CTTCTTTACCTTGCCTGGCTGCAGCACGCAGTCAGTGGGTCCATAGGTGGGAAGAGCTCCTCCTTCTCTAAAAGGCATCACCATGTTGCCGATGACGGTCAAGTCCTTAACATCTTTTCTGTAGAGTGCTTCCCAGAGGTTCATAGCCTGGCTGGCGGTACCAAAAGTGGAGAAAGCTATTACAGCTCCATCGAAAATATCGGCTACCGCCTCATCGAAACTATCAAGTATCTTGGTCTTCATAGTAAATTTACTCCTCTCTCTTATTCGTCGCTCTTAGAGTACAGTCTCTGCTATCTACTTGGCCACTACTGAATGTTCTCTTAACGGTCATACAGTGTACCTTTGGAAAGACTGCCACCATACTACGTTGCAAGTATTCAAGTATTATAGTTTAGTTTTTCGAATATCAATTGTCAATAGGATATGTGGTAGGGTTCAGTTCAATCGTGGTTGACAAATTCCCAGAACAGGATTAAACTATCAACCAACCTTTAGAATAAGCAAGAACACAATAAAGCTGGAGAGACGATATGTGCGTGCGAAGGGCATCAGCCTTGCTATACGATGTAGCGGTAGCTGGTGCCTTTTTAGTTTGATAGAGACTAGCCACCAGCAAGCTTCAGAAATATCGTGGGGAAACCAGGGTGCTGAGGGTAAGAAGCTCATCCCAGCTTAAATACCAACCATTCCCCCAGTCGTGTCCGAAGCCTTGAGGTACCTGGCCTTAGCGGCGGGGCCACGCAGGAGGTGATGCCTAGGAGAAAGACAAATGAAATGGTACAAGATTATAGTTGAATAGGCGAGGACATAAAGAAAGGATTGATTAATGTAGGCTTCTCAAATTAAGAGAGGAGGCGAAATGAGAATGAAGAAGAAAATTATATGGATTCTGGTGAGCTGCCTGATGGTACTATCGCTGGTGATGGCATCCTGTGGCGAAGCAGAACCGGAGGGAGAAGTGGAGGTGGGAGAGGAGGAAGTAATAGTAACGGAAGAAGAGGTGGAGGAAGAGGTGGTTACAGAGGAAGAGGGGCTGCTGCCTCCAGAAGTGCCAAAGTATGAAGGTATATACACCATAATAGGGGGAGACCCGTCGGGCTGGGATCCGGGTTACTTCCGGTTAATGAAATCCACAAACCATATGGGTGAAGAAATGATAGGGGGAGACTGGACAAAGGGGCCAGCAGGCACCGGCGAGTATAGCTGGGACGCCGGTTTTGGTTACCGTACAGAGCTGCTGACAGGCCAACTTGCTGAAAGCTGGGAGATGCCCGATGATGAAACCATTGTCTATCATATCCGCAAAGGGATTCACTGGTGGGATAAGCCGCCGACAAACGGCAGGGAGATGACCGCCGAGGATGTGGCCTGGAACATAAATCGGAGTTTCACAATGCCCGGAGGTTATATTTACCCTAACTACACACCTCAAGGGTACGCCCCAACATCCATAAAGGTGCTTGATAAGTATACGGTTGAAGTCAAGGTTCTTCCGGAAATGCAGGGGATGATGTTTTTGGTAATCGGTGAGTATATTTGGCATGTTTCGCCTGACGCGGTAGAGGAATACGGAGACATAAAGGACTGGAGGAATTTCTGTGGGACAGGGCCGTATATGCTGATGGACTATATTACTAGCAGTTCTCTGACCTACGTAAGGAACCCCAACTACTGGCAGTATGACCCTCTCCACCCGGAGAACCAGTTACCCTACCTGGACGGCATGAAGGCGCAGATAATACCTGACAAATCTAGCCAACTGGCGGCTTTTCGGACAGGCAAGCTTGATTACTTGGGAAATGTTCTCTGGGAAGACGCAGAGTTGATTATGAAGAATTACCCTGAGATACAGTATATAACTCGTCAAGAATCGCCGTCCTTTTTCCTATCTGGTAGGGTAGACAAGCCGGAGCTACCTTTCAAAGACGTCAGGGTCCGGCAGGCACTGAACATGGCTATAAACAAGCCGGAGTTAGTAGAGGAGTACTATAAGGGTCATGCCGACCTATTTGCTTATCCCTACTATCCCACGAAGGTAATGGAGCCCATTTTCACCCCGCTTGAGGAGCAGTCCCAGGTAGTCCAGGACATGTTTACCTATCACCCGGATAAGGCGAGGCAGCTTCTGGCTGATGCAGGATATCCTGACGGCTTTAAGACCCAAGTGGTTTGCGCAACTGGACATGTGGACTTCCTGTGTTTGATTAGGGAGTACTTCCTTGATGTCGGTGTTGATATGGAGATTAAACCTCTGGAATCCGGTGTCTTCAATAGTATAACGATGGGTAGGACTCACGAAGAGATGATCTATTCTCACGAGAACGTTAACTTACCTTTCAGGATGCTTACGGTGCGTAAAGAGAGTACGTGGACACACACGTACTACGAACACGAACGTACCAGAGCGGCCTATGAAGCGATTGGCAGGGTCATTGGCAAGGACGATGCCGAGGTTGGGCGAATACTGAAGGAGATAGGCCCATTCATTCTCGAGCAAGCCGTTTGCATATGGCCACCAGTAGGACATTCATACTTCATGTGGTGGCCATGGCTGCAGAATTTCTACGGTTCAAGCGGTGGTGGGGGTTATTTTACCCCGAATCAATACCTTTGCTACATTTGGTATGACACGGCTCTGAAGAAATCCATGGGATACTAAGCCTGGCATCTTAGAGACAGTCGAATAGAGGAGGGGGCTGGAGGGCTCAAATCCCCCAGCCCCCTTTCCTTTCTTGCAGCTTGTTGGACGCCAATCAAATCCCATTAGGAAATTGTCGCCCCGGTGCCTCTATATCTGTGATACGCTCATACAAGTTCTTGAGAAGGTACTCTAAAATATGGTCTTGGTAGAGTGCCTTGATAAGGGCACACAAGCCCTGCTATATTCGTGATTCAACTCTGGTAGCTCTATTACTTTCATCCGCTAGGGTTTATGGCTAGACAAGATGCGAGCCATCGCTGTAAAGCAGGAACAAGTTGCTCCTTCTCAAAGCGAAGTTCGGAATGCCTCCAACTTGGCTGGGGAAGAAGGATTCGAACCTTCCCTGCCGGATCCAGAGTCCGGTGTCCTACCGCTAGACGATTCCCCAGCTTATGAAGAATTATATCCAAATCAAGCACAAACATCAACCTCACTCTGGTTAACACTGTTAACAGTTTGGTTAACACTTTACCACCAGGTTTTTTCTTACCTTTCTTGCCACACATAGCAGATTCACAGTTATATTGGTAGCAATTGGATTACGGATTAACTTGACAACTTGGCATGGAATAATTATACTTTTATCCCCATATTTCTGATGACCGTTTAAATATACGGACAGATTAGGAATAAAAGGAGAGTAAAATGGCAGGTAATAATAAGAAACGTTACCGAATATCTCAAATCGAAGGTAAAATCACTTGGCAGGTTGAGGAACTCTGGGAGGGTGGAATTGTAAGAGGTCCCTACGGCTCAAAGGAAGCTGCGATACAGAGTGAGGGGAAAATTGCTATAGATAAAGGATTCATTGATGACCTGGTCTTACAAGAGACAGTTGGCGAAGAGGTATCACCTGCTTCTGCTTTCGAGAAAGACTCAGATGGGAACTGGCATTGCATCCAGGCATGTTCGATTGATATGCAAAATAAGATGGTAGTATTTACAAAGGGAATGGCTTTTACTAAAGGAATCCCATTTGTGGGGGTTGATGTTGCTCAGTGGCTGGAGGAAAACCTGTAATAATCAATTCCATCCCTTAAGGCACCTTCATACATGCCGGTACCCCGGTAACTCAAGCTGGTTTACTTTCACGTAAATTAGACTGCCACCGTATAAGTAACCATTTGACATGACCAGCTTAAGCGTTTATGCTGAATTCTGGTTATTTTTAGGAAAGGAAACCGGCTTTGGCTGATTTAGCTACCCTGCAACAGACTCTGGGAATCGTCTTTAATGACCCATCACTGCTGGAGCACGCCCTGGTTCACCGCTCTTATCTTAACGAGAATCCAGGTCTTACTCCAACCTCTAATGAAAGGCTTGAATTTCTGGGTGACGCCGTTTTAGGCTTAATAGTTGCTGAAAAACTATATCAAGACTACCCCCACTTTGCTGAAGGAGAGATGACCAAGCTCCGTGCTGCTCTGGTTCGTCGGGAAACACTGGCCCGTATGGCAAGAGCTATTAGGCTTGGCGATTACCTATATCTGGGAAGAGGGGAAGAGGCAAGCGGTGGGCAGAATAAACCAGCCAATCTGGCTTCTGCTTTAGAAGCAGTAATCGCCGCCGTTTTCCTTGACCAAGGTACATCTACCACCAGGGACTTTATCCTGAGGTTACTTGATGCAGAGCTACAGAAAGTAGTCAGCCGGGGCACAGTAGTTGATTATAAATCAGAGCTTCAGGAACTTATCCAATCCAGGGAACAACAGACACCTACTTACCATGAAATAGAAGCAACAGGCCCAGACCACAGCAAGACATTTACTGTTGAGGTAAGACTGGGTGAAGCTGTGCTGGGCAGGGGTTCGGGTAAGAGCAAGAAAGCAGCTGAGACTGTAGCTGCCCGGTTAGCGCTAGAAAGACTCTCAAGAGGCCGCTGAAAAAGTCCTCCTCCCTTTTTCAGCGGCCTTCTCAAACAGCTTTACACAATAGCCCTTCTTTGCTAAACTTTAATTGAGAATCTTTGTAACCCAACACTCATATAGAGGTGTCATTATGGGCAGACGAGATTATAGACACAGAGAGCCCAAAAAAGCGAAAAAGGATACTAAAAAGAAGTTGGCAACCACTATCCTGCCACCCTCGATGATTGTAGATGTAATCAAGAAGGGAAAGAAGGAACGAAAAGAAGAGGAGGAATAAGCCAGATAGCAGCTTATCAACAGCTTCATAGTACTGGAGAGCTAAAGGCTCGGGCTGAGAAAGCTAAATCAATCCTACAAGCATGCCGCCTGTGCCCTCGCCACTGTGAGATTAATCGCCTGGCTGGTGAAGAGGGGAAATGCCATATCACCAGCCAGCTTATAATTTCCAGCTATGGACCCCACTTTGGAGAAGAAGCACCTCTCGTCGGAAAACATGGCTCAGGAACCATCTTTTTTACCTACTGCAATCTACGGTGCGTCTTCTGCCAAAACTATACCATCAGCCAATTAGGCGAGGGTTATAACGTAGAAAGTGAAGAGCTTGCTAGAATAATGCTCTCCCTGCAGGCAAGGGGCTGCCACAATATAAACCTGGTAAGTCCAACCCATGTAGTACCTCATATCCTCGACGCCCTGGAACTGGCAGCCAGTATGGGGCTTCATTTACCCCTGGTGTACAACTCTGGTGGCTACGATGCTGTGGAAACCCTGGAGTTACTGGACGGAATTATTGACATCTATATGCCTGATATGAAGTATTCCGATGAAAAAACCGCCGAGCAACTATCCGGGGTAAAAAGTTACCCGGAAGTAAATAGAGATGCCATCAAGGAAATGCACCATCAGGTAGGCGACCTTCAGATAGACGAAGAGGGTATAGCTCAACGCGGTCTTCTGGTGCGCCACCTGGTATTACCCAACCGGCTGGCCGGGACCGAGGAGATAGTGCGTTTCCTCGCCCAGGAGGTCTCTACCAATACCTACCTGAACATTATGGCTCAGTACCGCCCGTGCCACCAAGCCTTCACCATCCCGCAGCTTTCTCGTCCCGTGCTTAAAGAGGAGTTTGACGAAGCCCTTAAACTGGCTCACCGGCAAGGCTTGAACAGACTGGATAAAAATTATCTCTCCCTCAGGTTCCTCGTAAGATAGAGCAATGGCTGATTCAGCCTCAGTTACGTTAACGATATATGGTCGAGTTCAAGGTGTCTTCTTCCGTGTCTTCACCTCGAGACACGCTATAGAGCTAGGCCTGACCGGCTACGTGCGCAACTTACGCGATAGAGAAGCGGTAGAAGTCCACGCTGAAGGGGAAAGAGAAAAACTGGAAAAGCTGATTGACCACCTTAAGGTCGGACCACGCAGGGCCAGAGTGGAGAGAGTAGAGAGTGACTGGTCGGAATATACTGGAAGTTATTCTGATTTCAGTGTAAGGTATTAACTTGACATATCTTGGTTTGCTAAGTATCGTAATCGTGATATAATAATAAATGTTTTTATAAATATTTCTTTAGTAACTATAAATCTATGCGCTAACTACATTGCGAAGGAAGGAGGTCAGTAAGATGCCAAAGGTGCCTTATAAAGGACAGGAAGTTGATGCCACTGAGGTAGATTTTCAAATTCGCAAAGAAGACTGGAATGAATACCAGCTAATGGATGGAAGTTCTGTTAAAATAAAAATGGTTGTAAGTGACATTCTTAAAGTACCGGACGAATATGATAACGAGGGAAACCCTGTGTACGTAGTTAAGTCCAAGAATGTCTTAGCAGTAAGGTCACCTGACAACCTAAAAAAGAAACCGTAGACTGCATCCAAGGGAGATAATTGTAATGACTATAGCAAATTCAGTAGACATCGAGGGCGAAATAGTTAAGAGTGGAGAGCAAGCCGTGACTAGGCATTGGCCGCCCACGATTTTGATGGGATATGAAGAACCACTGCCGGAGGACAGTGTAGACAATGAAGTCGGTCTTGATTCCTCAGACCAGACTATTAATGGATGGCTTTCTCTTGTCAAAGATAAGCTGTACGCTAATCTTTCTGTGGAAGACATCTATGTTGATATTGAAGATGATGACGTTGATGTATGGGTGGTAATCCCAGAACATGACCTTGCTATACTTCATCAAATAGTGGAGGCAGAAGGAGACCTATTTGATACACTTGTTTCCGGTGAAAGTCCCCCATTTCTTATTGAGTTCCATGTAATATATCGTTGTGGTCGCGATGTAGAGCAGTTAGCGCCCACCAGAGCTATTAGACTCCCACGATAGGTAATAGGATGCCTCAAAAAGACGAGCACTTGAATTGGGCTATACATGACCGAGACTTTTGGGCAAGTATAGACTTAGATACTAGTCCTTATACAGATTGGGCACCTACCGGTATGTTTTACGAGGCACTTCATTGGGTTGAAGCCTTTCTGGCTACTAAGGGACATCATTACCACGAGCATAAACAGAGGAAATGGGCTATGCGCCGTGTCTACCGAACAGACTTGGAGACAATAGAAGTCGACTACAGCAAGCTCAAGCAGGTCAGCGAAACTGCTAGATACGATTGCTATAAGCACACCGCTAACGAGATACGGCAGCTTATTCCGCTAGTAGATAACATCAAAAACCACATATCTCAATTACTTTAGAGGATTGTAGCTGTCTGATTCACTCGCTCCCAGAACCTGTTTCAGCCCATAGAACTGGTCACTCTCAAGGAGGCGAGATAAAACTTCAACTGAAGTGTAGTAGGGGTTTTCAGCCCGCCATTCACTTAACTGCCTGCCCAGCTCCTCTAAACCAAGGGGCTGGTTGCCGTTAGCCAGGAAAAGGCGAAATATGCTCTCCAGAATAGGTAATTCACCAGTAATAAAACGGGGTTCCTGAGAGCAGCAATCTTTGATAGCAGCCAAAAGGTTATCCGCCGGAATCTCTTCTTTCCCCATCTTTAGCCGCCTGCGACACTTAACACACAAGCACCGCTCAGCTAACGCGGAGAAGGAGCGATTATTAGACTGAAACCAATCTAAGTCAATAAACCAGTATGGGTTACTTTGGTCAGGACTTATATCTTCCATATCCACAAAATTACTTTCCAGCGTAAGTTCTTAAGTCTCGAGGTCCACTTTGGCTTCCCTAATCAAGTCAAGATAATCCGCCTTAAGCCTCATTACCTCTGAGGCTTCACAATCTACCTCGTAAGGCTCACCAACAAACACATTACCATACTCCTCAATCTCACCCTGAACCGGGTCACCCCAGCTATCAAACTTCTGACGAGCTTCTATAATTCCCAGGTCAAAGGGTAAAGTAAAATAAAGGTCAGTAATCACCCGATCTATCCCCAGACCGTACAAGGCCTCCCATCCTCCTTGTGGTCCGCCACTATACTTGGCACTCGGTAGCAAGGTAAGCATATTCATTATGCTGAGGCTACCCCTTCCCTTAATAATCTTTAACGGAGCCACCGATATCAAATAGTCGCTGGATAGAATAACATTAGGTACCCAGAAGGTTGGCACCGCCAAGGGCTTGGGCAAGGGATTATCCACCTCCACCCAGATGCAATCCTTTACATCCAGCATCAATACCCGTGGGAAGTCATAGCCTAAGGCCTGGTATATTGGGTAAATTGAACCTCCGCCAGCCGTGCCCTCAAGCAGCAAAATATCGGCATCACTGACCTGCCTAATGCCTCTTATTATTACTGATAGAATCTCCCGGCTGGTAGTTACCGGGTATGACACCGGGTAGGACGCGCTTGGTTTAATCAAAACCCGTCTCGCCCTGGACACTGTCGATGGTGCCTTAAAAACAAACTCTGAGGCTTCAAATATCAAGCCTTACCCCTCCAGTCAATCTACCATATAATGCTATAGTGCCGATTTCAAAACTATAATTTGAGTGGTAGCTGGAAGTTCTCCCTGTTTGAACTCTACCTCACTGCCATCTAGCTTTTTTACATCCGATTTACCTTGCAAGAAATCATCGACTCCTGCTACAGGGAAGCTACTGCACTTCTCATTCCGATAGTGCATGGGTATAACTACTTTTGGCGCTAGTTTGCCATAAACTTCAGTAGCAACCTTGGCATCGATAGTAAAATTACCACCCACAGGAGTTAGCAGTATGTCTACCTTACCTATCTCAGCAACCTGCTCATCATTAAGTGGGTGACCCAGGTCGCCGAGGTGGCAGACCCTTACGCCATCAACTTCAAAGCAGAAGATGATATTGTTGCCCCTGGCACTCCCGCCAGCATCATCATGATAAGTAGGAATACCGCTAAACTTTATCCCCTTAACCTCTGCTGGGGCTGCCTCATTGAGCACCTCTGGATTACCCTGAACCGCAGCCACATTGTTATGGTCGTCATGCCCATGGCTCACGGTAACAATATCGGCTGATTCTTTTATTTCGCCATAAGTCATGCCCATAATGGGCGCATAGGGGTCGGTGATTACCTTCACTCCAGCGTCTGAGGTAATCATGAATGATGAATGGCCCAACCATTTAACCTTCATAACTCAAAATCTCCTTTACTATTATTTAGCCAGAGAAAGGACAAGATTCACCAGGGTTCGTACTGGCACTCCGGTAGCCCCTTTAACCAGGTAGTTTTTTGTTTTATCAGTCATATAGGTACCGGCAATATCCAGATGAACCCAAGGAGTATCACCAACAAACTCGGCAAGAAACTGAGCCGCAGTGATAGAACCAGCTGGTCTACCGCCAACGTTCTTAATATCGGCTACCTCACTCTTATTCTGCTCCTTATATTCCTCATACATTGGCATCTGCCAGATACGCTCTCCAGCTTCAGTGCCGGCGGCAATTACCTTATCCATTAGCTCCTGATTATTGCCAAAAGCGCCGGTGCATATATCACCCAGTGCTATTACCATCGCGCCGGTAAGAGTAGCCACATCAACGATAAGTTTGGCTTGGTGTTGATTAGCGTAGCCCAGAGCATCGGCTAGAGCGAGCCTCCCCTCGGCATCAGTAGAGATAATCTCAATAGTCTTACCCCCCATTGCTGTCAGAACGTCACCCGGTTTCAGAGCATTGCCACCCGGCAAGTTTTCAGTGGCAGGAACGAGAGCCATAACTTTAATCTTGGGTTTAAGCTGAGCAATAGCACTCATCGCCGCCATCACGGAGGCACCACCAGCCATATCTCCCTTCATCTCATCCATCGATTCTGATGGTTTTATAGAGATTCCCCCTGAATCGAAGGTTATCCCCTTGCCAAGTAAGGCAATATCAGTTTTACCAGAGTCACCCCCTTTATAATTTAGAACAATAAATTTAGGTGGTTGCTGACTCGCTTGAGCTACACCCAACAGGGCTCCCATCCCCAATTCCTGCATCTGCTCACGCTCGAGAACACTGACTTCAAGCCCGTAGGTCTCGGCCAGTTTGACTGCTTTCTCGGCCATATGAGTAGGTGTCATATAGTTAGCCGGCTCATTGACCATATCACGAGCCAGATTCGCTGCCTCAGCCAGAACCCTGCCTTTATTACAGCCCCGCTCTAAATCAGGGATTCTACCCTCATCAGCATCAACTATGGTAAGCTGCTTAATCTCGCCATACTCAGCCGCCTTGGTTATGTGCTGGCGGAAGGAATAGATACCAAGCAGAGCTCCCTCAGCCATTGCTTGAGCAGAACCTTCCGCAGTTATTCCAGCTATTCCCACTCCTTGAGCGATAGTGGCAACGCTTTCAACATACTTCTGCCGTAAAAGCCGGCAGGTCTCAGCCACCGTTCCTCGAACACGGTCGAGAGTCAATTCCTGCTGCTTGCCCAGGCCAACAACTACCACCCTGGCTGCAGGAAGCTTGCCAAGACTATGAATAACCGTAATTTGATTAAGCTTGCCCTTAATCTCACCCTGGCCAATAAGCTGAGAGATAGTTCCACCCAGAGCCTTGTCTACAGTAGCTGTCTCACCTTCCGGGTGCTCCATCCCCTCAAAAAAGCTCACCACAATAGCGCCAGCTTCAATTTTGGCAATATCACCAGTAACAACCTTAATCTCCACCCCGGTCTCCTTTCACACACCTAAATTTTAATTTTGCTAGAGATAAAAGCTAAGTATTAAGTTCTAAATGTTTTACCTCTTTCACAATTTTATCCAGGACCGGTGTAATATCCCGAGACGTGTCCACAGCGTAGTGCTTGCGCTGGATCTTCTCAACTGAGGATTTCATCCGCTGGTATGTTACCCAATCGGCGTCCGATTGACTCTCCGGATTCCCTTGGCGGCTCTCAAGCCATCCGCGCACCACCTGAGGTGGTGCCTCAACACGCACCAGGATTAGCTTGACATCTAACCGGTCAGCAATACTATAAAGATATTCACGATTCCGCTCTGATAGATTGGTCGCATCTAAAATAAGGGAGACCCCCTTTTTCAGTAATCTCTCAATGAGAATGCGTATAGCTCCAAAAAGACGCTGATTCTCCTCTGAACTATAACTTGGTGGGGAGAACAGTACCTTGCGTAAGATGTCGCTTTCCAAAACAACAAACGGTAATCTCTCGGCTAGCTTGCTACAGAAGTAAGACTTCCCTACACCAGGCAAACCACTGACAGCGACAAAAGCAGGCTTGGCTACTAGATCAGGAAGTTGTCCCAAGCTCTCAGTCAGTCGCTCCACATCAGCAGTAAGCTGAGGATATTCCATACCCATTTAATTATAGAACTTTTTTCTTCATTCCGCTAGATGGTTTGAGAAAATAATTTAAGCTTATCTCAAGGTAAGCATTGAACTAACCTTGATAACTGCTACCCCGTTTATTTTAAAGTAGCAGTCAAGGCGATGGGTTAGTCGACCTCTATAGCCAAAGTAGCTAAGGCACTTAACCAACTTTGCTAGTTAAAGCGGTCGGCGAGTGCGTCGTCTTCTAAACAGGGACATAAACCACAATAAGCCAATTATGCCTATGAAGGGAAAGGGTTGAGAGAAAGTTGTTCTGCCAGTGTTGGCAACAGCGACTGAGGGTGCAGTAGATGGTCTTTCGGTAGTTATTGCCTCCGCAGTTACTTCATACGCCGCTAGTCCGGTATTGATAAACTCGTTGGGCACCCAGCCCAGAGGATTGTTTTTACCTGTTGCCTCAAGCCAGAGCCAGCCGGCTTCCCCCTCAAGCTCAAAAATCGCATTTGCCTTTTTGTAGTCGGGCAGGTAGACCAGTGCTGCTGTATGCTCAGCACCAATTGCTATAGCTGAACGGAATCCGGCTCCCTTGTACATAACAGCCAGTAATACCGCACTGTCTTCGCAATCCCCGTACCCAATCCCATTCCGGTCAATAGCAGTAGCCAGTTCATCGGCATTCTGGGCAAACTCTCCGTGTTTAAACAGGTCTATATCAGTATTATAGCTAACCCTGTCCTGCACAAAACGAAATACTGCTTCTGCTCTCTGTAGTTTGTCTGGATATTCATGGGCAATCTGCTCACCCAAGCTGTAGGCTAGGGCAGCTTCCTCACCCAGGCTTTCAAAGGCTATGACCGGACGAAATGTTGTCTCGGATACCTGATAAAAACCGTCTTCACCAAAGCCTCTGGTTCTACATATCCCCCAGTCATCAAATACATCACCATTTCTCTCGTGGAAACCAGCGGATGGGGTTGCTGACACGTAACCGGTGGTGGCAAGTCCGGCGAGTAATACCAGTATTAAACTTATTATAACTTTAAACCTTTGCATGGCCTTACCTCGTAGATATCGTTTGTAAAGGGAAGGTTGAAGGGGCGAAGCCCCTTCAACAACTACTCTTCCCCCTCTCCTTTTAAGGAGAGGGGGATTAAGGGGGTGAGGTTTAAAATCTCTCATAGTGGGCCTGTCAAGGCTGCATGGAGTATCAAGCCAAAGAAAGTGAGATAGCCAAAGACATATGCACCTACTGCTACAGGGCTTTCGTTGATGCGGGTAAATGGTATTCTGGGTGTTAGCTTGTTGACAATATGGAACAGGGCTATACCAGTGAGTAGACTTACTACAAAGCTTATTGCCAATACTCCCCATGTTCTAAAATCAAAGATGTATCCCAGTATTGGGGGTACGACCGCAGTTAGTGAGGTAATAGCTCCGTGAATGGCAAGACCAACCAGGATAAAAAAGCCGGCGATGAATAGTCCGGTGGCAACAGGGTCTTCACCTATTCGCTGGCGCTGATGAATGTGAGGGGTAAGAGCATCCAGTGCCCTGATTCCAAGCCAGGCGAGAAGGGTGGAGACAAGTGCTAACAATATAACTTTAGCCAGCCATATCAAAACAATTACCCAATAGGGGGCTACTAAACCTAACTCAGACATGAAGTGTCCTCCTTTTTACCAACCTCAGGTTAAAAGTAAGGGGGTGACATAGGTTTCAATGATAGCTGCGGGTAAGAGTAAGGCAAGTGCTATCAATAGATACTTTAAATTCTTTCTAAGATTTGGCAGCAGTAGTTTTCTTCTTTCCTTTCTAAACAGGGCTAGCGTCACTGCTACGCCGAAGCTGAGAGCGACCGCCTCACCCATAATAAAAGCCGGGAGTTCAAAGATGCCGTGAGGAAGCAAACCGGCTAATAGATAGCCCAGGGATTTCTCCTGAATTATTGAGGTTGAAACCAAGCCAATAAGCCAGCCATTGATAGTCAGTGCCAGCACAGGCACCAGGCAGAAAACCGGGCTGAGAATAAAACTTATCAAAACCGCTGAAACATTCTTAATAAAGATGAAGATAAAAATAGATGCTTGGGGGAGTGGCGCCAGGAAATCAGCAAGTTCCTCAAAAGCAGCAACCTCCTCGGAAAGAAGGCCGAAAGTATCAACAGAGGTAGCCAGACCCAGTAACAGGCTGATGCCGAATAAGAAAATAGCAACGAAAAGCCACCGTCTATATCTCATTTTAAAGTAACTGCTTGGGGAAAACCGCTTTTAAGCGGTTCTGATAGCCTCCTGTTTAAGTGCCGAATTTATCATAAAAGACAATTTCAGAGAGTTCTTTTCTCGGGACAGTTCTGGGTTCCTGGTCAGGGTAACCTAAAGGGGTCATTGAAACTACGCAGAAGCCTTCCGGTACCCCCAGAATTTCAGCCACTTTTTTAGCTTCAAATAGTCCAAGGTGCACTGTACCCAGTCCCATCGCTTGAGCTGCCAGCACTAGGTTCTGCATAGCCAGGGCGACATCGAACATGTACCAGTCACCCTTATCCGTGGCAAATACGCCTGCATTAAGGCCTGATTTACCCAGTTCAGCGCAGGCAACAATTAGTATCGGTGCCTGTATAATAGCCCTACTGCCAGCATTATCAACAAGTGTATCACCCCTCTTAGATTTTATGAGGCAATTAGCTATCCCGGTCTTTATGCTGCTGTCACGCACCACTATAAATCGCCAGCACTGAGTATTCTTCCAGGATGGTGCCCATCGGGCGGCTTCCAGAACTGTTTGCAAAGTTTTATCGTCGATAGGGTCAGGCTTGTACTGGCGAATGCTCCTCCTGGTTTTAATTGCTTCAAGAGCTTCCATTTTCTCGTCCTTCCATAAATAGTATTTCTATTCCTCCTCCCAGGCACCCTTACCAATGAGAGAGACAAAGCGACAGCCGCCTAAATCCTGAATCGTGTTATTCTTTCTATGTCTGGTAATTTTATATAACTCCTGCACATAACGCGAGCCTACAGGAATTACCAGCCGCCCGCCGATTGCTAGCTGAGCTAGAAGCTCAGGCGGTACTCTGGGAGCACCAGCGGTAGCTATTATAGCATCGTAAGGTGCCTCTTCAGGCCAGCCCAGGGTCTCCTTAGTCAGGTGCACTGTGATATTGGTGTAGCCCAGGCCAGCTAGTACCTTCTTAGCTGCTTCAGCAAGGGCCGGCAGACGCTCTACTGTAATCACCGACCGGGCTAACTCAGCAAGAATAGCTGCCTGGTACCCGCTGCCAGTTCCAATTTCCAGCACCCTTTCTGTGCCAGTAAGTTTTAGTGCCTCAGTCATAAGGGCAACAATGAGAGGCTGCGAGATTGTCTGGTCTAGACCAATAGATAGAGGTCTGTCTTCATAAGCTAAATGCTGTTCCTTTGGTGGCACAAAAAGCTCTCGAGGTACGCGGGCCATTGCTGCCGATACCTTCTCATCTTTAATCTCAGTTCTAAGGTGCTCAATCAACCTGATTCTTGCTGCTTCAAAGTTCATAATGAACGCCCTACCAAGGTAGGGGAACAAAAGCTAGCACGATGAGAATAACCAGCATTATCCCCGCTAGAATGCCGATGGTTCGCAGTTCGGTAGCTATGTATTGATGCCGAACAGGGACCGTTTTTGCTACCGGGGCTGGCATGCCTGCTGCAGTAGCAGACACATTAGAGAGGGGAACAGGCTCACGAGCTTGAGCAACTGTCCGCTGCTGGACAACTGCAGTCGGTCGGTTTGACCTACCTTTCTTTCCTTTACTCTGGGTTGAATATTTTCCTTTTCTACGCCGTGGTTTATCAGGCATTTTTGGAACTCCCTATAAACTCAGTATCAATGCCCCTGCCCCCCCGTCTTATATGTTATTTAGCTCTGGGGTGGGATTTCTCATAGGTGCGCCGGACGTGCTCGGTAGTAAGATGGGTGTAAACCTGGGTAGTTGAGATATTGGCATGACCCAATAGTTCTTGAACCGACCTTAGGTCAGCACCACCGCTCAGCATATGAGTAGCAAAGCTATGCCTTAAAGTATGAGGGGTAATCTCTTCACTCAGCCCAGCGGCTTTAGCGTAGCCCTTCAATATTTGCCAAAAGCCTTGCCGGGTCAGCCTATCACCACGCCGATTAAGAAATAAGGCTTTCTCATCGTCCCTGCGTGCTATTTGAGGGCGAGCTTCCTCTAGATATTTTTGCAGGGCTAAAGATGCCATCCGAGCAATAGGAATTAGGCGTTCCTTGCGCCCCTTGCCGAGGCAGCGTACAAAATCGCCTTCTGTGTCAACATCACCCACGTTTAGAGACATTAGCTCACTAACCCTCATACCACTGGCATATAAAAGTGTCAGCATGGCGCTATCTCTTTTTGCTTCGGGTGTAGATAGTTTTGATGGTTGCTCTAACAACTTCATAGCTTTAGAATGCGAAATAGGTTTGGGTAACAGTCTGCCTACATTAGGTGAAGCCACATTCTGTGTCGGGTTGTCTTTCAGACTACCTTCAGCCACCATAAACTTGAAGAAAGACTTGGCGGCAGCTACTTTACGGGCTAAGGTGGTAGCAGCATAGTTCCTTTCCTTAAGATTAAGCTGATAGCTCAGCATCCCCTGCCGATTAAAATTAGTCCACGACGGAGTCAAGCCCTGCTTGGCAGCCTCCTCTTCAACGAAACTGGCTAACTGAGAAAGGTCGTTTTGGTAAGCCGCTAAGGTATTGTCAGAAAACCCTTTCTCTACGGAGAGATAAGTTAAAAAACGTTCAATATCTTCTTTCACCATGCCTCCTCGACAATCATCAATTTAAAAGCTATGGGGGAATGCCATCTTTTTACGCCATCTACATTTTAACATAACTAAAAAGAAAATTCAGCCTTTTAAATCACAAAATGTCACCTGGCATATGAGGTCGTTTAGGAACCTATCCCCCTTCCCCTTATCAAGGGGAAAGATTAAAAAGGAGAGTTAAAGAGAGGCGAAGTCTCTCTTACATACCATCCCCCTGCGTTATCAAGGGAGGGAGACAAAGGGGGATGGGGTTACGAAATAAAAAATATAATGGGTGAGGTTGATAAACAATCTCCTTATTTGTCAGGACTCCTGTCGATGGGCATATTAAAACAGGAGGTGCCTATGACAGAGAGGTGGGTAATTTTGTTTATCCCGTAGCTTCCTTATTAACCTGAGGCTGGCATATCTTCAATTGAGGTGTTACTGAGTTTTTCAGCGACTTTGCGGAAATGGAATCCAAAGACAGAGAGACTCACCGATAAAGGAAAAGCCCGCGGATGTTTAAACAGGGTCGAAATAATAAGCTTCCAGTAATACCTTCTCCCCTTTTCCACGATACCCAGAAACCACACGGATTTAATAAATCCCGTGATGTGATAAAACTGCACCTGAGGAATCCTGTTCACTTTTGGAGGTTTATACTCTTTGAGAAAGGTCAGGACTCGCTCACAATACTGCCGGGGTGAATAAATAGTATTAAGGATATTCTTATAACCATTAATAAGTGTTTCATAGTTCATTTTGGGAACGAAGTTGATGGCAATGTCTGTATTGTTACCGCTAAAGCTTTGTAATAAGCGATTTTCCTTTTTCAAGCGGTGGTACAGTCTTGTGCCGCGAGGAGCATTCAGCAAGCCGACCATTGCCGTAACGATGCCACTATTCTGAATGAAGTTAATCTGGCTTCTGAAGATGGAGACCGGGTCACTATCAAAGCCGACGATGAACCCGCCCTGTACCTCAAAGCCATGGTTTTGAAGTTTCTTGACCTCAGCAGCTAAATCACGGCCTTTATTTGGCAGCTTATTACACTCAGCCAGGCTTTCCTCATTGGGGGTTTCAATGCCAACAAATACCCGGTCAAAGCCAGCTTCGGTCATCAATCGCATTAGCTCCTCATCGTCGGCAAGATTTATAGATGCTTCCGTGAAAAAGGCAAAGGGGTATTTTTTCTCCTTCGACCACTCAATTATCGCCGGCAGGGTTTCCGCTTTTAGTTTTTTCTTATTACCGATAAAATTATCATCAACAATGAATATGCCACCCCGCCACCCATGATGATATAGTGCCTCCAGTTCTGCTGTCATCTGGTCTTTGCTTTTGGTTCGTGGCTTATGCCCGTTCAGTACGATAATGTCGCAAAATTCACAGTTGAAAGGGCAGCCCCGGGAATACTGAATATTCATTGATGAATACTTTTTCATATTGATAAGCGACCAGAGTGGGAGAGGAGTTTTGTCTATGTCGGGGTGTTCATCGGATGTGTAGATGGGTTTAGGGTATCCCTTAGCCAGGTCTTCTAAAAAGGGGGTAAGGGTAACTTCAGCCTCACCAAGCACGAAATGGTCTACTCCCTCAAACTCGTCGTGTCCGGTAGTAAAAAGTGGACCCCCGGCAACAGTCTTGGCGCCGAGCTTATTACATCTGGTAATTACTTCCTTCACCGAATCTCTTTGCACCACCATAGCGCTGATAAAGACGTAATCAGCCCATTTGATGTCTTCATCACTCAGGGCAGTTACATTCATATCTACCAGTTTTTTCTCCCACTCATCGGGAAGCATGGCAGCTACCGTTAACAGACCTAAAGGAGGGAAAGCAGCCTTTTTAGAAACGAATCTTAAGGCGTGGCTAAAACTCCAGAAAGTTACCGGATACTGTGGGTAAACAAGAAGTATTTTCAAATCAGACTCCTTAACTGACTATAATTAAAGTGGCAAGGCTTCTTTACATAATGGCAGAAATAGCCTGCCTTACAACTCGCTGTCTCTATATTAACTACCTCGGTGAGTATACTACTTTGTTTTGATGTTGTTTGTCAACCTTTACTAGGGATGTCTTGACACCTTATATGCCAGAGGCTATACTCAAACTATAGCGCGGGGTAGAGCAGTGGAAGCTCGTCGGGCTCATAACCCGGAGGTCGCTGGTTCGAATCCAGCCCCCGCTACCAATTTTTAAGGCTAAAATGCCCCCGGAATAGACGATAAGACCGGGGGCATTTTTATCTTTGCTAATAATCTGCTAATAATCGCTTTCGACCGCTGCTTTTTTACGTTTGGGTAACACCATCTCATCAAAGGCTGCGGCGGCTGTCTCTTGGAGACCGGGGGCTACGTGACTATAGGTATCAAGGGTTGTCTGTATGCTGGCATGTCCCAGCCTCTCTTGGACTATCTTGGGGTGTACGCCCTGCTTTAGCATCAAAGAGGCATGGGTATGCCGTGCGTCATGCAGCTGGATTCCCTTTAGTCCGGTACGCCTAGTCAGCTTAATCCAAGCATGGGTAACGGTATCTGGCAGAAGCGGCTTGCCTTCGAGGTCACTAAAAACCAAGTCATCATCCTTTAGCGGTATCTCCAACATAGCCCTCTGTGCTGCCTGTTTATCCTTATGTTCCTGTAATAGCATTGCTGCGGAAGGGGATAGCGACACCATCCGTCGCCCTTTAGCTGACTTCGGTGATCTAAAGACTATTTCTTCCGTTCGAAGGTGATGAAGGCTGCGTATGACATGTGCCTGGCATAACAGCAAGTCCACGTCACACCATCTCAAGGCTAAAAGCTCGGACCGCCTCATTCCCGTGAAAATGGCAGTGTAGAATAGCACATAGTACGGCGTCTTTTCAGCAGCCTCAAGAAACGTACTAATATCAAACTCGCTCAAAGTCTGCCATTCATGACGGGGAACTCGAGGGGAACTGACTGCATCGGCAACATTCCTTTGCAAAAGACCTGACTTTACAGCAAATTCAAGTGCAGTATATTGACCTGCCCTCCTGAAACGATACCAGTTATAATCTCGTAAAAGGGGGTAGCAAA
>CAYNFT010000036.1:0-19168 GCA_964396535.1 uncultured Dehalococcoidales bacterium | reverse complement strand
ATTCAAGACAAGGAAGAGAACCTAGGAGTTCCCCCTATTGTACACGATGGTGGGCAGTAAAGGACTCGAACCTTCGACCTCTCGGATGTGAACCGAGTGCTCTAACCAACTGAGCTAACTGCCCCAACCTATTATGGCATTCACGATGTCTTAATTTCAAGTTATAAAAAATCGAGGAACTTAATAAATTCCTCGATATCAATTACACTTTGATTTCACCAATTAGAAAAATATAACGTCTGACCCCCTGCGTGTAAAGAACCCTTGATAAAAGGCGGAGGCCGCTTGCCTCCTTTTTTGCTATATTACTCTTTGTTTATAAATTCAGTCAACAAGTTCTTTAGTAAATCTACACTTTGGAAAATTTTGGCAGTCGAAAAAAACTCCTCTTCTTCCACTTCTTTCTGCATAAGTGTTAGTTCCAGGGCGGTCATCTTCTGATTCGCAGAATCAACATGCTGATCATCATGACGAGAAAACCACCGCCAAGACCAAGGAAGATACCTGCAGTAATATTATCGATTAAAAAACCAACACCCATACCTATAAAGAGTCCTGCTGGTATCGCCACTCCAGTTATATTCCATTGCTTCTTTTGATCCTCTGACATGCTTCCTCCTTTTCATCAGGCATTATTTTTTAATTGAGGATACAACTTTAACGAAAATCTTTAGTACTGTCAATTAACAGAAAAAGGGAGAGCAATATCAGCTCTCCCGAGTGTAAAGCACTCTTGATAAAAGGCGGAGGCCGCTTGCCTCCTTTCTGGCTTATATATCACTTC
Source organism: uncultured Dehalococcoidales bacterium (assembly GCA_964396535.1). Classification (GTDB taxonomy): domain Bacteria; phylum Chloroflexota; class Dehalococcoidia; order Dehalococcoidales; family UBA2162; genus CAYNFT01. The sequence goes on along the minus strand of CAYNFT010000036.1, from coordinate 18,384 downwards.
TATGTCCCCGTTTAAGTCAATATCATGAAACTATTAAGGGGAGCTGACATCAGCTCCCCATGTCTTATTATCTAACTACTTCACCAGCTGTAAAGAATAAAGGCTTCGCCCAGCTTTCAGCTGTTCTTGACTGCTTATTTTTAACTTAATCACACAGCTTCTAAACTCCTTTCAATGTTAGTTGTTCTCCTTCCACATCCATCAGCCTCACTCTATCTATATGCTGAGGTGGAGGAATTTTTAACCTTGCATCAGCTTCAGCTACCATCTTCTTTAATCCCTTTTCCTTTATCTCTGTATAAAACCCAAATGTATCATCCTCCAACCTTTCTGAAGATGACATCATAGAAAGTTGTATCACATGCTCATCATGCGGGTACACTCCAAAGAACTTTCTGTGCCACTGGCTAAAGCTGTAAGCACCTCTAAAGAGCCACCCCTGGCTATGCTTGAATCTAATAAACTTTTCATCTTCTTCACCCTTCACCAAGTACTTAGCTACATACCTAATTGCGTTGCCCGGATTACGTATCTCTTCTAAGCCTGTTAACTTTGAGAGAAAGTGAGATTGCCAGTATTCCTCAAGCTCATTCACGTCTAATTTGTTTCTTCCGTATTGAATAATATGCCTGTTAAATCGCTTTTTATCTCCTTGCAGATGCTCCACCCAGATGAACTGAATTTCTTCACCATATTTACTTCTTATCCAAGCCTATGCGCTTTTTCTACACCTAAATATGCCAGCTTCTTAAAATACCTCTCTAAAACACAGGGTTCGTAGGGTTATAAAAGAAGCAGGTATTACTGGTAGCAAGCTAGGACCTCATACATTGAGACATAGCGGGGCTAGCTTAGTGGCTAAGGAGACCGGCTCGGCACTGGTGGTTAAGGCTCTTCTGCAACATGACAAGATTGATACGAGTATGCAGTACATTCATGATGTTGAAGATTCCATACAACAACGTATCTCACCACTTAGATTGGTGAGTGAAAAGGTATTTGAGGAATATGGCAGTAGTATAAATATGGAGCCTAAGCAATTAACTGAGGATAATTGCAGGGTAGAGTCTAAAACAACTGCTTTAGTTCCTGTTGAGGTTGAAGTAGTTGAGTGGGTGATTGATTTAACTGAGGATATGTTCCCTGAGGTTGTAGATGGTATTGAGATTAGGTCGTTGTTAAGAACGGAAGACTTAAGATTACTGAGAAGAGTTTTCATACATTATGCCAAGTCAGATATGGCGAATGGTGATGTGAGTAAATGCCGACAGTTGATGGAGCGAATGATGCGTAAGGCTAAGAAAAGGAGGTGATTTTATATGCTGAATGTACTTTAATGTATTCCTTCAGTGGGAAGAAGTAGCTTTTATGTACATTCGATGATGTTTAACTCTCAATGTACGTTATATCATTTTCTCGCGTGTGAAGCAAGCGCTCTAACCAACTGAGCTAACCGCCCATAATCGTGCCTAGCTTGTTCTCAAACCCTGACGAAAATCCATCAAAGCAGGAGGGTTCTTTTTAGCTGGTGACACAAGTCTCAACACCTCCTGCTTCGCTCTTACTGGCATTATATATAACTGATATTCCAGTGGTCAAGCTGAGCCTCACTATATATTAGCCTCGGGATTTCGTCTTCACTACCGGAAAAGTCAACATCCCTGAATGATAGAAGTCACCTTATTGTTCCTCTTCCTTCTTCCACGACTTTCCACGTCGCGCGAATTGTAGTCCTCAAAAGAAGACTCCTAGACCAGCTAGGACAATACCTAGACCGCCCGCTGTTCCCCATCCGAGCATTCCCTCCATTGCTTTTACCTCCTTTGCTTTTACCTCCTTATTTCCTACTCTTACACAGAATCTAGCCGTTCTTCACACGTTTGTCAACGACATTAGGTTGGAACGATAACTATATTACCTGCTGTTACCGTAATCTAATCCAGAAATCGGATAAAATCAGTAGGATGTCTCATTAACCAACAAGATCTGAAGTCTTACTCGGTTGTATCCCCCATGATTAATTTCTGGCGTAACTTCAATGGGAAGGACTGAGTTGCTACTAAGCTGCCCGTTTGGAGCTCACTCTGCGCTATGGCTGAATTTTTGATAACGACAGGAGGCTCGAATCCAGTTTGGTGAGCGGTACTTGACGATAGGCAGATTTTTTGACTTGGCTTCCAGCCTGCCAATTTAACCCCATAACTCTCATCGTAAATAATTGAAGCTAAAAGAGAACATATATTGTCGTTTTTGGGACTTCCCACATATGACATATTAAGAATAATTAAGCTAAACCGCCGAAACCGACTATCAGCGTCTTTAGTCACAAGACCGACATGGCCACCAGCGTCTTTGACAGACTGCCCCCTTCTTGGTAAACTACAGCTAGCCTTTTAAAGGTCGACTAACCCGAACGCAGGCTGACAGTGGAAAAAGGTTCGTAAGGAGGTAAGGTCGAAGTCTATTAGTGCGGTCAGTATTAATAGACTTGACTGAACTTAATAGCTCTCTCCCTCTTGTCAAACATCTTGCTGTTTATCCGTGGTTACTCTAACTAGGAATCAAACTACCACCACAGTATCCGTTCCTCATGCGCTTATCACCACAAATTGCATTCACGAGAGCAAAATGTCTGAAGATAAGATAAACCTTTTGTGTCAGAATCTATGGAAGATCTTTGGATCTGAGCTAGGAAGTATATTCATAATGTCAACAATGGTGTCATCAAGTAAGAAGTCCTAGAGCAGGACCCTGGGGGCCCTTGCGAGCCCTAGAATATCTAACTCCGTGGCGGTTCCTGCAGCGTTGAGGAGAAAGAATGAAAGGAGGTGATGTGTCATATAAGCATAAGATAGAGTTTTTACCAAAAGGAAGGAGGCTAAGAGATGAAAAGGAAAATTATTTGGCTAGTGGTGAGCTGTCTAATGGTAGCCGCCTTGGTGCTGACATCCTGTGGTGGAGCAGGCACCGAGGAAGAAGAGGTAGTGACGGAGGGAGAGCCGAAATATGGCGGCACCCTGCGTGTAGCCTATACACCGGACCTATTTAGCTTTGATCCGCCTCTATTGACTGGTGCCGCGGATATAATCGTCGTGCATCAGGCCTACGAAAGCCTGGTCGAACGCAACCCTGACTGGACTCTTCGACCGTTACTGGCAAAATCCTGGGAAGCGAACGACGACGCTACGCAGTGGACGTTCGTCCTCGAGCGTGGTGTGAAGTTCAGCCACGGCAAGGAGATGAAAGCAGAGGATGTGGTTTATACTTTCGACCGGCTGTTCGAAGTGGAGTCTGCGTATGCGTCCGTGATCAGCATGGTTGAGGATGTCGTTGCCATTGACGATTATACCGTCCGCTTCGACCTGTCCAGCCCCAACGCCTTCCTGCCCGATTTGATTTCAAGGTACTCTTGTAAGATCTGCCCCTCGGACATCGATCCCGAGCGGCTGGCTACCGAGACGTTTGGGACAGGCCCCTTTATCATGACCGACCACATAGTGGGCGAACGCACCGTCATGAAGAAGAACCCCAATTACTGGTGGGACGGCTACCCTTACCTGGATGAGGTAATCTTCGTCTATCTGCCTGACCCTGACACCCGGGCTGAGGCGCTCAAGGCGGGCACGGTCGATGCCATCATGAATATGGAAATCCCGAGCATCCCCTCTATTGAAGCCAATCCCGATTGCAAGGTGTCGCTTATACCCAGCGCGTTTCAAATGAATATGCTGTTTAATGTGACCGAGCCGCCGTTCGACAACATACTGGTGCGCAAGGCAATTCAAGCCGCCACCGACCGGCAGGCAATCCTTGATGGAGCGCTGCTCGGGTACGGCGGCATCGCCTACGACCACCCCCTCGTGCCGACCGACCCCTGTTTTAATGAGGATTGTAAGCCCCCGGACTACAACGTCGAGTTAGCCAAATCGTTGCTGGAGCAAGCCGGGTACCCGGACGGGATAGACATTACCCTGTACACCAGCACCCTTTCGGTGCCGGCTGTGGAGATGGCGACGGTGATGAAGGAGAAGGCTGAGCCTGCCGGCATCCGGATAGAAGTTCAGGTGATGCCTGAGGCCGGGTACTGGTCCGAGGTTTGGATGGCCAAGCCTTTCTGCTGCAGTTACTGGGGCGGGCGAATCCCGGACGAGGCTTTCAGCATTCAGTACCTGTCCACCGCCGCGTGGAACGAGACCAGCTACGTTAACCCCCGTGTTGACGAGTTAATCATCCTGGCGCGGAGTCAGGTCGAGCTGGCAGACCGCCAGGAGACCTACGGGGAGGTTCAGTGCATCCTGATAGATGAGGTGCCCAAAATTGTCCCGGTTTTCATGCCGATATTGCACGGCATGCGCAATAATGTAATGGGCCTGGAGGCAAAACCGCATGGTGACCCCTGGTGCCGCTACATCTGGCTCGACGACTAGCCACTGAGTAAAGGGATTCTGACGATTTGTCATCCTGAGGAGCGGAGCGGAGAAGCTGGCCTAACGCTGAGGTTCTTCGCTCCGCTCGGAGCAATACCGATACTTTATTTCCTTAGAGGACGATGACTACATGGTACGCTTCATTGCAAGGCGGGTTAGCTTAATTTGTATCACACTGCTGGTGGTCTCTCTGGCCATCTTCATAATCGCCGAAGTCTTGCCCGGTGACGTGGCAGCGATGATGCTCGGGAAAGAGGCAACCGAGGAAAGCCTGGCCAGGCTGCGTGAAGACCTGGGCCTGAATCGTCCCGCCCACGAGCGGTACCTGTCCTGGATTGGTGATGTGCTGCGGGGCGACCTGGGTGATTCCTATGCTATGAAACTGCCGATTAGCGACATTGTGGGCAGGAAACTGCGGCATTCGGCAATCCTGGCCGTATTTGCGCTCCTGGTCGGGACTCCCGTGGCAGTGGCCGCCGGTATATGGGCCGGCGTGCGTCCAGACACCAAGCTAGACCGTCTGGTGAGCATTACTGGCCTGGTGGGGATATCAGTGCCGGAGTTCGTCACCGGGTTGCTGCTGATACTCCTCCTCGCTTCGACGTTTCATCTTCTGCCGTCCTCGAGTATTATTCTCCCCGGCACCAACCCCCTGACAAGACCCCAGATTCTAATAATGCCTACACTGACAATAACCGCCGTCCTCTTCGCCTACATCATGCGAATGACACGAGCCAACGTCATCGAGGTGATGCAGACGGACTACGTGCGCACGGCAATCCTCAAGGGCCTGCCGATGCGGCGGGTCATCCTTCGACACGTGCTCCCGAACGCGATGCTGCCGACCATCACCGTAATCACAGTTAACTTCGGCTGGATGCTGGGAGGGCTCATCATCGTGGAGAATGTCTTTGCCTATCCCGGGATTGGACAGCTAATGTTGTGGTCGATAAATAATCGCGACCTTCCCCTGTTGGAGGTCGTGGCACTGCTTATGGCCGCGACCTATGCTATCAGTAATCTAATAGCGGACCTGAGCTACGCCGCTCTCGATCCGCGGGTGAGGTTGGGGTGATGATGGTTCGTTCGGGGCTGGTTGCCACAGGACGAAGCGTCAGGAATGCTCTCAGTCTGATGCTGCGTACAAAATCGGGGCGGATTGGCCTGCCGATAGTGCTGCTGTACCTCGTCCTGACAATCATCGGGCCGTGGTTATGGCATTGGTTGCCGCACTCTCCAACCGAAATGCCAGAACCACTGGCGCCGTATCAACTATTACCGCCGTCAGCGCAGTTCTGGCTGGGTACCGACCAGTACGGACGTGATGTCTTGAGCCGGGTGTTGTGTGGTGCCACTTCCCTTATCACGACGTCGGCAGCTGGTGCCGCTTTGGGTATCGTACTGGGGACGGCTGTGGGGATAAGCAGCGGCTATAAAGGTGGTAAGGTAGACGAAGTCGTCATGCGGGTGATGGACGGGCTGATGTCGTTTCCCACCTTGCTGCTGGCCCTCCTGGTGCTCTTTACTCTTGGCCCCAGCAGGGTAAACATCGCGGCCACCATTGGTTTCGTCAGCATGCCAAGCATCGCGCGGGTGGTACGGAGCACCACGCTCTCGCTGAAAGAGCAGGAGTTCGTCCAGAGCGCTCGTCTGCGGGGTGAATCCACAGCCTATATTATCTTCAGGGAAATTCTGCCTAATGTTATGCCCGTCATCGGTGTGGTAGCGTCGGTGCGACTGAGTTACGCCATTCTCTCCGTCGCCTCGCTGGGATTCCTTGGTCTCGGTATTCAGCCACCATCGCCCGACTGGGGCATGACAATCAGCCAGAGCCGTCGATTTCTGGTTACTGCCCCCTGGGTTGCCCTGGCTCCCATGGTCGCCGTGGCATCGCTCGTTGTGGGCATCAATCTTCTTGCTGATGGCATCGTACAGGCTGGCAGGATGGCTAAGGAGGAAGAACTGCCATGAGTGAAAAACGACAAAACGAAGTTCCCCTGCTACAGGTGGAGCATCTGGCGGTCACTTTCTATACACCACATGGTACCTTTCATGTGGTGCGCGATGTATCATTTACCATTCAGCGCGGTGAAGTCCTCGCCCTGGTCGGAGAAACAGGATGCGGTAAGTCAATAAGTGCTTTCGCTATTGTGGGATACCTTCTACCTTTCCATCCAGGGGAGTCACGTGTGGATGGCACCATTCTCTTTGAAGGCAGGGACCTTATTGGTATGTCAGCCTCCGAGCTTCGTCAGTTGCGTGGTAACCGTATTGCCATGGTTTACCAGAATCCCGGCACATCATTAAATCCCACCATGCGGATCGGTCCACAGATGGAGGAGGTACTACGGCAGCATCTAGGCTTGGATTCACAACAATCACGTCAACGGACAGCAGAGCTTTTTGAGAGTGTAGGGCTGGCCGAGCCGGATGTCCTCGGCAAACGCTATCCGCACCAGCTAAGCGGCGGAATGCAGCAGCGAGTGATGATCGCCATGGCTCTGGCATGTGAGCCAGACCTGCTGATAATGGATGAGCCGACCACAGCTCTCGACGTTACCACGGAAGCGACCATCCTCGACCTGATGGTCGACCTGAAGCAGCGCGTCAATGCTGGTATCCTGTTTGTGAGTCACAACCTGGGGACAGTGGCGCGTGTCGCTGACCGCGTGGCGGTAATGTATGCCGGCCAGACCATCGAACAAGCATCAGCCAGCGAAATATTTAAGAACTCAAAACATCCTTACGCTACAGGGCTCCTGCAGTGTGTTCCGCAGCCTCCCTCTGAAGGCGGCATAGTCACCAGACTCCGTAGTATCCCTGGCGATACCTATGCTCCTGAAGAAGCCAATATCCAGGCCTGTCTTTTTGCTCCCCGGTGCCCGATGGCGCGAGAATCTTGTCACACAGAGGCACCGGAAATGTTCGACGTTGGGGACAACCACCAGACACGCTGTTTCTTCTGGAACGACGTTCACAAGGAAATCTGGGGTGGACTGGAGCCGCGAGATGAGGGACTACGTGAGGCTGCTGAGACAGTACTCGAGGCAAAAGGTCTGCGACGGTTCTTCGGTCAATGGCAACGTAAGTATCTGCTTTTCGGTCCGCGGGTACGACCTCCGGTACGAGCAATCACGAACATTGATTTTGAAGTTGGATTAGGACGGACACTCGGCATCGTGGGCGAGAGTGGTTGCGGCAAAACGACCGCAGCACGGCTGGTGGTTGGGTTGACCCCGCGACAGCGTGGTGAGATTCAACTGCACGGCGAAGGGCTCGCTCCTCAAATTGAAAAACGGACATACAAGCAGCGTGCTGCGTTACGGATGATATTCCAGAATCCGACAACGTCGCTGAATCCGAAACTTCCTGCCCGTCATGTCATCGTTCGCTCATTACAGAAGTTAGCAAAGTTGAGTCGAAAGGATAGTCGTAAGCGTGCTGAGGAACTGGCACGAGCTGTCAGGTTGGAGCCTGCGTATCTGGAGCGGCGACCCGAGGCGCTTAGCGGTGGTGAGCAACAGAGGATAGTATTGGCAGCCGCATTCGCCGGTGACGCTGACATTATTATTGCCGACGAGGCAGTTGCATCACTGGATGTCTCCGTCCAGGCTCAGGTGCTCAAACTGCTGGAAGAGCATCAGCACGAGTCGGGTACATCGTACATCTTCATCTCGCATGACCTGGGAGTTGTTCGCTATATCTCCGACGATATTCTGGTACTCTACGCTGGTCATGTAGCCGAATCAGGTCCTGCAGAGTGCGTTCTAAACATGCCGTCGCATCCGTACACAGAGGCGCTCCTTTCAGCCGTACCTATACCTGACCCGGACGCCACGCCTACCCGCATCCGACTTCCCGGTGCTGTACCAACCCTCCGTGAACGCTTCCAAGGCTGCTTCTTCGCTGGGCGCTGTCCCCGCAAAATCGGACCTATTTGCGACCAAACCCCACCGCCTGCTCGTATCGGACCAAACTCGGCTGACCATGTTATCTACTGCCATATTCCCGTGGAGGAATTGATTACCATGCAGCAAGAGTAGGTGGAGGTGACTTGAGCACAGGGTGCGCAAGTCCGAACTGTCCAATATAATGCCTGCGAAAGGCTTGAGTTTGTTGCTAGGGCAGTCTGGCAGTGGCTTAAATGGGGTGGTTGCCAGACTTTGTTCGTTTTGCCTGGCAGCCCCCGGGAGAATAGATATATTGAGAGTTTCTTTATTCAGGAGAACAAAGGGTTACCCCGCCAGACCCTCCTAATCCTATCTGTCCAATCATAGGGGTGCAGTCCAAGTTCTCTCTTGTGGGTTTGTCAATACATAGAGGTAATGTTTTTCTGGCCTCGTCCAGGAACCCCATGCCGCGAAATGGGGAAATGCCACAATTGACGGCGAGGCATTTGTGCTTCATAATAGATGCGGCTCACTGAAGCGGAGATTAGGATACTATGACTGCAACATACTGAACAATAAAATTTTTAAGGAGGTATCCAGACCATGAAAGCAGCAATAAGGCAGGATGACGGTACTATAAAGGTGGAGGATGTTCCCGAACCACCGGAACCGGGTCCTGACCAGGTAAAGGTTAAGATAGCCTACTGCGGGATATGCGGCAGCGAACTTCATATGCTTGACCCTGAGTTTATCGCCAGACGCCCTCAGTTCCAGCCACCCCCGGGACGCCAGGGGCCACGAATCATGGGGCATGAAGCCTCGGGAACGGTTGCTGCGGTGGGTAGCAATGTACAGGATATTGAAGTCGGACAGAGGGTAGGTATGAATTTCCGGAGTCCCTGCGGCACCTGTTATTATTGCCGGAACAAACTGGAGCACTTCTGCCGGAGAGTAATCCCGGCTTCAGGAGGTGATGCTGAGTATGCTCTTTATCATGCAAACGCAATATATGCTCTGCCGGACAACGTCAGCCTTGAGGTAGGAGCACTGCTTGAGCCGGTGACAGTTGCTGTTCATACCGTTGACATTGCCGACATCCACCCGGGCTGTACGGTAGCCATATTGGGAGCTGGTCCCATCGGTATTCTGGTACAGGAGGTGGCAATCAAAGGCGGGGCAGCAAAGGTTCTTGTTTCTGAGCCGGTGGCTACGAGAAGAGAAATGGCCAAGCAGCTAGGGGCTACCGTAGTGGTCGACCCTATTAATGAGGATCTGGAGGAAGCCAGTAAGAAGCTTACTGATGGCAGAGGCTTTGATAGGGTTATAGATGCCAGTGGTAAGCTTGCCGTGGCGAAGCAGGCGCTCTCTCTGGCAGATTACGGCGCTACCGTAGTCTGGGCGGCGATGTACCCGTCAGGTGCCGAGGTCGGCGTTCCGCCGTCATATATGTACCAAAAAGAATTGACCATTAAAGGTGTCTTTATATCTCCGTATTGTTTCCCCAGGGGAGTAAACCTTCTATCGGAGCTTGAACTAGAACCATTAATCTCAATCAGGCCTATCGAGGAGATAGACCAGGCATTTCATGACCTTCTGGCAGGGAAAGGAATGAAGGTACTGATTAAGCCGTAAATACTGTTAGTACAATAACCAAACGTGGTTGATATAGTAGCCTTGACGGATTCCAGGTAAGAATGTGACGTTGTGAAAGACTTGGAGGATTTCCTGAAGGGAGAGATATAGCAAAATTTAACCAACACGTTGAGATTGGTGAGGCGGCTGCTATGCGTGCTGCCGTTACAAAAGGGTTGATAAAGGCGGCGGAAAAGAACGACATGATGGTCGCTGTACTGGAGGACCTGGGCTTTCCGGCAATAGACTGGTTCAAAGAGAACGCGCCGGAGAGAATTATCGAATGCGGTATAGCCGAAGCCAACGGAGCCGTTATGGCTGCCGGTTTAGCTGCCGAAGGATTCGTACCGTTTATCAGTGGTGCTGTCTTTGCTTCTATCTGCCGGGCCTATAATCAGATAAGACAGAGCATTCTGGTAGACCGCTTCAATGTTAAGTTTCTATCTAGTGAGGGGGCATGACGAGTTCAGTCAGTCCGGCAGAATCACTCCCGAGAGAGATGAGCTTAAGATTCACTTCGGTTTTACCTTAGCCCCACAAGCCCTACGCCGCGAAATGAGGTTCGTTAAGAATTGCCTTAAGCAATGATAATCGGGTAAAACACCGCAACTATAATTAAGGCTGCTAAAACAGCACCGCTAGCTGCCTGAGCTAGTGAGTGGTGCTTCAGTTCTATCCTTGCCCAGGCTATTATAGGGACTAGGACTACAGTTACCGTGGCTGCCCAGCCATACAGCATGACCAGTACCGTTGCCGACGCAGCAACAAAGGCAGTATGAAGGCTTATCTTCCACCATAGATTTATGAGCATAAATATGAGTGCCGTTGACAGTCCAGCAACAAATCCTGCCGCCAATATTGGTGGTGCCTTAAGATAAGAGAGGATAATAAAGCCCACGATAGCAAAAAGACCTGCTACGAGGTAAATCTTAGTCCTTTGCGAGCGAACATTGGTGAAGATGGTATCAAGCTTGCCGTTTCGAACCAGGTAAATGATAGCCAGAGAAACCGGTAATATACTCGACGCTGCTGAAATAAGCCCCCATTTAATGGCGTCAATTGTTCTTGATGTTGAGGTAAATGAAAGTAGGAAGATTAGTGCTAGGCTTAGAGGGAAAGGATTCAGGATGTTGGAGGTCAGGTTGGCTATTCGTTGTCTCATCTGAGTTTGCTTTTCCATAGAGTGACTTCCAATCTACTGAGGGCCACAATCGCTTTTATACTAGTCTATAATTCAAACTTTGCCAACCCGCTCTAAATACAGATTGATTATTAATCTCAGCCCCACTAATTTTTATAAGCCTATCCCCTCTGTTCCCCTTCTTCGAGGTATTAGATAATGGCGGAGAATTAAAGAGAGACGGAGCCTCTCTTATAATATTCTTCCCCCTCTCCTTTGAAGGAGAGGGGGATAAAGGGGGTGAGGTTAGTAACAAACTTCTGTAAACTTGCTTGATTTCATCCAGTAGTTCGCTGTATCCTTGTTTACGACTATGGGAGAGAGGGAATTCACCAGCCCAGCGGTTGAGATAAATAAAGCATCTTTTAGCTATGGTAATATAAAGGCGCTAGATGAGCTTTCACTGCAGGTGCCTGCCGGTATAAGCTTCGGATTACTTGGTCCCAACGGTGCCGGAAAAACCACGCTTATTCGGCTGCTGGTCGGTTTATTGAGACCAAAATCAGGCAGTGTTGAGATACTGGGACAAAAACCCTCCAGGAAAAAGGCTCACCTTATTGGCTACATGCCACAGCTCCATTCTCTTTATGCTGAGCTATCAGTTATGCAGAACGTGGACTTCTTCGCCAAGATTTACTGCGTGGCTAATAAAGCTGAGCGAGCCCGGCGAGTAGAAGAGGTTATCAAGCTGGTTAATATGTGGCAGCGCCGTAAAGACCCGGTAATGAAGTTGAGCGGTGGAATGAAACAAAGGGTTAGCCTGGCTTGTGCCATAGTCCATAACCCGCCCCTGCTTTTCCTTGATGAGCCAACTGTCGGCCTTGACCCTGAGCTAAGGGTTACCTTCTGGGAGCACTTTACGGCACTGACCAGGCAGGGCGTCACCATTATTATTTCCAGTCATACTATGGATGATGCTGCTCACTGTGACCGCCTCGCCTTTATGCTTGATGGCAGGGTCATTGCTCAGGGCACTCCCAGTGAGCTGCAGCAGGCTACCGATAAGTCAGGAGCCACTCTGGAAGATGCCTTTCTATATTTTATCCATCGCGAGGATAGAAATGATTCTTAGCCAAACGTTTACCATCGCCGGCAGGATTATACACCAGCTAATACGAGACCGCAGGACAATGGCTCTGATTGTGGTGGTGCCGTTGGTGGTAATTACCCTCATCGGCTTAAGCTTCCCCGAGGGTACAGTTCTGGATTATATAGCCCCGGCAATGCTGGCGACACTGGCACTATTTTTTAGTTTTTTATTGACAGGGATTAGCTTCCTGCGGGAGCGCTCCCAGGGCACAATGGAACGCCTCATGGCTTCACCGGTATCACGTATAGATATAGTGTTTGGCTACCTGTTTGGTTTCTTCATATTCGCATTGACCCAGACGCTCATTATCCTTCTGTTCACTATCTACGTGCTGGATGTTAATTATAGCGGAGATTTATGGCAGATTTTTGTCTTTCAAATAGTAGTAATAATCGGTTCGGTTAATCTGGGCATATTTTTATCAACCTTCGCCCGCAACGAGTTTCAGATGGTTCAGTTCATACCGTTAATCATTGTCCCACAGATGTTTCTTTGTGGAGTTATCTGGCCGGTTGAGCAAATGCCTGATTACTTACAGTGGCTCTCGAAAGTACTGCCTCTGACCTACGCCGTGGACGGGCTCCGGGATATTATGCTGGCGGGAAAGAACCTGCTCGATGTCTGGGTTGAGTTAGCAGTGCTGATTGGCTTCGCTGTCGTAATCTCCGTCGTGGCGGCTCTTACCATCAGAAGGGGTGCTGCCGGCTAGTTTTTAGACCTGATTTACATAACGCCAACTGGGAATTTTGTGTCAAACTATTCCCAGTACAAATAGATATGGTAAAATCTAACCATTGCTGATACTGCCGCTAATCATTAGTCAGGCATAAGTAAGGAGTAGCCATGAAAGCAGTTATCCTGGTGGGTGGGAAAGCAACCAGGCTTGAACCTCTTACCAGCAATACACCGAAAGCCTTGGTGCCGGTGCTCAATATACCCTTCCTGGAGCATGTTATCCGCCACCTTTCCATGCACCAGATAAAGGATGTGATTCTGGCTCTGGGTCATCTGGCACGACCAATCGAGGATTGTCTGGGCGATGGCAGCAAGCTTGGGGTCAGGCTTTATTATTCTTTTGAAGATGCCCCCTTAGGTTCAGCCGGGGCAACCAAGAATGCTGAAAAGTACTTGAACGAGACCTTTCTGGTGTTGAATGGTGACATTTTCGCCGACCTGGATTTCACGGCAATGGTGAACCTACACCGGGAAAGAAAGGCAAAAGTAACCATTGCTCTTACATCGGTAGATGACCCTACCAGCTATGGTTTGGTAGAGACTGCTGCTCAGGGTAGAGTTACCCGGTTTCTGGAGAAGCCAAAGCCTGAGGAAGTAACCACCAATATGATAAATGCCGGTGCCTGGTTCGTGGAACCAGATGTGCTGGCTCAAATCCCGGCACAAACTCAGGTTAGCTTTGAGCGTAATGTGTTTCCAAATCTTTTGGACCAGGGAGAGCCATTTTATTCCTACCATTCTTCCGGTTATTGGATGGATATGGGTACTCCAGAGAAATACCTTCAGCTACATCGTGACCTGTTCAGTGGTAAATCCAGTCACTACACCCCTGCCTCGGGTATGGAAGTCCTCATCGGAGAGCAGACTGATATCCATCCTACGGCCAAGATAACAGGACCTGTGGTGATTGGTACTAACTGTTCTATCGGGCGAGAGGTAAAGCTAATCGGACCGATGGTTATCGGAGACGGTTGTACTGTAGAGGAAGACAGTGTAATTGAGGACTCTATTATCTGGCGGAATGTTAGATTGGGGCAGGGGGTTAGCTTGAAGAACTGTGTTGTTGCTGACAACTGCCGGCTCAGCGCCGGCAGTTGTGGTGGGGAGTCGGTGCTGGGTGATAACGTAACTTTAGCCAGCAACTGCAAACTCAAGCCGGGCAGCAAAATCTTGCCGGGGACAACGGTGGAACCAGAAACATAAAAACTTCCCTCATATAATCAATCCTCCTATCCCTATCCTTTCTTTTGAGCGCTACCTGTGCCCGTGCTATAATTAACATTAGGGAGGGATTATGGCTGATAATAAAGAGACGAGCACGGCTAGCTATCTACCTACGGGGACGCGCTTGTGGCCACTGAAGCGGTATACGGAGATACACCATCGCTCACTGGATGACCCTGAGGGGTTTTGGGCAGAGGAAGCACGAAAGCTGGACTGGTATAAGACCTGGGATAAGGTCCTGGACTGGAAGCCCCCGTATGCAAAGTGGTTTGTCGGTGGCAAGCTCAATGCCTCTTTCCAGTGTGTTGACCGCCATGTAAGGACATGGAGGAAAAGCAAGGTGGCAATCTACTGGGAAGGAGAGACAGGTGAGACAAGGGTGTGTAGTTATTCCACCCTTTTCCGGAATGTCAATGGTATTGCCTCTGTGCTGAAGAGGCTTGGCGTTGGTAAAGGAGATAAAGTTGCCATTTACCTGCCTATGATTCCGGAACTCACTTATTTAATGCTTGCCTGCGCACGAATCGGGGCAGTGCACACGGTGATATTCTCCGGATTCAGTGCCCAGGCGATAGCCGACAGGGTCAATGATATCCAGGCAAAGATTATCGTTACTGCCGATGGAGGATACCGTCGCGGCAAGATAATAGCACTTAAGGAAATAACTGATGAGGCAGTAAAGCTCTGCCCCTCGGTTGAGAAAGTAGTCGTAGTTAAAAGGACAGGGGAGAAAATACCGTGGACTGAAGGTAGAGATGTGTGGCTTTCCTCAATGTTGGCTGATGCCGATAAGTATGTTACGCCTGAGCCGATGGAATCTAACCATCCGCTGTATATTCTTTATACATCGGGGACTACCGGGAAGCCAAAGGGCGTTGTTCACGGAACCGGCGGCTACCTTGTGTTTAATCACTCGGCATACGAATGGGTGTTTGATATAAGAGAGGAGTCTGTCTTCTGGTGCACCGCTGATGTTGGCTGGGTAACCGGTCATAGCTCTATAGTCTATGCCCCCCTCTCCCATGGCGCTGCCATTGTCCTGTACGAAGGGGCACCTGACTACCCGGAGGTTGACAGGTGGTGGGACATTATAGAGAAATACGGTGTTACCGTCTTCTATACGTCCCCAACTGCAATTCGGATGTTTATGCGCTCTGGGGAGGAGTGGTTGGAGAAATACGACCTCTCCAGCCTTGAGCTTCTCGGTAGTGTTGGTGAACCGATAAATCCCGAAGCATGGCAGTGGTATTACAAGCATATCGGGAAAGAAAGGTGTCCTATTGTTGATACCTGGTGGCAGACAGAAACAGGAGGTATTATGATTTCACCAACTCCTGGAATTGAGGCAATACCATTAAAACCGGGGTCAGCAACTTTCCCCCTCCCCGGGATTGATGCTGCAGTAGTTGATGCCGACGGGAAGGAATTACCGGCAGGGCAGACCGGCTTACTCATAATAAAGAAACCCTGGCCCGGGTTGATGCTTGATATATATGGCGACCCAAAGCGTTATCAGGAATCATACTGGTCTCGCTTTTCAGGCTCATATTATGCTGGAGACTTCGCCATGCGCGATGAGGATGGTTATTTCTGGCTGTTGGGCAGGGCGGACGAGGTGCTCAAGATAGCCGGGCACCGGATCGGGACAGCAGAGCTTGAGGATGCAGTTATTTCACATCAGTCCGTATCAGAGGTTGCAGTGGTAAGCAGGCCAGACGAGATAAAAGGAGATGCTCTTGTTCTTTTTATCACCCTCAAAGAAGGGCAAGCACCTTCAGATGCCCTGAAGAAAGAGATTACCAAACATCTTCGCACTACTATTGGTCCCATCGCTGCTCCAGATGAAATTTACTTTGTAGAATCTATGCCCAAGACAAGGAGCGGGAAGATTATGCGCCGTGTCCTCAAAGCGGTAGCCTCAGGGCAGAGTCCTGGTGACCTCACCACGTTAGAAGATGAAGGCTCGGTCGAGGAAGTGAAGAGGGCTTACGAAAGCCTGAAAAAAGTCTCTGGATAATCCAAGACCACCCCTAAGGGAACACGAACTATGTTAGACGGATTAGAACAGATAGATAAACGCTACCAGGAGCTTGAAAAGCAAATCGCTGTGCCTGAGATAGCTTCTGACCCGAAGCAACTGCAGAAGCTGGCTCAAGAGAGAGCCAGTATCGAAGATGTGGTACTAAAGTACCGGGAATATAAAGCAACCTCCAAGTCATTAGAAGAAACAAAGGCAATGCTGAATGACGGGCTGGACGAAGAGATGAAAACTTTGGTCAAGCAGGAGATAGAAAACCTTGAGTCGCGCCTGGAGGAACTACTTCAAGAGCTGAAACTTGCCCTCTTGCCCAAGGATGAAAACGATAAAAAAGACATCATTATGGAAATCCGGGCTGGGGCTGGTGGTGATGAAGCCGGACTGTTTGCTGCTGACCTCTTTCGCATGTATGCTCGGTATGCTCAGTCCAGAGGTTGGGAGGTAGATATTATCAATGCCAATGAAAGCGGTATTGGTGGTTTTAAGGAAATCATCTTTGAAATAAAAGGTGGGGGTGCTTTTAGTCGGCTTAAATATGAAAGAGGAGTCCACCGGGTGCAGCGAGTACCTGTTACCGAGTCTTCAGGTAGAATTCATACCTCGACAGCTACGGTAGCCGTGCTTCCTGAGGCTGATGAGGTGGAGGTAGGTACCAATCCTGACGACCTGAGAATTGATATCTTTCACAGTGGTGGTGCTGGGGGGCAGAATGTAAATAAGGTAGCCACCGCCGTACGCATCACCCATTTGCCTACAGGTATAGTAACAGTCTGCCAGGATGAACGTTCGCAGTTAAGAAATAAGACAAAGGCAATGGCGGTGCTCCGGGCTCGCCTCCTGGATATGGAGAGGCGCAAACAGGAAGAAGAAACAACCCAACAGCGCCGCTCCCAGGTAGGTACTGGTGACCGTGCTGAAAAGATACGGACCTACAATTTCCCTCAAGACCGTGTTACCGACCACCGCATTGGCCTGACCCTCCACAACCTGAACCAGGTTCTGGAAGGAGATTTCGACCAGCTTATCGATGCCTTAGCCACCGATGACCGGGCGAAGCAGCTACAGGAGCAACTGGCGTGACCATCACACAGGCTATGAGTTGTGCCAGGAAAACTCTGGCTGCCAATAATATTGAAGACCCTACTCTGGATTCTGAGTTACTGCTGAGGTATACCCTCAAAATAGGCCGGGTCCAGTTATATCTGGGACTCGACCATGAGCTGAGTCCTGACGAGTACGAAAAATTCTGGCACCTGATTCAGCGCCGTCTTAATCACGAGCCCACCGCTTACATAACAGGACATCGCGAGTTCTACGGGCTTGATTTCTACGTTGATTCCAGTGTCCTTATCCCCCGACCGGAGAGTGAGCTGCTGGTGGAGAAGGCTCTCGAGCTGGCTCAAAATCGCCCTTTGTCTACCATCGCTGAGGTTGGCACCGGCTGTGGTGCTATTGCTATCAGCCTGGCGTTAAATCTACCCCAAACCAAAATCTATGCCACCGACATATCAGCCTCTGCCCTTAAAGTCGCCTTTTCTAACTGCCAGAAACACGGGGTGGTTGACAGGATTTGTCTTTTAGAAGGTGATATGCTTGACCCCTTGCCTGAGCCTGTTGACTTCATAGTAGCCAATCTCCCCTACGTCAGGGAATCAGAATTGGCCCATATAAATATGCTGAATTTTGAACCCTCCCTGGCGCTAGATGGAGGCTCAGATGGCCTGGAAAAGATACGCCGGTTGTGCACCCAGATAACTGGTAAGCTGCATCCCGGGGGCTGTCTGCTCCTAGAGATTGGGCAGGGGCAGGGAGAAGCAGTAACCACTCTTTTGCATAACCTGTTCCCCTCGACTGAGACAGAAGTGGCACCGGACCTAAGCGGTATAGACCGGGTAGTGAGCCTTGTTCTTCCCTTAAATAGGCCGTATACCGCGCCTACGGTGACCTTTCGGGCAATGCCTATGACCGTACGGCCAGGAGATTGGTAATTGTGGCTCACAAATGAGCAGCTTGGCTCATTCCTGCGTTTCAAGGACAGCTTGACGCAGAGCTTATTTGATGGTAAATTATTCAGTTGGATTGTCCTCTGGGAATTTCCAAAAAGTTATACATGGAAGGAGTAGCTACGCGATGAATATGATTGTCTGTTGCAAGCAGGTGATTGACCC
>CAYNFT010000035.1:0-19213 GCA_964396535.1 uncultured Dehalococcoidales bacterium | reverse complement strand
TAACCCCTGAGGAGCAACAGTGGCTTTCGGAGCACGAGGGGAAAATCCGATATGCCCCGAATCCTAACTACCCGCCCATAGCTTTTGTGGACGAAGATGGAACCTTTAAGGGTATTACTGCAGATTATATCAAGCTTATTGAGCAAAAACTCGACTTCAGATTTGAGCGCGTCTATTACGACACCTGGAACGAGATGGTCGCAAGCGCACGGCAAGGTAAGGTCGATTTAATCGGTGCGATTCAGAACACCCCCGAGCGAAGGGAATTCCTTAGATTCACCACGCCCTATGTAACCATTCCAAATTCGATAGTTGTCAGGGAAAACCTGGAAGGAACATTGACACCCGATATAATGGCAGGCATGAAGGTTGTAATTGTAGAGGGATATTCAAGTTATGATTATGTCGAAAGCACGTATCCCGATATCATGCTTGAACCGGTAAGGGACAACCCCGCCGGTCTACAGATGGTTTCCTTCGGTCGTGCTGATGCCATAATAACTGACCTCGCAGTCGCTTCATACTTCATCGAAAAACTGGGGATAACTAACCTGCGGGTGGCAGGCTCCATAGACTACACGTGGGAGCTTTGCTTTGGTTCAAAAAAGGACTGGCCGGTATTGCAGAGCATTCTGCAAAAGGTACTGGACGACATAAGTCCAGAAGAGAAAGCAGCTATCTACAGAAAATGGGTAAATATACCCGGAGTGGACATTTGGAAAGAAGTCATAGTCCCCTTTCTGATAGGATTGGGAGTCTTTGTTTTAATTGTCGGAAGCGTTTCCATCCTGATATGGAATAGGTCTCTTAACAGACGAATTCAACGGAGAACTGCAGAGTTAACAAAAGAACTCACCGAGCGGAAGCAGGCAGAGGAAAGAATTCGGTATCAAAAGGAATTGTTAGAAAGCACGTTTGAATCTCTCACCCATCCCTTCTATGTAGTGAACGCCAACGATCATACAGTTGAAATGGCAAACTCCGCTGCTCGGCTGGGTAAGCCCATAGGAAACCAGAAATGCTATACCATGACTCATGGAAATAGCAAACCCTGCAGTGGCCTTGAGCATCCCTGTCCTCTTGAAGAGGTGAAGAATACTGGAAAACCGGCAACCACAGAGCATATTCACTACAATGAGTATGGCACAACAACAAATGTTGAGGTGCATGGTTACCCCATTTTCGACAAAGAAGGCAATGTTACACGGATGATAACATATTATATAGACATCACTGAGCGCAAAAAGCTGGACCAGCTAAAGGATGATTTCATTGGTCTCGTCTCCCACGAACTTCGCAGTCCCATGACTGTAATCACAGGAGCTGTTAATACTGCTCTCACCGAAGCAGAGCGCCTATCTCCAGAAGAGACCCGTCAACTACTCAAGGACGCAGCTTTAGAAGCAGATTCACTTTCTCGCTTGTTGAATAATCTTCTAGAATTGTCCAGGGTTCAGGCCGACCGCCTGCTCCTCCATGCTGAAACAATCAGTGTCAAAAAAGTGATTCAAGACACCATCAGTGAGATAAAACGTCGGTCTTTAGCACATCATTTTGTCGTGGATCTACCTAAGAGACTTCCTGCGGTCTACGCTGATGGGTTAAGACTGGAGCGTATCCTGTACAATCTTCTTGAAAACGCAGTTAAGTACTCACCGCGAGGAGGAGAGATACGAGTCACCGTTAGGCCGCATGATGAGTATCTGGTTATCGGGGTTAGCGACCAGGGAATTGGCATATCCCCCTCTGAGCAGGCAAAACTATTCGAACCATTCCAGCGCCTTGAAGAGTTCAGACCTGAGGGAGTCGGAGGAGCAGGACTGGGGCTGCTAGTGTGTCGCCGACTGGTGGAAGCGCACGGCGGCCAGATATGGGTCGAATCAGAGCCCGGCAATGGTTCCACCTTCTTCTTTACCGTACCTTTGAGCCATAGTTAACCTGGCGAAAAACGTCTTAGAATTCAAGCGGAGTCCAAGCGGCAGCAATCCCTTTAATCCTCTACCGTCCCTTTTGTCACCAGGTGCTACCAACTGCTCTAAAACTGATTACACCACTCCCAGAAGAACCCACATCTCAAAGATTCTATTGCCATTGTAAGCCTCTCTTTAAGACTGAATCTGATAATGTCATAATTCTGTAACTTTTTCCCCCTTCATTTTATGACTTTGTTATTGCTATCCCCCTATTATTGTTGTTGAATGCCTGAGGGTATGGGAAGCGGGACTAATTTGAGATAATAAAATAAAGGAGGTGTTAGATATGGTAATGGAAAGGTGGAGACCTGGAGGGGGGTAACTCCTTGGCGACCGTTAAGCGAACTGGAGGACATGGAACGGCTTTGCTTGAGAATATTTTTATAAGAGGAAGGGTAAAATGCTAAAAATAGCGACCAAAACCAAGCTGAATCCTGAAAAGGCAATCAAGCAAGCAATAGAATTCTTCGGCCCCGGTGGTTATGGATTAGAGGTCAAGGAGCAGTCTACCGAATGCGCCTCCTTTGAAGGAGGTGGTGGTGGAGTTGAGGTTACCGCCTGCGCCGAGGGAAAAGGAGCCTCTGTGGAACTTATATCCAGCGAGTGGGATTATCAGGTCAAGGAATTTATCAACGAGATAAGCTGACTTTGCACTCCAGGCAGGTAAGACTATTTTTGAGGAAAAAATATATAATAAACAATACAATATATTTTCAGTAACTTGCTGGTAATTGTAACAGTAAGGCTGAAGAGAGGAGGGAAAAGACAATGACTTACTCAGTAAAGGACTACGGTAATCTCATCGGCATGGAGGGATTTAGCGAAACTCTGCTCAAAAATCACTTTACTCTCTACCAGGGCTATGTTAATAACACCAACAAGCTCCAGGAACTGCTGAGCAGCAAGACCAAGGATGCCGCAAATCCCGAATACGCCGAACTCAAACGTCGGTTCGGCTTTGAGTTCAATGGTATGCGGCTGCACGAGTACTACTTCGAGAACCTGGGAGGAAAAGCATCTTTAGATAAAGCTGGGGTCTTGTCCAAGAAGCTGGCCGATTCCTATGGTAGCTATGAAGCCTGGGAGCAGGATTTCCGGGCAACCGGGGCTATGCGCGGTATTGGCTGGGCGATACTCTACCAGGATGATGTAAGCGGTGGATTGTTCAACCAGTGGATTAATGAGCACGAGGTTGGTCATCTTGCCGGCTGCAAACCCATTCTGGTAATGGATGTCTTTGAACATGCCTTCATCACTGACTACGGCTTGAAGCGAGCAGACTATATTGAGTCATTCTTTAAAAACATTAACTGGGAGGTGGCGCAGAGTCGGTTGAGGTAGTAGCCTCCGGCTGGAAGAGGTCATTGAGAAAACACAATAGTATAAGGAGTCAGGTCAAATGGGCAGTTTGGTGGAAGTCAGCAAGACCACTGAGATAAAAGACAGGACTATGAAAGCTGTCTCGGTTGATGAGCATGAAATCCTTATCGCCAGAGTTGGTGATAAATACTATGCTTCTGATAACCGTTGTCCTCATATGGGAGGCAAGCTATCGCAGGGTGAGCTTGAAGGCACTGTTGTTACCTGCCCTCTACATAGCTCCCGGTTCGACCTGAAGACTGGAGAAGTGGTTCGCTGGTTGAAGGGAACTGGATTTCTGTCAAAGGTTGGTAAAGCACTCAAGTCACCCAAACCGCTAACTACATACAATGTGAAAGTCGAAGATGACAGGGTCATGGTAGAAATCTAGCCTGTTATTTTGCGGCATCTGTAAGGGGTGAGACGTATGGAGGTGAAGCTATGTCGATAGATGTCAATTTCATGGTTGGGGGAGAGGCAGGGCAGGGTGTGCAATCAGCAGGCTTCATCCTGGCCAAAGCACTTGCCCGCGGGAAATATCATGTGTTCGCTGACCAGGATTATGAATCCAGAGTAAGAGGTGGGCACAACTTTTTCCGTATCAGAGCTAAAGACTCAAAATCAGGTGCTATTGCCGATTCTGTGGATATATTGATTGCCCTGAATAATGAAAGCATAGACCTGCATGGGAAGGAATTAGCTGAAAGAGGGGTTATTGTATTTGATAATGAAAAAACAAGGGAGGTTGCTGATAACAGCAGGCTGTTTGGTATACCTCTGGAGAGGCTAGCGACGGGGAGGGCAGGAGATAAGTTAATGGCAAATACGGTCGCTCTGGGTGCGGCTCTGGAGCTGGTGCGATATGATTTGCAGATATTAGAGCAGGTTTTGCGGCAGCATTTTGGAACTGGTGCGATTGGTGAGGGTAACATCAAGGCGGCTAAAGCGGGATATGAATATGCTCAGGAGAATTTCAAAGGAGATTTTGGCTCTCATCTCAGTGCCGTTGGTAATGTAAAAAGAATGCTGCTCACCGGGAATGAGGCCATAGCTCTAGGTGCTATAGCCTCTGGTTGCAAATTCGTTGCAGCCTATCCAATGACGCCGGCTACATCTATTATGGAGTATATGGCATCTAAAGCCGATGAGTTCGGATTGGTAGTGGTGCAGCCGGAGGATGAGATAGCAGCCATAAATATGATAATTGGAGCCGGCTATGCTGGTGTCAGAGCAATGACTGCTACCTCCGGGAGTGGTTTCTGCCTTATGGTAGAAGGTCTGGGACTGGCGGGGATGACCGAGACACCGATAGTGGTGGTGGATGCACAGCGTCCCGGTCCAGCTATAGGTTTGCCCACCAGGACAGAGCAGGGCGACCTTCAATTTATCCTTCATGCTGCCCATGGAGAGTTCCCCCGGGCAGTCCTTGCCCCGGCCACTGTCGAGGATTGCTTCTGGCTAACCGTCAAAGCCTTCAATCTGGCAGAAAAGTATCAACTGCTGGTCATATTGCTAACTGACCAGCATCTGGCCAGCTCCTATGGCACGGTTGAGAAGTTTGACCTATCTAAAGTCATTATTGACAGAGGCTCGCTCTTTTCAGAAGAGCAAGCCGGCAAGTCGGAATATAAGAGACACAGAATAACTAAATCAGGCATTTCACCAAGAGCCTTTCCCGGACAGGAAGGAATGCTGGTAATAACCGATTCTGATGAGCATGATGAAGAAGGGCACCTTATCGAGGATGCTGAGACCAGGACTCGGATGATGCAGAAACGGATGAGAAAGTTGTTCAGCCTTAGAAAGGAGATAGCATCTCCTGAATTGCATGGCCCCAAGAAAGCGGACACTCTACTGATTGGCTGGGGCAGCAGCTATGGTGCCATTCGTGAGGCTGTAGACATTTTGCGAAAGGAAGGTGCTAGCGTCAACTTGCTCCATTTGAAGGAACTCTGGCCCTTCCCTGCTGACGAAGTAGCAAAGGCCTTAAACGATGCCCAGCACAGCTACGTAATTGAGAATAATGCTACAGGTCAGCTCGCTCGTCTAATCCAGATGGAGACCGGTAGGAAAGTTAGCGGTAAAATTCTCAAATATGATGGACGTCCCTTTACACCTGCCTACATCGTGCGAGAAGTAAGAAAGGAGGGCTGCTAGCATGGTAACAATAGCTGATTATGCTGGACTTGCCAGTGCCTGGTGTCCAGGCTGTGGCAATTTTGGTATTTTAAACGCAGTTAAAAAAGCGCTGGTTGAGCTTGGCATTAAGCCTCACCAGGTGCTCATGGTCTCTGGCATCGGGCAGGCGGGCAAACTCCCCCACTATATCAGATGCAATGTGTTCAACTCGCTTCATGGCAGGCCGGTTCCTCCTGCTATTGGCGCCAGGATAGTCAATCCGGAGCTTACGGTTATCGCGGTGAGCGGTGACGGAGACGCCTACGGAGAAGGTGGAAACCATTTTATTCACGCCATGCGCCGTAACCATGATATCACCTATCTGGTGCATAATAATCAAGTATACGGACTCACTAAAGGGCAGGCATCCCCTACAAGTGATGCGGGCTTTGTTACCAAGACTACTCCTCACGGCGCACCAGCACCGGTAAACCCAATCGCCTTAGCAATAGCTGTCGGTGCTAGCTTTGCTGCCAGAAGTTTCGCCGGAGATGTGGAGCATCTTAGCGGTGTGATAAAGGCAGGTATTACTCATAAGGGCTTCGCTCTGATTGATATTTTACAACCCTGCGTGTCGTTTAACCATCAGAATACTTACAGCTGGTACCGGGAGAGAGTGTACAAGCTTGAAGAGGAATCCGACTACGACACAAGTGACAGGCTGACAGCCTTTGCCAGAGCCCAAGAGTGGGGAGACCGAATACCCCTCGGGGTTATCTACAGGCAAGAGCGTGTCACCTTTGAGGGGCAATTGCCAGCCTTAAGTAAAGGGCCACTAGTGAGGCAAAAGATTGAGCCCAGACGAGTAGAACGGTTACTAGATGAGTTTCTTTAGCCAGGCAGTAACAGATGAATCAGCTGAAGAAGCATTTCTCAGGGGAGTGAGATGACCGATATTCATGAAAAAGAACTCATCATGAAAAAATTTATTGCATGTGCTGTCATTTTATTTTTTGTCTTACCGCTTTTGATGACCATAAATGGCTGTGGAGGAGATAGTAATATGGGTCAAACAGAAGAACTGGAACCTGTGGAGATTAGGGAATATGAAGGTGAGAAACTCTCATCAGTAAATGATTTTAGAGAGAATTCCATAAGCGGTCCCCAATATATAGATATAGAAACTTATCAGCTTGGGATAACTGGTCTTGTCGAGAATCCAATGAGCTATACCTACAATGAGGTTCTTGAGGGCCACAATCATTATAAAAAGATAGTAACACTCGACTGTGTAGAAGGATGGAGTGTAAACATTCTTTGGGAAGGTTTGCTGGTCCGGGATTTACTGGAAAAGGCGAAAGCCTTGCCCGAGGCGAAGGTGGTTATTTTCCATGCCTACGATGGATATAAAACCTCTCTTCCTCTTGATTACATAATGGACAATGATATACTTATGGCAAACATGATGAACGAAATTACCATTCCAAAGGAAAGAGGATTTCCATTTCAACTGGTAGCCGAGAGCAAATGGGGATATAAATGGATAAAATGGATAATAGGAATCGAATTATCTGACGACATTAACTACCGGGGTTTCTGGGAAAGCAGGGGGTACTCCAATACTGGAGACTTGGATAAAGCCTTTTTTGGAGAATGAAAAACATAGCCCGGCGCTTAGATTAAAGGTGAGCTTCCAACCATGCCTCCAGGTCACCCAGGACCTGTGGGTGCTCCGGCTCGTTAAAAATCTCGTGTAGTAAGCCTTCGTAGAGCTTGAGCGTCTTATCTTTTGAGCCGATGAATTCATACAGCACCTGGCTTCGCGCGCCGTCAGTGCCGCCGTTCCCTGCCATTATCAAGACGGGTAGTTTTATCTGCGGCACCAGCTCGGGCAATTTACTCCTCATACCTGCCATCGCCGACCGTTGTGGCATAGGGCCACGATAGACCAGCGGGTCATTGACGTAGGCTTCGATAACAGCCGGGTCCCGGCTTAGCATTGAAGTAGGAAGAGGCTCGTTAGATGGTCTTGGTTCTGGTGGCGGTTCGCCGGATCTTGCCATACCACCGCCTGAGGTTATCAGTCCGGCCAGTTCCTGCTGGTACTCGGCAGTATAGATCAGACTAATTGCGGAGCCCATGCTGTGACCGATAAGGAATATCTTGTCATCAGGATTTTCTTTGCGCACTATATCGAAAAAGGTTTTCAGGTCTTTAATGTAATCAGAGAATTCTTCAACCTGGACGCGTTCACCATCAGACCTGCCATGCCCTCGATGGTCAAGTGCATAGACAGGATAGCCTTTGGGAACAAAGTGATTTACCACGTTTCCATAGCGTCCGCTGTGCTCGGCAAAGCCATGCGCCACCAGCAATACTGCCTTGGTACTTCCTTCCGGTAACCAGCACTGGTAATAGATATTTAAATCCCTGTACCCTTTGAAATTACCTTCTTTATGTTGCATGCACCTGTACCCCCTACTAAATATTCCGGCTGATGGCTTGTACGTTACTAGATTTCCATTATTTTAGCAAGTACAGGTAATGGAGGTCATTTAGTAACCCATCCCCCTGACCCCCTTCCCTTATAAAGGGAAGGGGGCATAATGTTTTAAGAGAGGCTCTGCCTCTCTTTGACTTTCCCTAGCTTTTGGGGAGTTTTTGGCTTTTCTTACTTTCTGGGGTGTTTGAGAGGGGCGAAGCCCCCTCTTTCTATTTTCCCCCCTCTCCTTCTTACTGCTCTAGAGCAAATTTGGCCGCATTTTCTCCGGCGATGCGGCCTGAATTGATTGCATAGCCGAAGGCGCTGCCGCTGAGGTCACTACAATAGGTTTCTGACTCCCAGCCACTGGTAGTTACACCGGCGGCATACAGTCCTGGAATAGGTTTATCTTGATTATCCAGAACCTCCATATGCTCATTTATCTTGATTCCTCCCAGTGTATCAAGGAAATGCGGCAGTCCTCTGATAGCATAGTAAGGAGCACTGCGTAACGGTAATAGATATCTCCGGTCCTTGGCAAAAATCCTATCATATCCGTGTTCGCAGCAAGCGTTATATTCATCTACTGTATCTTTAAGTACTCCGGGGTCAGCTCCTATCCAGCGAGCAATTTCATTCCAGGAATCAGATATTTTCACCCTGTCTTTATCAGCCTCTATCTGCAGGGCACCTTTTAGCCCGGGTATCTTTTCCTCCATTTTTTGCCTTATTGTGGTATCCACGAGGGTGTAGCAAACCTTCTCCGGTTGTCGAAGTATCGCGTTCACGCCCTCAAAGGGATGAGAACCGGTAGCTTCATCGACGAATCGTTCCCCTCTCTTGTTTACCCAGAGCGTGCAGGGCTCCCTCTCAAGCCCACGTAAAGGCCACGAATTCGGGTCAATTCTGGGTCCCTCCTTCAGTAATGTGGCGAGGTCGTCGATAGCAGCTCCTGCTTCAGCAGCCATTAATAGCCCGTCTCCTGTTAAAGGAAACCCGCGCAAAGGCATACCATCGTAATACAGCGGACAATACTTCTTAAGCAATTTTTTATTACCACCAAAACCACCAGTGGTAATGATAACGCTCCGGGCCGTTATTTCGAACTCTTCTTTCTTCATCGCTATAACTCCGGTTACATTGCCTCTGGCTCCACGTAATATTTTCTTGCCTCTGCTACGAAGAATCAACTGCACTCCCGAATCTCTGCATTTATCAGCTAATACCCGGGTTACCTGTGCCCCTTTACCCTTGGCAACGTGCTCAACACGCGGGTTCTGATTAGGGAAAAAAGCAATGACGTCAAATTCTAATCCCTTCTCTTCCAGCCATCGAATTGTATCTCCTGATTTGTTCAAGAAAGCGCGGAGAATCCTGGGGTTAACTCTGCTCCAGCGCGCCCAATCCATAGCTCTTTTGAAAAGCTCATCTTTATCGGCAACAATCTTCTCCCGTGCTTGAACAGGGCTTTCGCAGGCAAAAAGACCGGTAGCGCGAGCTGTATTACCCCCCAGGCTACCCCGCTTCTCCAGTACTATTACACTGGTGGCGCCCTTCTCTGCCGCGGCTACCGCTGCCGCCAGACCAGCGCCGCCGCCGCCGACAATAACCAGCTCAGCCTCAAGATTTTTATTTTCCCTTTCAGGACTCATCAGAGCTAACCTCCATTAGTAATTAAGGCATAGTATTAGCAAAGGCAACGAGACCAGACTTATATAGCAACATCTGACAAGCGGCGCCGATGATGAATATTGGTTGTTGAGGATAGGGCGCCATGTGTTACGGCTATTCCCCAATCAGTTCTTTAGCCAGGTCAATTTTGCTAAGTCTCTCGGCTCCTGTATCTGTGATTAAATATGTGTAACCCATGCCACAGGCATCACCGCCAATCTCCTGCATAACGCTCGGATGTATGGCCAGTGTCATGCCTGATTTAAGTATCTTGGTATTCGATTCGGTGATAGACCAGAAGTCAAGAGCATCCAGACCAATCGAATGACCGGGACGGTAAGGGGATATGAATCCACTCTCGCGGACGGTATCTACCAGCAGGTGGTAGATGTCAGAAACTTTTGTCCCCGGGCGCAGAATCTTCTGGGCAGCTTTATCAGCATGGTTCCAGGTGCTCACCATCTGCTGGACATGAGGAGGATAATTACCCACCGGTAGCGTCAGCGGTAGCTGTGCATAGTAGCCTTCGTAGGAGGGTGTAATTTCCATGAATAATGTACCGTTAGCCTCCAGTCTGTCTATGGTCGGAAAGAATGACATATTCATTGTGGCCCCGGCGGCATCTATCAGGTCGAAAGAATACTCGCAGCCCATTTGATAATTGATTTTTTTCACCTCTCCGTAGATTTCAAATTCACTGAGACCTGGCCGGATTATCTCCCGGAGGCGGGTGTATACTTTATCCGCAATCGCCGCCGCCTGCCGCATTTTTTCAATTTCCTCAGGACTTTTAACTTCCCGTAGCGGTTCTAGTATATCCGCCCTGTCCACCATACGGTCACCGAATCTCTCTTTCACCGCCAGATACATCGGCACCGAGATGCATGCCATGCCCACGATGCCGACCTTATTGCCTTTATCAAAGTGAGATAGCTCTTTGATAGCCTGTTCGGTGGTGTTAGCCGTTTCTCTCAACTCAAGCAGGTCAAGAGCCCCCACCGTCAGGCGAAGCTTGGGTGAATTTGACGGTCCCGGGCTTGTGAGGAAGACAGGGTTGCCTTCTAGCGGGAAAATGCAGCATCCCCCCCTTCCCGACCCGGTGATATAGCGTATATTGCCGCGATTAAAATCGTCAGCCAGCCCGATGATAAGAAGGCTGTCCAATCCGTCTTTTTTCATCAGTTCCCGAATAGCCTCATAGCGTCGCTTATACTCCTGTAGCGGAATGCTCATCAAAGAATCCCCTTATTTTTTTAACTTATCCCCGATGCTTTATCCCGGTTCTTATCTCACCATTTATCAAGATAGTTGTCTTTATTGCCGTCCAGTGGTTTTTGAATTCTAAATTGAATTAAAATTGAGCTGGAATGTGCGGTACATTTGAGGCACAAAATCAATAAAGCACATCAACCATACGGGTTGGTTAGGTGTGCGTCGTCAGTGTTAATGGCACAACTAATCAATGGACACTTTAGCTAACTGCTCCATTGTTGTCAAGCTCGCTGTATGGTGGATTATCAGTAGGATTATGCTCTGATGATATCCAGAAATTCATTTGCCACTAGTTCAGCAAATTCATCATCATTTATATGGGCATCAATTTCCTTCACCTCGATAGCTTCCTTCAGCGAACTTTTCAAAGAATCGATAAAAGCTTTGTCAGCTACAGGGTCATAAAAAATGCTCCCTTGGTAGTCGAGGGAAGAAAAACCACGAGCAGGAATTAGAACTCTCACGCATCCGGTGGCAAGGTTTAGTTTTTTGCCCATCGTCTCGCCTACCAATCTTAATTCCTCGGCATTTAATCTTGGTAAGGTCGCCTGTGGGTTATGGTAGCAGAGAGTTCTATCCTTATATCGTTCAGGTAATGTCTCCGGAGCAAGGAAGTTTATAATGTCGACACAACCGGGGGTGATAATTTGCGGGATTCCCTTCTCGCCCGCAGCTTCCAGACGGTTTGGGCCAGCCGAAGCTAAGCCGCCAAAAAGCTCATTCCCGATTTCGTTTAATCCCAATTCAATGACGCCCCTTACCGGATAGCTTCTAACCAGTTCTTCAAAGGTCTGACCCCCGACGCCAATGGCGTGAAATACGGCTACCTCAAATCCTTTATCTTCAAGGAACGATTTAACCTTAAGCCCACAGCCAGTGGACAGACCTGTCATAGTCATGAATACAAGGGGTTTTTCGGATACCTCTATCTCTGCTGTTTCCATCATGCCTGTGATAGCGCCAACTGCCTTATTCAGGGCGTCCTTTGTCAGGCTATTCAATCCGGCTATATCAGCTACCGAGGGCATTACGACTATATCCTTGGTTCCTACATAGTTTCTAATACCTGCCTGTACAATCTTCTGGGAGGAAAGCATAAACTTAGGTACGCCTATTGGAAGCTCCCTCATCACAGCCGAAGCTACTCCTGACCCCGTTCCACCACCTATGGAAATAACCCCGTGAAATTTTCCTGAATTATACAAATCTTTAGCTATCTTTACTGCTCCAATTGTCATAATCTTTGCTGCTGGGCCAGCCTCTTCAAGTTCCCTGACTTCCTGTATTGTGCTACCGGCTGCCTTAGCGACTTCCTCAGCGGTGATGTCGGCGGTAAAGTGGGCTTTCTCCAGGCTACCAGTATCCATAACTAAGGCTCTGTAGCCCCTCTTTTGTTCTATCAGTTGTTTTACGTATTGAAGTTCAGGTCCTTTTGAATCGAGCGTACCTATACACAGAATAATTTTCTCCAAGGACATGCCCCCTTTCAGAACCCTCTGGCTCTCGTGCTCAAGGTGCTTGAGCAAATGAACTCATTTATCCATCGCTTGTGGTTTTACTCGATTGTACTCCTACCCTATTCTTCAATCAATATCTTTGAGGTCTTTTAGTAACCTATCCCCCTAACCCCCTTCCCTTTTCAAGGGAAGGGGGGAATAATGTTTTAAGAGAGGCGAAGCCTCTCTTTGACTCTCTTACTTTTTGGGGTTTAAGAGGGGCTTCGCCTTTTCCTAAAGTGTCTTCCCCCTGTTCTTTAGAAGGAGATAGATATTAAGAGGAGAGTTAGAGGGGTAAACCCTCTCTCATAAATAGGGCGTTGAAGAGGGACGGAGCCCCTCTTATTAAAAACTTCCCCCCTCTCCTTTGAAGGAGAGGGGAATAAAGGGGGATGGGGTTGATAAATAATCTATCACCATTTTGACAGCCGTTCGAGAGAGTGGTAATTTATGGATTGACTGGAGAGTCTTACTATGGGGAAATTGAAAAAAACGATAGTACTGGTTGGACGCTTGGATAGTAAAGGAAAAGAGTACGCTTACGTTAAAGACGTGATACAGCGTGGAGGCTTCGATGTTATTACAGTAGATGCTGGAACGCGTGGTGTCCCCCAGTTTAAGCCGGACATTTCCCGTGAGGAAGTTGCCCGGGCTGCCGGGCTGGAAATTCAGGATGTGGTTGACCGCACAGATGAAAGCAAAGAAATCCAGGTTATGATGGAAGGAGCCTCCAGGATAGCTCAGAAGCTTTACGATTCCGGTAGGCTGGACGGGATAATGTGTTTGGGCGGCTCACGGGGTACTGCTATCGGCACGGCAGCTATGAGGGCATTACCGTTTGGTATACCCAAGGTCATGGTCAGCACCATCGCTTCAGGGGATATGCGACCGTACGTAGGCACCAAAGACATAACTATTATTCATGCGGTTACCGACATTGCCGGCTTGAATCGGATGACAAAAAGACTGCTGGCTTACGCAGCTGGGGCAATTATGGGAGCAGTAGCTGCGGACCCGGGAATCGAGGTCTCCGATAAGACCGCAATTGCCATGAGTACCATGGGAGGGATAAACCGTGCTGCCTTTTCAGCTCAGAAAATTCTGGAAGACAGGGGTTTTGAGGTAGTAGCTTTCCATACCGTAGGGACTGGCGGTCAGGCGATGGAGGAAACAATTGAGCAGGGCTTGATGGATGGCGTGCTTGACCTCGTGACCCATGAGCTAACAGACCATTTGTACGGCGGGTATTATGATGCTGGTCCAGCGAGATTAGAAACAGCGGGCAGGAAAGGCATTCCTCAGGTGATTGCTCCGGGGTGTCTGGATTTCATTGCCTTTAGCCCACCGGAAAAGATTCCTGAGGAAGTAAGGAAACGCAAGGTATACTGGCACACTCCTGAGGTTGCCATAATTAGGGCAACCAAAGACGAGATGGCGGCAATAGGCAAAACCCTGGCTGATAAGCTGAACAGGGCTCTTGGTCCAACAGTAGTTTTGATACCAAATAAGGGGTTTTCACCCGGGAACAGGGAGGGCAAGGCTCTTTATGACCCGGAGGCAGACGCGGCTTTCGTTAATGTACTGAAGCAAAACCTTAAACCTTCTGTCAGAGTCGTTGAGCTGGATGCTCATATCAATGACGAACTTTTTGCCGAACAAGCAGTAGACCTGCTATGCGAGCTGATGCAGAGCAGAGCATGAGCTTACTCAAAGACACCGTCGTTAAGATAATCGACAAACTCCTGGTCAGACAGCCCCAGTATTCTGGTAAACACATATTCGTTATGCTCACCCAGACAGGGTGCGGGACGGATTTCGATTGGGCTTTCTGACAGCCTGATGGGCCATGCCTGTTGATAGCATTGTCCAATTTCAAGATGCTCCACACGCTGGAAGTAATCCCGGTGTGTTAACTGAGGGTCTTCAAACATTTCCTCATTTGTTTTCACAACTCCGGCTGGCACACCAGCCTGTTGCATGAGTGTCATAACTTCTTCAGGTGTTAAGTTGACGGTCCACTGCTCTACCAGCCTGTTAAGCTCCTCCTCGTTTTCCTTTCTTCCGTGAAGGGAAGCAAACCTATCTTCAATTGTCCAGTCTGGAGAGCCCAGAACCCGACGAAAAGCCTCCCACTCCTTTTCAGTAAAGATACTGATGGCGCACCATCTATCATCGCCCCGGCAACGATATACCCCGTGTGGCGCAGCATAGGCGCATTCGTTTCCAGCTCGCATTGCCACTCTGTTATTAGCTACATAGTCCAGGATAAGCGGCGCCAGAAAATGGCAGGTGGTCTCATACTGGCTGATATCAATGTATTGCCCTCTGCCTGTCCTGCGGCGATAATCTAAAGCTGCCAGGATAGCCACAATAGCAAACCAGGGTACGACGCTATCGGGGTAGGCTTGAAGCGTGCCCACTGGAGAGCGGTCTGGCCAGCCGGTAAGATTACCAATGCCAGTTAGCGCTACCGTATTCCAGCCATAGCCAACAAACGTCGAGCGTGGCCCGGTCTGACCCTGAATAGTTGCGCTCAGCATGATAATGTCAGGCTTTATCTTTTTGAGTTTATCATAGCCCAATCCCAGCCTCTCCATAACTCCTGACCCGAAGTTTTCAACAACGATGTCTGCCCAGGTTATGAGTTTGTTAATAATATCAGAGGCACGGGGATGCTTTAAGTTTAAAGTTATGCTGTACTTGCTGTTGTTAGCGACGAGAAAGCAGCCTGAACGATTGATGCCCGTAACTCCATCTTTATATGGTGCCGTCACTCTTGTTATATCAAGGCGAGAATGGCTCTCCACCTTGACTACTTCTGCTCCATAATCACCCAGATATGCTGCGATAAAGGGTCCAGCAAATGCCCAGCTGAAATCAACAATCTTTATTCCTTCCAGTGCCATTCTTTCCATTTTAAGCTGCCTATATAACGCCTTCTCTTTTTAAGGAATTAAATTCATCTTCACTGAGACCTAATTCTCCGACGTAAATTTCCTTATTATGTTCACCGATAAAAGGTGCCCGTCGCCTTACTCCGGGCACACAATCCTCTTCGGTGGTTAGAAAGAGAGAGCCCGGGTAGCGGATGCTGGTTCCCAGCTCGGGGTGGTCAACATCAGCCCAGAAGTTTCTGGCAGCGAGCTGCTCATCTCCGACAACATCTGACATGTCATGCAATGGTGTGAGTGGTATGCGTTTTTCCAGAGCCTCTTCATAAAGCTCTTCTTTGGTATGAGCAAGGAAGAAGTCGCCTATAATTTTCTCCCATGACTCTATTTTCTCCGGGGATACCTTGGTCAGGTCCAGGGCTGCCCAATCCTTTATTTCAACGCTAAGGCTGCCAGCCATACCCTTACTTTCTATCCATTCCACCATGATTCGCATCTGTTGCGTGCCGACTGCACCCCCGAAGAACATCCACGATATGAAACCGTCTTTGCAGGGCCAGATTTCCTGCGTCGAGACTCCTCCTCGGAACCGCTTTATCCCAGACCTTTGCACAATGTGGTTACTATATTCCCAATACGGCAACTGAGTGTGCAGGGTTCGGGTTATGCTTGCTTGCATCGAGACATCCACATGTTGCCCCTGTCCTGTGATTGCACGGTTATGGAGGGCAAGTAAGAGCCCTACAGCGGCGTGAACACTCGCCTGAGCATAAGCCTGGTCCGTGCTTATTCGTAGTGGAGCGCGGTCCATCTCTCCAGTACAGTAGACCATCCCACCCATAGCCGAAGCTACAAGGTCACCGGCTTTGTATTCTTTGTATGGACCCGTCTGACCGAATGCTGTAATGGATGCCATAATGAGGCGTGGATTTGTTCTGGTCAATAATTCGTAACCCAGACCAGTTCCTTCCAGATATCCAGCGGGGAATGACTCGATAATGAAATCGGCTGTCCTGGCGAGTCTCTTAAATAAATCTTTGCCAGTCCGGGTATCCAGATTAAGGGTTATACTTCTTTTGCCAGCACTGAAAGCAAGCCAGAAGAGGCTCCTCTCGGGGTCGGCCGTATCTTTAAAAAAGGGGGGAATACTCCTGGCAGGATTCCCCTCCGGCTTTTCAACCTGAATTACCTCAGCGCCGAGATCAGCCAGAATCTTACCACATAGAAGACCTTTCTCGTCAGTCAAATCCAGGGCTCGATATGGACTGAGCATACCTTCTATTTTCTCTTTCGCTTCCGTACTTTAGCAGTCTATCCGAAGCCTCTAAAGCCGAACTTGTAGTGAAGGATTCGGATAATAACAGCACCAAGTATAACACATTATTAGAGTGATATGCTTGATAGTCAAAAGGCGAATACCATGCTGGGTTCATGTTGCATTGCCTACGCTATCCGTCAACCTGTTTCCTTTGTGACTCAATATATGATTTAGTCCATTTCATCCATTCTTTCCGATAAATCAAACCAACACCCATGTAAACTACTCCCATTCCAAGAAGAGGCATCCCAATGTAAAATGGTATTTCTAAAAAAAACAATGCTACCATTCCGCCAATACTCACTAATACTGTTGTAATTCCCGTAATTATGAGTTTGAGATAGTTACTCGATACTATTATTCCTCTATCAATCCTTCTACGCTCTGCAAGTATGATTATCACTAATAACGTAATAAAGAGCAGCGAAACTCCCCCTGAAACGCTCCAGATGACCATTTTTTAGATTGCCTCCTCTGTATTATATCATTAGTTTTTAAAATTCAATTTTATAGGGTGTAAGTAGTCAGCGAGAGCGGGACAGTTTAGGCCTTTTAATTAATGGACGCTTCAGAGGCCACTACCCTGCTCTCTGATGGCTTTATTATAATCCCTTCCTGCTTCTAATGTCCTGCTTTTCACCTCTTTCCTTCGCTGTAATACCTCTGGGTGCTTCCCGATATAGACATCATAAGGGGTAACATTACCTAGCCCCTCAGAGCTTGGCATCTCGTAGGATATCAGCCCGATTTCTCCCCTGATAGTACGCTGATATCTCTTTATCCTGCCCTTGGTCTGGGGGTGATAGGCTGGGGCTATGATGTGTCTGATGCCTTCTTAGCCAGCGATAGTAGTGCTCTTTGTCCAGTTAAGAAGAAAGGGGGCTGGAGAGCTCAAATCCTCCAGCCCCCTTTTCTATTTACTGCCTTTAAGAGATGCCAGGCTTAGTATCCCATGGATTCCTTCAGCGCTGGGTCTAGCCAGATGTAGTGAGGGTAATGACTAGGGTTAAAGTAACCCATAGTGTTTTCACCATGGTAATTC
The DNA here is from genome assembly GCA_964396535.1 of uncultured Dehalococcoidales bacterium. Lineage (GTDB taxonomy): Bacteria > Chloroflexota > Dehalococcoidia > Dehalococcoidales > UBA2162 > CAYNFT01. Next base: position 1,591 of record CAYNFT010000035.1, on the reverse strand, counting down.
TGCACCCAGGGCCACCACATGTTGTATATCGGATAAGCGCAGCACCATACCTGGATGAACTGCTCGAGCATGTACGGGACCAGCCCCTTCAGCTCTCGGGCAACCACAGTATCGTCAATGCCAACGTTAGCACTGATTATTTCGTAGGACGTCCTGATACGCTCGCTATCGAAGTAGGCATGGTTGTCGAAACTCTCTATACGCCACTCAAGCAGCCTGAAGGGGAACGCAGTCATCATACTGTGCCTTATGATTCCTTCCTCGTGCTTTCTACCCCTGGAAAGACTGGTGAACGTACCAGCTTCCAGCTGTTGAATCTCCATGTCAACACCGATATCGAGGAAATACTCTCTAATTATTGACAGGAAGTCCACACTGGTCGAAGTGCAAACAATTTGGGTCTTAAAGCCAGTGGGGTACCCGGCATCAGCCAGAAGTTGCCTTGCCTTTTCAGGGTCATAGGCATACGCCTCCTTGGCCAGGTCAGACAGCTCCTCAAACGGGACGTAATACGGCGCGTAGTCCGGAAGGGGCAGGTAGGGATAGCAGTATATGATGCCTTTACCACCATAATATTCCTCTACTAGCTCCTCTCGGTTTACCGCCAGCGCCAGTGCCCGCCGCACATTGACGTCCTGGAAAGGCAGCTCCGGCTTGTCTATCCTGAAGGCTATGGACTGTACCCCGTAATCTTCTACATACTCTAACTCGGGGCGCTGCTCCATTAACTGCGCTGCGTTTTCCCAGGAAACGGCCAGATATTCATCAACCTTGCCTGTTCGCAGCGCCGCCAGTCGGCTGGATGTGTCAGGTATAATCATATCTTTAATGCCATCTATATAGGGCAGCTGGTTCTCCGGGTGCAGGGGGTCGTAATGCCACCAGTTGGGGTTCCTTTCGTAGACCATCGAACTGCTAACAACATAATCTGTCAGCATAAATGGCCCTGTTCCGCAGGAATTCTTCCAGTCTTTCATGTCGCCGTGTAGTTCTATCATCTCTTTCGGCCACATCCACTGAAATTCACCGCATACCAGTACCATCAACCCTTGCAACTGTGGAGCCTTGACTTCAAGTGTGTACTTGTCAAGTGCCGTAAAGGATGTCGGGTTGTACCCATCCCTTGTATAAGCGCCGTAAAGATAGGCTGTGGGAGTCATGAAATTCCGCTCTAAGCTATAAGCCGCATCTTCGGCGGTAAACTCCCTCCCGTTTACCGGTGCCTTATCGTGCCAGTAACACCCTGGGCGGATATGATAGATGATGGTCGTATCATCGGGCAGCTCCCAGCTTTCAGCAAGGGAGCCAGTCTCCAGCTCGATACGGCCAACAAAACCGTGCAGCCAGCTAGTTTCGTCGGTGCCCACTGGCCCCTTTGTCCAGTCTTCTCTCATTAATTCGTCATTAGTGAGAAAAGCGTTAGCAACATTTGGATGGACTACGTAAGCTTCATCGAAGCCCATCGGGTCTGTTGTTCTTGACCTGTAGAGGATTCCCCCATATTTTGGCACTTCTGGAGGCAGCAGTCCCTCTTCCTCCTCCACCACCTCTTCCTCCACCTCTTCTTCTGTTACTGTTACTTCTTCCTCCC
>CAYNFT010000034.1:0-19575 GCA_964396535.1 uncultured Dehalococcoidales bacterium | reverse complement strand
CCCCGGTTACCCAGGGTAAGCACTTAGCAGGCGCCCGCACTAGGCCACTATGCGATCCCTCCAGAGCCTTAAGGTAATTTTATTGCATCCTGCGTATTTTTACAATGTAGCAATCCTTAGGGTTGATAGACATTCTCTAACTCTTACTGTTTATGCTATATTTTAAGCGTCTACTTACCTTTGGGTTATATATGGTGGAAGATAGTTTATCTGCTGATGTTATAACAAATGGCTTGGAAACCCGGTTTGTCGGGCAGAGGGTTGTTTACTATCCCAGCGTAACCTCAACAAACGAGGTGGCAAAGCAGCAGGCACAGCAGGGGGCAGCCGAAGGAACGGTTATCATTGCCGATGAACAGACCGGGGGGAGGGGACGCTTAAAGCGTGCCTGGCTGACGCCCAGGGGCAACATTGCCCTTTCTATAATTCTCTACCCTAGCCTGTCCTGCCTATCTTCCCTGATTATGCTGACTTCACTGGCTGTGGTTCATAGTATAGAGGCAGTCACCGGCTTAAAGTCACGGATTAAGTGGCCTAATGATGTTCTCATCAATGATAAGAAGGTGTGCGGGATTCTAATTGAAAGTGATGTGCAGGGAAACACAGTGAACTACACCATTATCGGTATCGGGACGAATGTTAACCTCAGGCTTGCAGATTTTCCTGAGATTCAACCGATTGCCACCAGTCTTTCCCATGAAATGGGAAGAGAGGTATCACGCTTAAGCGTAATCCGGCACCTGTTTATTGAGGTAGAAAGGTTATACCTGGCTTTGTCGGCTGGCGAGTCTATTTACGAGGAGTGGCGGGATCGCTTAGTGACGCTGGGTAAAAAAGTCCGGGTAACGGCAGGCGAAACTATCTATGAAGGAGTAGCCGAATCAGCAGCTAGGGATGGCAGTCTTCTGCTGCGCGGCCCGGATGGCAGCCTGACCAGGATTGTGGCTGGTGATATTACCCTGCGTGACTAGGTTATGGTGGTTGAAAGGGTAAAACCCTTTCAACCACCATTTATCAATAACCGTGATTATGCTATTGGTTATTTCTTCTCCTCAGTGCTCTTACCACGGTTCAGAAATGCAGTGAAAAGGTCAATCGGCAGGGGGAAGATGAGGGTGCTACTTTTCTCCGAAGCTATCTCAGTCAGTGTTTGCAGGTAGCGGAGCTGTAGCGTGGTTGGCTCCCTGCCAATAACGGCACCGGCTTCAGCCAGCTTTTCTGAGGCCTGAAACTCACCATCGGCATGGATAATTTTGGCTCGTCTCTCCCTTTCGGCCTCAGCCTGGGCTGACATCATCCGCTTCATCTGTTCCGGAAGCTCGACTTCCTTAATCTCTACAGTGCTGACCTTCACTCCCCACGGGTCAGTGTGCTCGTCGATTATCTGCGTTAGTCTCTGGTTAAGCATCTCCCTCTGCGTCAGCAGCTCGTCAAGCTCTGATTGTCCCAGCACATTTCGCAGTGTTGTCTGTGATATCTGTGATGTAGCCCTGACGTGGTCCAGAACCTTAACCACAGCGTCCTGAGGGTTAACCACCCTGAAGAACACCACCGCATTTACCCTCACGGTGACATTGTCCTTGGTGATTACCTCCTGTGACGGCACGTCCATGGTTATTACCCGCAGGTCAGCCTTCACCATCCGGTCAACGAAGGGAATGATGACAAAGAGGCCGGGACCTCTCTGTCCTACCAGCCGCCCCAGGCGGAAAAGAACTCCTCGTTCATACTCAGGGACAATCTTGACTGCCATTGAGAGTATGATAATCACGACAAATACAACTATTCCGATAACAACTCCGGTCATTTGTCTACCTCCTTTATTTTTTCCTAGTTACATATAGTTTTAAGCCATCGACCTTGGTTATAATCACCTCCTCCCCGGGTTCCACCCGGCCTACCTCTGATATTGCTGACCACCGTTCACCCTCAACAAAGACTATTCCTTTAGGTTCCAGGGCTTCCTTGACCTCGGCAGGTTTGCCTATCAGGTCTTCCCTGCCGACAGCTACCTGGAGGCGGTGTGCTCGAATTCCCCAGATGACTGTGACGGCAAGGAAAGCAATGATACAGATTATCACTACGACAACCAGCCACGGGTCTATTGTGAAACCACCGGTAAATAAATCCATTTTTTTACCTGCCCTATTCTTTCTTATTTACGTATAGTTTTAAGTTCTCGACCCTGTTTATAATCACTTCCTCCCCGGGTTCTACGGTGCCCTCTTCTGATATTGCTTTCCAGCGCTCACCCCTGAATAAAACCATACCCTCGGGGGCTAGGGCTATCTGAACTTTGGCTGGCTTTCCTATCAGCTCTTCCCAGCCTGTAGATGCCTGACGGCGATGTGCCCGGATTACCCGAGTAATAACAAAGGTAAAGAGAGCGACAATTATAATTACTACCGTGGCAATCAGCCACGGGCTTACTTCAAACAATGGGCCTCTCGCGGGGAATAGTAATAAGGAGCCAAGAATAAGTGCTGTTATCCCCCCGGCGGTAAGTATGCCAAAGGTGGTAGTAAACACCTCAGCGATAAATAGACCGAAGGCAAGCAAGATTAGCAATATGCCTCCCAGGTTAGCGTCGAGAACACCTAGAGAGTAGAAGGCCATTAGCAGGCTGATGGCACCGATAATGCCGGGGAAGAATGCTCCCGGGTTATAAACCTCGGCGATAATGCCTATGGTGCCAACGCTAAGTAAAATATAGGCAATGTTAGGGTCGCTGATAGCGTGCAAAAAGCGTTCAATAAAGCTCATTTCGTTTCGAGTCACTTCGTAGCCGGTGGTGTCGATGGTGACCTCCAGGCCATTAGCTAAAGTGACCTTAAGGCCATTGATTTGAGAAAGAAGGTTGGCTAAGTTATCAGCTCGAAGATCAATAAGATTAACATTGAGCGCGTCGACATCGGTGAAGGATTTGCTTTCTGTGACGGCGAGCTGGGCCTCCTCGATATTGCGATTACGCTCCTCGGCAATGGTCTTCATCCACTTGGCGGAGAACTCGGTTATCTTCTTCATCTGGTCCTCTGGTATCTCCTCACCACCAGCACTCACCGGATGGGCTGCGCCAATAGTCGTCCCCGGTGTCATCGCGGCAATATGAGCGGACAAAGTAATAAAGGTTCCTGCTGAAGCCGCCCAAGCGCCTTTTGGAGAGACATAAACAACTACGGGGACATCTGCATTCAGAATCCTCTGGACTATTTCCTCCGTTGTGTCCATTAGTCCTCCGGGCGTATTTAACTCAATGATGCAAACAGTGGCGTTGTTATCTTCAGCCTGGCTAATACCGCGGTCAATGTAATCAGCAATTACCGGCACAATGGTGCCATCAACAGTTAGGATTTCAACAGTCGGCGTCGCCGCCTGAGCCTTAGCTGCGATAGAGCCAGTAATTAAGAAACCCAGAAATACTGTGATGCGCAGAAGCTTTAGCATAATCAACCTTTTTGGAAGCCTGCTCATAAGTATTATTGTATAGTGGTTATAGTCCGATTGCAACTGTCAATGCGCAATGTTGAATAGCTAGGCAAAGTATTGTAAACTTTATCCGCTATTTGTAAAGGTGTCATCATGAGAGTACAGAGGTGCAAGGGAACTCAAGACCTGTCTCCTGAGGATATGAGGAGATTCCGCCTCATTGAGGGGGTATTTCGTGACTGCTGTCTTAAGTGGGGCTATGAAGAGGTTAGAACACCAACCCTGGAGTATCTACACCTGTTCACCTCAACCGGGACACTTACTCCCAGCCGGTTGGGCAAGGTGTATTCCTTCCTTGATTGGGATGGGTGGAGTGGGGAGAGGGTGGTATTGAGGCCTGATGGGACCATCCCCATTGCCCGGCTTTACATTGATGATATGGAAGGAAAAGGGCTGGCCAAGCTCTTTTACGTGACCAATGTGTTTATCTTTGAGGAGACGGGAAAAGAGACGAGAGAAAAGTGGCAGTGCGGCGCTGAACTCATCGGGGCTGGCTCAACTACAGCCGATGTAGAATTAATACTACTGGCTTCTGGGGTTTTGAAAAAACTGGGACTTAAAGGCGTCGAGTTGAGGCTGTCACATGCCGACTTAATAAGGGCGTTACTGGCAAAGTTTGGTCTGAGCCCCGGAGAACAGGCCAGGATATTTGACCAGATACTGGATGGGGATGAAGAAGTGCTGGCTAAGATAAAATCAGAAAGGCCAGAGATGAGCAGGATTTTGACTCCTTTACTGGAACTGAAAGGGAAGTCGTCTGGTTTCCTGAAAAACCTGAAGGCACTGTTTAATCAGGATTTACCTGAGCTCGAGCCTTCTCTTAATAATTTTGTAAATGTTGTTGACCTTCTTGAGGAGGTGGGTATCGACTACCAGATTGATATAACTTCGGGGAGGGGTTTTGAATACTATACCGGGGTGATGTTCCAGCTCCTGGCTGGTGGGGAACACGTGGGTGGTGGGGGAAGATATGATGCCCTTATTCCTTTAATGGGTGGTAGGGATATTCCAGCCTCAGGTTTTGCCCTTTACCTTGACCGCCTGATGAACCTGGTAAAGACGGAATCTCTGGCTCAAACTTCGGCTCAAAGAATCCTGATTAAAGCTGAGCCTGGAGAAGGTGTACTGAAGGAAGTCTTTAGCCTGGCTGATTACCTCCATGAAGCCGGCTATGCGGCTGAGGTAGACCTCGGTGGTCAGGAGCCGGCCAACTTAAAATGGCTGCTCAATGTCCGGGGTAAAGCACCTCTTTTTGTGCTGACCGACCAAACCAGCCAGCAAAAATTTGACGCGCAAACCACGAAAGAGGTTTTAAAATTACTGCGATAAAAGCCCCTTCAACAACTACAAATCTTCATCTGCTTTTAAGGAGAGGGGAAGTAAGGGAGTAAAGATGATACCAAATAATATTGATGAAATTACTAAAGAAGTTTTACAGGCTTTAATAGATAATGAGGTATCAGAACGTAAAACGATAGAGTATAAACAGGTGTTGCCGGGAAATTCAGATAAAGAGAAGGAGGAATTTCTTGCAGATGTTTCTTCGCTCGCAAATGCTAGTGGCGGAGACTTAATATATGGAATAGTCGAAGATAGACAAACAGGAACTCCAAAATCACTAGACGGTCTGGATATTGAAAACCCAAACCAAGTAATACTAAGACTGGATAACATGATTAGGACTGGAATACAACCAAGATTACCGTCGGTAACTATTTCTCCTCCAATTCCTCTTGACAATTCGAAAGTTGTTTTGGTAATCAGAGTTTCTAAAAGCTGGATTAGTCCTCACCGTGTGACTTTCAAAGGGCACGATAAGTTTTATTCAAGAAGCTCAAATGGAAAATACCCTTTGGATGTTGGGGAATTACGGGTTGCTTTTAACTTATCAGAAACAGTTACAGAAAGAATTCGTAATTTTAGAATAGACAGAATATCAAAGATATTTGCTAATGAAACTCCCGTGCCTTTCTATGAGACTGCCAAGATAGTTCTTCATCTAATACCTATTATTTCATTCAATCCTGCTCAGAGCTATGACATAGGTAAAATAGCTTCTCGGCCAGCAATAATGCCACCGATTCATTGTAGTGGATGGAATCACAGGTACAACTTAGATGGATTTTTAACTTATGGTCGAGACCAAGATAAAAAAGTTTATTCATATGTTCAACTTTTCAGAAATGGAATCATTGAAGCAATAGACGGGTCGATGCTGGAACCAAACGAGTGTGGATTTACGATACCTAGCAGAGTTTACGAACAGGAATTGATTAACTCATTTAAGAGCTATCTTAATATACTTAGCGCGTTAACTGCTGAACCACCGATGTACATCTTCTTAACTCTGCTTAGTGTCAAAGGCTATTCAATGGCTGTTGATAAATCGAGATTTCCAATTACGAAGTTCAGACAATTGACAGAGACATTATGCAATTACCAGAAGTTTTCGTAGAAAATTATGATGTTAAAGCGGCCGATGTTCTGAAACCTTGTTTTGATGCTATTTGGAATGCGTGTGGCTTTCGAAAGTCCTTTAATTACAATGATGAGGAAGAATGGGCTCCAATGTAAGAGTTAAAAAAGGAGTCAAAGAGGGGCGAAGCCCCTCTTACATAAGAATTCCCCTTCCTCTTTTTAAGGGGAAGGGGATAAAGGGGATAGGGTTATAGAAATCAGGGGGGGTGAGGTAGATAAACAATCTAAAAATAGCTTTGCCTAAAGGCCGCCTTTTAGCCGAGACGTCTGCCCTGCTCCAGAGAGCGGATTGGGGGCTGGGTGGATATACTGAGGGGGCACGCTCTTACCGTCTTACATCTCGGAAGTTCCCCAATCTTTTAGCCAAGATGTTCCATGAGAAGGATATCCCTATTCAGGTTGCTGTGGGGAACTACGATTTGGGAATTTGCGGACTGGACTGGGTGGAAGAATTATTAGTCAAATACCCCAGTTCAGCTCTGGTCAAGCTGAGAAATCTGGGGTATGGCGAGGGTGCCCTGTATGTGGTCGCCAGCAGGTCTGAGGCAGTATCTACCATAGAGGAAATGCAGGCAAAGAAGGACGTCATGCGCCTTGTCAGCGAATACCCAAATCTGGTCGAGTCCCTTGCCTTGAAAAATCGCCTGAGGCGATTTAGTATCTTCCCCCTGTGGGGAGCCGCTGAGGCTTACCCACCGGAAAGTGCTGAACTGGCGTTGATCGCCGGGCGTACAGATGAGGAAATTTTTAATCATGACCTGGTGTCGGTAAGCAATATCCTCGATTTTAGTGCCTATCTTATCGTTAACAAGAGTAGCTGGGAAAGGGAAGACCTCAGCGAGCTGCTGGCTTCCCTAGATATTGAGCTGCCTGCTATGGAGCACGATTCACCGGCAGCTCCAGTAGAAACACAGGAGGTATCCGGCCAATACCCTGTTCAGGAAGCGGACGAGAGTACAATCCGGCTGGCTTTACCCGACGGACATCAGCAACAACCGACCTCTCAGCTATTGATTAAGGCTGGTATTGTGGTTGATGATTATCCATTAACAACAGGTAATCGCCGACCCTCTACCAGCCTGACCGGGGTCACCATTAAGGTGATTAGACCTCAGGATATGCCATTGCAGGTGGCTAACGGTAATTTTGACCTGGCTATTACCGGTGAAGACTGGCTTATGGAGCATCTTTATCAATTTCCGTCCAGTCCGGTTTCTGAGCTTCTGGACCTCAAACTTGGTTGGGTGAGAATAGTGGCGGTGGTAAGTAAGGAATTAGCGGTAGAAGATGTTCAGGGCTTGAAGCAGCTTTATGATGAGCACTCGATGCCCATCAGAGTGGCCTCAGAGTATGTAAATATAGCTGATAAGTGTGCCAGGGATAACCACCTTGGTGGGTATAAGGTGATTCCTACCTGGGGAGCCAGCGAAGCCTTTTTACCTGAGGACGCTGACCTGTTAATTGAAAATACCGAGACAGGTCGAACCATAGCCAGGCATAACCTCAGGATTATTGACACCCTTTTTGAATCGACAGCTCGCCTTATTGGCAATAAGGATAGCATCTCCAGTTCTAACAAGGGTGATAGAATAAAGTCTATTACTGAAACCCTGCGAGCCGCTGTGGAATAGTGGGGCAGGTCGAAGGGATGTCTGAGAGGGGCAAAGCCTAAGTAGTGGTAGGGAGTCAAAGAGGGACGAGGTCCCTCGTACAACCCCCCAGTCGACTTGAGGAGAGATATTAAAAGGAGAGTTAGAGGGGCGAAGTCCCTCTTATAAAAATATCCCCTTCCCCTTAACAAGGGGAAGGGGATAAAGGGGATGGGGTTAAATCACATAAAGGAATCGTGCTAGAGGACGTGTAAATTGAGAATCATTGAGGGCTTTCAGTCAGCGAAATTAGTCCTGTCAAGACAAGGGCCAGCACAGGAGACGCTTGAAACTGATGACCGCGAGCAAGCGGTCGGACAGATTATCGATGAAGTGCGTCGCAGAGGGGATGTCGCCCTCTTCGAGTATACCGCAAAGTTCGATGGTGTAGAGCTGTCCTCACTGGAGGTAGGTAAAAAACAGGTAACCGATGCTTACCGTGAGGTGGATTCTGAGCTTCTATCAGTCCTGAAACTGGCTGCCGAGCGAATTCGCGCTTTCCATGTGAGGCAGAAGGATAGCCTCTTACAGGAGGGTGTTAAGGAAGGTCTGGGTTGGCGGATACATCCTCTGAGTCGGGTCGGCGTCCATACTCCCGGTTTTACCGCCCCGCTCCCTTCATCGCTGCTGATGACGGTTATCCCGGCTAAGGTTGCCGGGGTCAAAGAGGTTATCCTGGTTACGCCGCCAGGGTCAGAGGGAGGCGTTTCTCCGGTAACTTTGGTTGCTGCTGATATTGCCGGGGTTGACCGCATTTTTTCTGTTGGCGGTGCTCAGGCGATTGCTGCTTTAGCCTTTGGCACCGAGTCCATTCCCAGCGTTGACAAGGTCTGCGGTCCGGGCAATATTTATGTTCTCCTGGCCAAGAAACTGCTCTATGGAGTGGTTGGAATTGATGGGCTCTACGGGCCGTCTGAGGTACTAATCATCGCTGATGAAACAGCTAACCCAGAATACTGCGCTGCCGACCTTCTAGCCCAGGCAGAACATATATTAGCTTCGGCGGTACTGGTGACTACTTCGCGGGATTTAGCGGATAAGGTTATTCGGGAAGTTGAGAAGCAGCTTAAGAATTTGTCGCACCAGTCTATTGCTACCGAATCGTTAGAGAACAGGGGAATTGTAGCGGTAGTGGCTGGTATGGACGAAGCTATAGAACTGGCTAACCTCTATGCCCCGGAGCACCTCTGCCTGATGGTAGACAAGGCGGACTCATATGTTGACCGGATATCTAACGCCGGGTGTATAGTTGTCGGTAGAAATGGGACGGTGGTGCTGGGCGATTACGTTGCCGGCCCAAGCCATGTGTTACCCACCGGAGGGACGGCGCGGTTTAGCTCGCCGCTTAATGTGAGCGATTTTGTCAAACTTACCAATGTGGTTAATGTAGATAAAGCTGGCTTAAAGAAGTTGGGGCAGACTGCAAAAACTCTTGCTGAAGCTGAGGGGCTTGAGGCTCATGCCCGTGCCATAGAGAAACGACTGGAAACACCGGACTAGGTTAAAATATTAATCATAGATAACAAAGGAGGAAGCCATGGGAAGGGAGGAAGCAATTAATGAACTGTACCTGCGTCGTGAAAAAGTAAAACAAATGGGCGGTGAGAAAGAAGTGAAGGCGCAGCATGACCGTGGCCGACTCACTGCTCGAGAGAGGGTAGATAAGCTGTTAGACCCCAACAGTTTTTGGGAGGTGGGGATACTTAATCATTCGGATGTTCCAGGAATGGAAGAGGCGACTCCTGCTGATGGTAAGATATGTGGAATTGGCGTTATTGATGGCAGGAAAGTGGCTGTCGATGCTGATGACCGCACTGTACTTGGTGGCAGTACTGGCCGTACAGGCATCCAGAAATTTATGAGTCTGCATCGCATGGCTACTGAGAAGGGATATCCTGTAGTAGGGTTAGGTGATTGTGCCGGTGGTATAAGGCTGCCTGATAGAATGGGTTCGACCGGATTGGCTGCAGGAACGTGTAGGTGGGGAGGACCTTCAGAATACTGGTTTCAACTTCCCCGTCGGACTCCCAGAGTAGAAGCCATTATGGGTGAGTGCTTTGGTATGCCAAGCTGGTACGCCGCTCGGGCTGATTTTGTGGTGATGGTAAAAGGGGCAGCGATGGGGGCTGCGGGACCAAGGATTATTGAAAAGGCAATTGGGGAGAGGATAACTCCCCAGCAACTATGCGGCTGGGAACTCCATGCCAATGTAACCGGCCAGGCTGATGCTTTTGCTGAGAATGATGAGGAATGCCTGGCAACTATAAGAAGATTTTTGAGCTATATGCCTTCACATAATGGTGAAGAACCGCCATATGTTCCTGCACAGGATGACCCATATAGAAGGTTGGACGACGTTGAAAAAATAGTTCCCCTTCAGCTAAATCGAGGTTACGACATGTACCGTTTGATTAAGGTAATCGTGGACGATGGGAGTTATTTCCCCGTGAAAGCAGAATTTGCTAAAGCTATGGTCACTTGCCTTGCCAGGATTGGAGGTAAAGTTGTAGGTATCATAGCCAATAACCCAATGTACCATGCAGGAGCACCTGATGTTCCGGCTATTGATAAGGCAATTAGTTTTATCTGCCTTTGTGATTCGTTTAACATTCCCCTTATTTTTCTTGCTGATATTCCTGGTATGTATCCGGGTATAGAATCTGAGAGACAAAAGATACCAACCAAGATAGTAGTTTTAATAGAGGCAGAAGAGCTGGCCACAGTTCCAAAAATTCACATCCTGGTGCGTAAAGCCTACGGGATAGGCTGGCGGTGTATGTGTGGCGGACAACAGGACATTATTGCTGCCTGGCCGACAGCTTCAATTAGCTTTGTAGAGCCGGAAATAGGGATTGAAGTAGTTCATGGTCGTAGAATGGCTGAAGCTCAAGATTCTGAGGCTGAAAGGAAGCGACTGTTAGAAGAATGGGCGGTAGAGAGCACCCCCTGGGGAGGAGCCGGTATAAGCCCCCTTGAGATAATTGACCCCAGGGATACCAGGAAATTTATTGCCGAGGCTCTGGATATACTCAGGGGAAACAGGGGTAACGGTATCGGTGAGCACAGGCTAGCCAACTGGCCTACCGGTTTCTAGGTTCTCTCTCTTTGCTTTAGTATCGCGGAAGGTTACGGTTTATCCCTTGAGTCCGATGATAGTTACACAGGCCATGGCTTTGGCTTTTCAGAATCGCCAAGGAATTGTGTTAGCTAATGTTGCTTTCAAGACAATATCAGACTGCGAACCTTATTTGTTGAGGCTTTTCTCTGACAAGTGTCTGTAAAAATTCCATTATTATCATGAGAAAAGCGTCCCAGTACGTTTCTTCAGGGCTGGTTTTTTTCTTTCGATGGCATAAGGGTTTTACTTCTTTCCAGGCGTTTGCAAGTTCGGGGTACTTTTTCAGAAAAATGGATTCAAAGTCATCTATTTCAAATCCCACAATCTCCCCATTGCTAGGGGCAATCCTAAGCCAAATGTCCCCATCCCAATCAAAAGATACTGCTGGTCTAGGCTCTTCAGGTCGAAGGAACAAAGTATCCTCATCATCGTGGTATATGGGAACGAAATTAATTACGTTCTTAAGAGTACCAAAGTCTATTTCAATATGCTCTTGCTCTACGTTTCTTGCCATAGCAAAATATCCCCCTTCCTTTTGTTCAGACAAGGAAAGGCTGTGCTAACATAGCCTCTGAGGCCACCTCTAAACATTCTTTGGCGGTATTTAATTGCCACCCTGAGGTAATATTGATTATATGGTTGAGGGAGAATGAACGGCCTGTAAATATTTCGTACGCGAGGGTTTCTTCCGTCTTGGTAAATTTGATATGGTTTTTCAATTGCTGCTTTAACATATGCTTCACATCCTTTCATCTCGGGATGTTCAGCTACAATATGATTATACCATGTATCATCAGAACATACTACTGCAATGCCATCTTTATCCTTACATTCAAACATCTCATTGCAGTTAACTCTGCCAGATTATACAATAATTGTCAAGGGTTCTGTCAATCACCCATAGGAATGAGTTTGTTTCGATTGACTCCATTCCTCAACAAGCTAGATTGTCCTTTAACATAAATCAGTGCTAAAATGTGCCAGTGTATGGCTTCAGTTCAAAGGTGAAAGTGAGTGTCTGAAAAAGAAGGAATAGAGAGATTAATACGGCCTGACTTGGCTAGTTTTGGTGGCTATTCTGCCCGTACATCCCCGGAGACATTGGAGGGGAAAGTTGAAGTGCCGCTAGAGAACATTATCAAGCTTGATGCTAATGAGAATCTATACGGTTGCTCGCCGAGGGTAAACCAGGCGCTGGCAGCTTATCCTGACCTCAATATATATCCCGATGATAGCCAGTCAGTGCTCAGGAAGTTGCTGGAGGGATATTCCGGTATTGATGCCAGTCATATCGTGGCGGGTAGCGGTAGCAATCAGCTAATTGACCTCCTTTTACGTCTGTTTCTTAGTCAGGGTGATGAGGTGATAAATTGTGTTCCTACCTTTGGTATATACCGGTTCAGCACTGAGCTATGCGGCGGCACTCTGGTTGAGGTACCGAGGGATGAAAATTTTGCCGTAGATTTGGGTGCCGTTAAAGCCGCCATAAGTAAAAAGACAAAAATAATATTTCTGGTTAATCCGAATAGCCCTACAGGGACGATTACACCCCAGCCGGATATATTGGAGATACTGGATACCGGATTACCGGTGGTGGTTGACGAGGCATACTACGAGTTCAGCCGGCAAACGGTGGTCCCTCTGCTCGGTAGTTATGAGAACCTGATGGTGCTGCGAACCTTTAGCAAGTGGGCGGGGCTGGCCGGTTTGAGGGTTGGCTATGGTCTTTTCCCTCCCAGGATTGCTGATTATCTGCTTAAAATCAAGATACCGTATAATGTAAACGTAGCTGCTCTGGTTGCTGTGCAGGAGTCACTGAAGGATATAGATTATTTGATGAGCACGGTAGAGACGATAATTGCTGAGAGGGGCAGGCTTTTTGAGGAGTTGAAAAGGATAGAGTGGCTAAAACCTTTCCCCTCGCAGGCAAATTTTATACTTTGTTCTGTACAGAAGGGCGAAGCGAGAGAACTCAGGCAAAAATTACAGGCGAAGGGTATACTGGTTCGCTACTTTGAGGAGCCGCGCCTGCGAAATTGCATCCGCATCAGCGTAGGCAAGCCAGAGCACACCGACGCTCTAATTAAGGTGTTGCGAGAAATAAATTAGAAACCTCTCCCCCTTTATCCCCCTCTCCTTAAAAAGGAGAGGGGGATAAAGGGGGAGAGGTTAAATGAACAATCCAAAATGTGCTAAACTGGAGATAGGGAGAAAGTAATGGAGCAGGAAACTGCGCTATCCCACAATCAAAAGGTGGAGAAGCTATAATGGGCGAAAGAACAGCTAATGTCAATCGGGAGACTAAAGAAACCAATATCAGCCTGGAGCTTAATGTTGATGGTAGTGGCAGGTGGGAGATAAACACCGGGATTAAGATGCTTGACCATTTCCTGTCGCAGGTGGCTCAGCATGGCAGATTTGACCTGAAGATTTCAGCAACCGGGGACGACCAGCACCACCTGGCAGAGGATGTTGCTATCTGTCTGGGCAAAGCTCTTAGTCAGGCTCTGGGGGAGAAGCAGGGTATCGTCCGAATGGCTGATGCTACCGTGCCCATGGATGATGCCCTGGCTATGGTGGCGGTGGACATTAGCGGGCGGGGATATACCGTATTAGAGTTGTCCTTTAACGATAATGATATGTTTGGATTTCCCACTGACCTTATCCGCCACTTCCTTGAGTCTCTTGCCCTTGAAGCCAGGCTTAACCTCCATGCCCGAATTGTTTATGGCACCAACGACCATCACAGGGCGGAAGCATTATTCAAAGCCCTGGGCAGGGCACTGGATATGGCAACCAGAATTGACGAGAGGATTGCGGGGGAACTCCCCAGCACTAAGGATTTATTAGAAAGGTAATCTGAAAATTTAACAGTAAACGGTAAGTTCGCGGAGAAAACCCGTGAATAAAAACCTGAAACCTTTATCTGAACTTGTTTCATTAAAAGGTAAGAAAGCTCTAATCACTGGAGCTGCTGTTGGCATTGGCCGGGCAATGGCCTTTAGATTTGCTGAAGCAGGTGCTGCTCTGGAACTTGTAGATGTAAACAAAGATGGTTTGAGACGGGTGAGAAGAGAGTGTTCACAACTGGGGACGGAAGCAGGTTATCACACGGTGGACCTTTCCCAAAAAGAGGAGGTAGATTCACTGTGGGAGACTTTAGAGGGAGAAGAGCCGGACATACTGGTAAATAACGCTGGTATATACCCCTTTAAGAAATTCGTTGAGTTAGATGATGTTTTTCTCAGGAAAGTGATGGATATTAATTTAAACTCGGCTTTATGGATGTGCCACCAGATGATAAAGAGAAGAATGAGGCGGGGAGGAGTAATCATAAATGTTGGTTCTATTGAAGCCATCCTGCCTTTTGAAAAAGACCTGGTTCACTATAGCATTAGCAAGGCAGGGGTTATTGCGCTAACCAGAGGTTTAGCCAAAGACTATGGTAAATATGGTTTTAGAATAAATGCGATTATCCCTGGCGGAATAGTAACTCCTGGAACAAAGGCAGTAGCCAAAGAAATTGCCAGGTTTAAAGTCGGTCTGCTTAAATCGGGGTTGGAGTTCAGCTTGAGATTGCCCCTGGGCAGGGGCGGGCAGCCGGATGAAGTTGCCCGCATCGCTCTGGTTCTAGCCAGCGACCTGTCCAGTTATGTTCACGGAGCGTTAATACCTGTTGACGGAGGATTTTTATCCTCTTAATGGCGGACAGCTCCCCACCGCCAAGCAATTGTTAGCCCCAAATTGGAGGTATTAGCAATAGCCACCGGACAAAAAATACGACTGACACTCCTTTCTCTCATACTGCTTACTAAGACCTACCCCAGTTTCCTGCCCGTCAGCTTTTCGTAAGCCTCCCGGTATCTATTAGTAGTTGCCTCGATTACCTCCGGGGGCAGGGTGGGGGCAGGGGGTTCCTTGTTCCAGCCTGCTTCAACGAGCCAGTCGCGAACTGGTTGCTTGTCGTAGCTGGGCTGGGACTGGCCGACCTTATACTGCTCGGCATCCCAGAAGCGAGATGAGTCCGGCGTCAGCAACTCGTCAATCAGGATGAGCTTGCCGTTGTCCAGTCCAAACTCCATCTTGGTGTCGGCGATGATGATGCCTCTGTTCCGGGCGTACTCACGAGCGTAGCTATAGACAGCCAGGCTCTTTTCCTTCATTTCTTCAGTTAAGGCTTCGCCTACCATTTCCTTTACCTCGTCCATGGTCAGAGGCTGGTCGTGGCCGGTTTCTGCCTTGGTGGTGGGGGTAAACAGGGTCTCGGGCAATTCCTGGCTCTCCAGTAGACCCCTGGGCATGGGGAGCCCGGAAACGGTACCCGACTGCTGATATTCTGCCCAGGCTGAGCCTGAAAGATAGCCGCGTACCACCCACTCAATGGCGATGCGCTCAGCCTTCTTAACAATCATAGACCGTCCCTCCAGGAATGAGGGGAAGAAGAAATGACTTCCGGTGGCAGGCAGATATGTATCAATATCGTAAACATCATCAACTACTTCTACCAGATGGTTGGGGGCTAGATTACTGGTCTTTTCAAACCAGAAGGCGGAGAGCTGATTGAGCACTCGACCCTTATCGGGAATGCCGCTGGGCAGAACTATATCGAACGTGGATATACGGTCGGTGGCGACGATGAGCAGCTGGTTGCCCAGTTCATAGGTGTCACGCACCTTGCCGCGGATAAATAACGGCAGAAGCAGGCTGGTATTTCTCAGGGGTGATTGTCTATTATTCATCGGTAGTTAAACTCCACCCGTTATATTAGCATGCTGCCTTTGACATCTCAAGCCCCCAAAATGAGCGTAAAACGCCGAAGATATTAGAATACAAGAGGTTTGACGAATACCAATAAGCCCGCTGGTGTGTCCTGGTTTTTTGTGATTGCCTCAGTGACGGTTAAAGAGAGGAGTCCTTATGGAGGCCAAGCCACATGTAAACATACCCATGGTTTCATTTCAGTGAACAGCACCACTTGCTTGTCCATCATTGTGGGGTCATCAATAAGAGGAAGCTTATCCAGTCGCCCTGCCTCAAGTATTCCTACGGACAGATTAACAATGGCTCCACGAGGAATTGAGCGAGTATCAAGGTACACTACGGCGTCTGACTTTTTACCAGTGTAGCATTTGTCAATGGGCGTGTTGTCAAGTATTGAATGGATGTTAAGCCCAACAGTCATCAACTGACGATACCCAGCAATCATAGACAAAGGAGTGTGCATATGTTCTTGCCGCTTTACCCCATGCTTTCCAGTCATATGCTGTTTGCCAGAAGCATGATAAGAGTATTTCTGAGCGTCGCGAGTAGAACCGTAGTATAGGTCATCGTTCTGACGTCGGATAAAGAATAGATCCGAAGTTTTTTGCCCGTTTGTAGCCACAATACGAATGCGTTTGGAAATACGACGATATGGCAAGGTAGGAGCGCTTTTTACAGCAATCGGCGACGCCGAGGGAGGGGACTTCGAATCAGTTTTGTTGCTATGCTCAAATACTGTAGGTACTGGATGGATAGTAGTATTTCCTGTTGAGTGTTTTCGTGGCGCCCCACCGGTTTGTTCATCAACCCATCTTCCGACCTCTTGGCTCAATTCATCAGAACGACCCTCGAAAATTTTGGCTACTATAGAAGGATAAGGCTCAGAAGGTTTTGCAGCGAGCTGAACTCGCACATCTACACCATCAGGTTTCCTAAATAAGAGCCAGCAACTGGTTTGCGAATTACCATCCTCAGCCTCGATACCGCCAATGGTTGTCTGTATTTTTGGTGTCTCTATGTATTGTTTTAGCCATTTCGCTAAGAGTTCGGCTGGTACTTTATTTTCTTCCATCTCTCTCACCTTGATTAGGCATGACTTCTATTTTACTTGACTACATGCGAGCGAATCGGTCAATCAAATGTATTATACCAGAGAATGTGGTCAGAATAACATTGAGCCAGACTGTGCAAATATACGAGGCAAGCGAAAAATTTTCGCTTGCCAGCGGGCTAGGGATCGCCAGCCCGGGCCACGCCTGGGTTGTCCGCCGCCTCCTTTGACATCTCAAGTCAAAGCTGGTAATTTCTATACGAAGCAGCTATCTGGCTTATCTGGAGGCAGAGGTCGGCGATTAAAAACAAAAAAACAGTTGAACAAACCGCCACGGAGGCAACTTTAGCCTTCCACTGGAGCTATATAATACTACCTGTCGTTATTCTCCTCTTATCAGTAATTCTTACTGCTTTTTTTTATCACCGGCTGCCTGCAGAGGTAGCCTATCGCTTCCAATCCGACGGTTCACCCGCTAACCTGGTAAGTCGGAGCGCCATCGTTCTCTGGACACTGTTGCCGCAGTTACTTCTCACCCTGCTGGCCGGAGCCATTACCTGGGGGATAGCCAAGCTGGGTGCCCGATTTATGCAGCCAGAGAGCACCGGGATAAAACCGGAAAGAATCATATTACTTATGGGTAACATGGTTACTCTGCCCCAAATCATTCTCTGCTTTGCAATGCTAGATATTTTCAGCTACAATTCATACCAGATTCATCTCCTGTCTTTGTGGGTTTTTGCTCTGATTGTCATGGTTGTGGGCGGCGTTATCATCGGCATCTTTTTTCTCCAGGCTATAAGACAGGTTCAAAGAGTTAGTAAGGAGTGATATAGTGACGGAAGGGACACCAGCTAGGGTTGATATGGAAAAGATTGTCTCCCTCTCTCGACGGCGTGGTTTTGTTTTCCCCAGCAGCGAAATTTACGGTGGACTATCGAGTTGCTGGGACTACGGACCTCTGGGTGTAGAGCTGAAGCGGAATGTAAAGGAAGCCTGGTGGCGAGCCGCAGTTCAGGAGCGAGACGATATAGTGGGTCTGGATGCCAGTATCTTGATGCATCCTAGGACCTGGGAAGCCAGCGGACACCTTGAGGGGTTTACTGACCCTCTGGTCGAATGTAAAGATTGTCATCTCAGGTGGAAGGCAGATGAACTGGAGAGTGAAAAGTGCCCTTCCTGTGGTGGTGAACTTACCGAGCCCCGTATGTTTAACCTGATGTTCAAGACCTTTATGGGACCAGTAGAAGATGATACCAGCGTCGTCTACCTGCGTCCTGAGACGGCGCAGGGTATGTTCGTTAACTTCCAGAATGTGCTTAATACCACCAGGAAGAGGCTGCCCTTCGGCATCGCCCAGATAGGCAAAGCCTTCCGCAACGAGATTACCACCGGCAACTTTATCTTTCGCAGTCGTGAATTTGAACAGATGGAGATTGAGTATTTTGTCAGGCCGGGAACTGATGAGGAGTGGTTTAATTACTGGCTTGAAGAACGCATCAACTGGTACGTTAAGCTGGGCATTAAAAGAGAGAACCTGCGATTTCGAGAGCATGGCAAGGAGGAATTATCTCACTACTCTCGAAGGACGGTTGACATTAACTATCTGTTTCCGATGGGCTGGGCTGAGTTAGAGGGTATTGCCAATCGCGGCAACTTTGACCTGTCTCAGCACGCCAGTTTCAGCGGCAAGGAGCTGAGCTACTTTGATGATGAGACCAAAGAGCGTTTTGTTCCTTATGTAATCGAACCATCGGCGGGAGTAGACCGCCCGGTGCTGGCTTTCCTCTGTGATGCTTATGATGAAGAGCCAGATAAGGATGAGATAAGGGTGCTACTCCACCTCCACCCCGACCTTGCCCCCATCAAGGTGGCGGTATTGCCGCTAAGCCGGCGTGAGCCACTGGTGGAGATGTCAAAAGATATATATGCCGAACTGCGCCAGTGCTGGATGGTAGCCTATGACGATGCCCAGAGCATCGGACGCCGCTACCGGCGCCAGGATGAGATTGGCACTCCCTTCTGCGTTACCATTGATTTCCAGTCGCTTGAAGATAATCAGGTCACTATCCGGGAGCGCGACACTATGAACCAAATCAGACTACCCAGAGCCGAACTTCAGAAAACCCTGGTAGCCAAGCTAGCCGGCGAAGACTTATTTGCCCTCCCCCCCGGCGGTCAGATATGGAAAGTGGAGAAAGAAGTCTAAGAGGGGCTTCGCCCCTCTTAAATGTGTGGGAGAGTTAAAGAGAGGCTCCACCTCCCTTCGATAACAATTCCCCCTTCCCCTTACTAAGGGGAAGGGGGATACAGGGGGTTAGAATGATTTTTGACCTTTGGGGAACTGAAAGGAGAAGAAGCCTAACAGCAGGTGATAAAAATTACCTAATTAGAGTAGCACGAGGAAAATGCGAATATTGTAAAAAGGACATTATTGGGAAGGGGATAGTGCCAGAGATACATCATATTGTCCCGTTCGCTAGTCGCGGTAGCGACAGTGAGCATAATTTAATAGTATTATGTCCGGATTGTCACAGCAGGGTTGACCAGATACCAAGAGAGGAACTTAGGGCAAAGATAGCATACAGATTGCCGAAGAAGGCTACAGTGGGTAATCCTGCTAAGGGAGCGGTTATAGCAAAGAAGACCACTGCTAGGAAGGCTGCCGCTCGAAAGACCACGCCCAAGAGAACCACTGCTAAGAAAGCTACTGCTCGAAAGACCACACCTAAGAGAACCACTGCTAAGAAAGCTACCAAAAAGACCGCGCGCAGGAAAACTGCTACCAAGGAAGCTACTGCTAAAAAGACCACTCGCAAGCGGACTACTGCTAGAAAAAGGTCATAGTGTCTAAGAGGGGCTTCACCCCCTCTTTATAAAAATTCTTCCCCCTTCCCCTTACCAAGGGGAAGGGGGATTCAGGGGGATGGGGTTATATAAATATGAAAATCCTCCATTTTGCCGACCTTCATCTGGGCGTTGAGAGCTACGGGCGCGTTGACCCTGCTACCGGAATATCCTCGCGCCTTCTT
>CAYNFT010000033.1:0-19799 GCA_964396535.1 uncultured Dehalococcoidales bacterium | reverse complement strand
TCACCGTTTTCTATCGGGATATGCGGGCTTACGGATTTAGAGAAGACTATTATCTTCAGGCGCGGGAGAAGGGGGTATTATTCATCCAGTATGAACCGGAGAGAAAACCGGAGGTTGACCTTAAAGGAGAAGACCTTTCGTTAACTTTCTATGATTCGACTATAGCCATGGAGGGAGAGATTAACCCAGATTTACTGGTGTTAAGCACGCCCATCATTCCAGAAGGAAATCAGGAGTTATCTCAATTGTTGAGGCTTCCTCTTACTGGGGATGGCTTTTTCATGGAAGCACATATGAAATTAAGACCCCTCGATTTCGCCACCGACGGTATTTTTCTTTGTGGTATGGCTCATTATCCGAAATACATTCCAGAAACAATTAATCAGGCTAACGGGGCAGCTTTACGCGCAGCTACCATTCTCTCACAGGATTCAATCGTAGCCAGTGGGGCTATTTGTGAGGTCAATGAGGATGAATGCATAGGATGCGGCCTGTGTGTGAGGGTTTGTCCCTACAGTGCCATAGAGCTTGAGGACACAGAGGAAGGGAAGATAGCGAAGGTTATCCCCGCTGCCTGTAAAGGATGTGGTGTCTGCAATGCCATATGTCCTACCGCTGCCATATCACTCAACCATTTTACTGAACAACAAATCTTCTCCCAAATTGAAGCAGCTTATTCGGTACCTATAGAAGAGTTCAAACCCAAGGTATTAGCCTTCCTCTGTAATTGGTGTGGATATCCCGCTGCCGACCTGGCCGGAGTTTCTCGGATACAGTACGCTTCCAACATTAGACCAATAAGAGTTATGTGCTCCGGTCGAATACATCCCAAATTTATCTATGATGCCTTCTTGAAAGGAATGGATGCTGTTTTAATAGTGGGGTGTCATTTGCAAGATTGTCACTATATTTCAGGAGTTAACGAGATAGTAAAGACAGTCCCAGTTACCCAAAAGAACCTGGAAAAGATGGGGATAAACCCAGAAAGATTACGGCTAGAATTTGCATCTGCTGCGGAAGGAGCCCAATTCGCTACAATAGTCAATAGTTATACCGATGCCATGGCTAAATTGGGTCCTATAGAGTTAACTGACGAACAGAAAGAAAAACTGCAAGAACAGATAGAGAAGAAAGCGAAAGTAAAGAAAAAGAAAGGAAAAGCTGAAAGTGTCACAGCCTCCGACGATTGAGAAGATTCGTCTTCGTGACCTTGAATTCTCACGAAAGATAAGGGCAGAAGTTAGAAATCTTGACCGTTGTTATCAGTGTTCTATGTGCAGCGATGGTTGTCCGGTGGCTTATGCCATGGACTATTACCCTAATCAAATCATTCATATGGTTCGGCTAGGGCTAAAAGAAAGGGTGCTACAAAGCAGAGCCATTTGGCTATGTGCTTCCTGTGAGACCTGTGCCACTCGTTGCCCCAACGAAATCGATATTGTTCGTATGATGGATGTGCTGCGGAATGAATCTCTTAAGGGAGGCTTTAAAAACCCCGTTAGCAATATATCCAAATTCCATGAGGCATTCGTAGAGCAAATCAGAAAGAGGGGGAGGGTAGATGAAGCGAGCCTTATGATTAACTACGAACTAAAAACAGGCGACTTCCTTTCGTTGAAAAAAATGCGCGAATTAGTCGGTCTGGCTCTACAAATGTTTCGCAAAGGTAAGATAAAGCTTCCCTCAATAAAAAGGCACGCCCAAAAAGAGGTTCAGGAGATCTTTAAAAAAGCCCTTTCCAACAAGTGAAACCTAGACAGAGGTTGATTTAATGAAATATGCATATTATCCTGGGTGTACGGCAACATCCACATCCATTGAATATGACGAATCGGTTAGAGAAACCTCACAATACTTAGGGATTGATTTAGAAGAAATTCCCAACTGGACTTGCTGCGGAGCTAGTTCTGGTCACGTTATCAACCAGGAATTGGCATTAGCCTTGCCCAGCCGAAATCTGGCGCTGGCTAACAGGATGTCCCTAGGTATAGTTGCTCCTTGTCCTGCCTGCTCTCTCCGCCATAAGGCTGCTGAATATGAACTCAAAAAAGACCCCGCTCTTAAAGCCAAGATAGAAGAAGACATTGGCATGAATCTAGAACTATCCCAGAAGTCAAAGCATATCCTCGAGGTTTTATATCAGGATGTGGGGATTGATGCTATTCGTGAAAAGGTTCAGAAGCCCCTTAAAGGCCTTAAGGTTGTTACATACTACGGATGTTATTTGGTTCGTCCGCCTGAGATTACGGGGTTTGATGATCCGGAGAATCCAACGATAATGGATGAAATAATGGAAGCTCTGGATGCGGAAGTACTTGACTGGTCTTACAAAGTGGATTGTTGCGGGGGCTCGTTATCAATAGCCGCCCCTGAGATTGTCGAGAAGTTGTCAGGTAATATTGTTCACGCAGCCGCAGAGGCAGGGGCTGATGCTATTGTTACCGCCTGCGGCATTTGTCAGCTCAATTTGGATATGCGTCAGCCAAAAGACAGCGCTTCCCATCCAATGCCCATATTATATTTTAGCGAATTATCTGCCTTAGCATTTGGAAGTTTAAATGTAAAAGCTTGGTTAGCAAAACACTTTGTAGACCCGTCAGATTTGTTGGAAAGACTGAAGTTGCTATAGAGTTTTGCCCCCGCATGGAAAACCGTTTTACAGCCAGTCACCGCCAGAAGCGTGAGTAGTTTCCCTTGTTTAACCTCCTTTCCTTAGTCCTTAAACCTGGTTATTGTGAGACAGGCGTAGTGAGACTTATAGTTGTCTATCGGGTGCTGCCACAAGCCATTACGGAAGTCAAGCAGGTAATGCCAGTAGCCCTGATACTCCTGCTCTCTTAAAGCTGCCAGGTAATCGGTGAATATCCTCACCTGGGCTGACCTGCTTCCCTAGAGGACTATGACGCTGGGGATATAACTGGTATTATCCCTGAACCTGAAAGGATGGTATTCCAGCTTTAGCCTGGGCAACTTGAGATTATCTAGCCAGAAGTGCCTACTGCTGGCCTCATAGGAGCCGATGTCGATATCATTGCCCTCCAGCTCAACGAGGATGTCCATCAGCCATGTTAATATCTACCCATCTAATATTCTTCCTTCTGATTACTACCATATACTTGCCTGCCTTTCTTGTGAATTGTCCAGCGGACAAGTAGAAGAGGTGATACCAGTTAAAATTTTGGATGAATCAGGGTGTCACTTTTGTTAAAAAAGAAAGACAACCTGGAGTATCAGGTGGTTTTATCTAGCTATAGATTAGCTACAAATTAGATTGATGTGGTAGGTCGTACAGGTCTCGAACCTGCGATACACCGTTTAGAAGATAGGGTGTTTAAGAGAGGCGAAGCCCTTCTTTATTATTAAAAACTTCCCTCTTCTCTTTATTAAGGGGAAGAGGGATAGAGGGGAATGGGGTTCATTAAAAACGGGTTTAATAAACTATCCCGTCTTTGTGTTGGTAGTAATCGAGAGCATTTCTAAGGGCGTAGGCCCCTCGCTCCATCGAGGGAAATGCAGGGATACCTCTTTCCTGGAATTGTCGAGTAGCATCTCTTGCTGCTCGCATCTCTTCAGGAGTAGTGAAGGGGATAACAGCCATTACTGGCTTTGCCGATTTCTCTTTAATATTGCTCAGTAAATCGAAGTCGCTCTTGGGCGTTTCAATCATACCCCAGCGGGCACCAGTCAGCAGTACCAGATTATCTGTATTGGCATCTCGCTCAAGAACCTCCATGATGCGTTTTATCTCTCCGCGATTCTGGTTGCCAGTATCTATAGGATTGCGATAACCGCCACCTATCAGAGTTAAAAATGTGGCCAACTCATCATATGATTCCCGGGTAAGCAGGGGCACCTTCAGCCCGGCTTCCGCAAAAACATCGGCAATGGCTACCGATTGCCCCCCTGACCCCCCGGCAATACCCACCCTATCACTACGAACCGGCGGAAGATATAGGAGAGCCTTCGTGGTATCAATAAGTTCCTCCATGCTGGCTACCCTTACTGCACCACACTGTCTCAACGCTGCATTCCATATTGCCTGGGACACAGCAAGGGAGCCGGTGTGCGAAGCAATAGCCCGCTCTCCCTCCTCCGACCGTCCCCCTTTCCATATCACCACCGGCTTCTTAGCAGATACCTCCTTCAACACTTTGAGGAACCGTCTTCCATCCTTCACCCCCTCCAGATACATACCAATGACCTTAATCTCTGGGACTTGTCCAAAGTACTCCAGGTAATCGGGGGAATCAAGCACTATCCCGTTGCCGAAGCTCACCGCTTTGTTGATGTCTATCCCCGCCAGATACGCCTGCTGACCGAAGGTAGTAGCATGGGTACCGCTTTGTGAGATAAAGACTATCGGGGCAGCAAAGCCAGTATATGGCCACACTATCTGCCCTAACCCAATCTCAGGATTGTAGATTCCCATGCAGTTGGGACCAACGAGGTGAAGGTTCGCCTGCTTCGCTCTTTCAGTAATCAAGCGCTCGAGCCTTATCCCTTCCTCAGTATCAGTCTCAGAAAAGCCTGCGGTAAAGAAATGAACTGCCGCCACCTCCTTACGAATGCAGTCTTCTAAAATCCTGGGAGCCGCCTCTCGGGGCGCCGATACAATCACCAGGTCTATAGGCTCCGGGACATCTAACAGGCTGGCGTAGTTTTTTATCCCCGAGGCTTCGATAGCCCTGGCTGTCTCGGGATTAACCTGAACAGAATAGACTTTCCCCTTGAAGTTAGTTTTAGTATGAGTACGAAGCCACAGGCCGTTGGCATGTTCCCCTACTACAACTAAACACCGAGGGGTAAAAGCTCTGTCCAGTTTGGTAAAATCTACTTTCAATTTCCCCCACCTAAGTTTTAACTCCAAATAATAACGAACAGCAAGCAATCTGCTCCCTGTCCCTTACACAAAAAAGGTCAGGCTTTGTTAAGTAAAGTTCACTTTGACCTAGCTGACCGTGTCAAGAAAATCACAGCCAATGATGTTACAGTATGAAAGGGAAAGAGTTTCAGCCTACCGCTGTCTTGTGTTAAAAGGTAACTGCTGACTTGATACTATAGATTCAAGTGCCAGTTTATCCATTTCAATCTGAACTGGTATTGGATAGTCGCCGGTGAAGCAAGCCATACAAAAAATGTCTTTGGGTAGAGCCACTGCCTTAATCAACCCATCGATGCTCAGATAGCCAAGTGAATCGGCACCGATAAAATCTCTAATTTCAGGGATAGTTTTCTGAGCAGCAATTAACTCCCACCGAGTGGCCATATCAACCCCAAAGAAACAGGGAAAGCGAATGGGCGGAGCACAGATACGCATGTGTACTTCTTTAGCACCGGCTCTTCTTAATAGTCTTACCACCTGAGGAGTAGTAGTTCCACGAACGATGCTATCATCAACCACCACTACCCTTTTATCGTTCAATATCTGGGATAAAGGATTAAACTTCAGCTTAACACCAAGGTCTCTGATTCGTTGATCAGGTTCAATAAAGGTACGCCCTACATAGCGGTTCTTAATTAGCCCCTCCACCAGAGGTATATCGGACCTGAGAGCGTAACCAACGCCAGCAGCTGTTGCTGAATCAGGCACCCCCATAACTATATCAGCATCTACAGCATGCTCCTCAGCTAACCCGGCCCCCATAGCCTGTCTCGCTGAATAAAGTAGCCGTTCATGAATGGTACTATCGGGGCGAGCAAAATAAATATACTCAAAGATACACAAGGCTCTCCTGTCTGAATCTTCACGGTACTCTTCGACACCATTTGAGCTAATAGAGACTATCTCGCCCGGTTCAATCTCTCGGACAAAGTCAGCCCCGATATGGTCAAGGGCACAACTCTCTGAAGCTATAATCCATCCCCCATTAATAGCCCCCAGGCACAGAGGACGCACCCCAAGGGGGTCACGCACTGCAAACAAGCGGTCATTAGCTAAAATAGTTAGGGAATAGGCACCCTTAAGCCTATGCATAGCATATCTTATCTTGTCTACCCAGTTTTCCCCTGGAGAAGATAGAATTAAATTGGCGATAACTTCGGTATCTGTAGAGGTGTGAAAAGTATAGCCATGGTCGGTAAGGCCTCGATGCAAGTTCTCGGCATTGACAATATTCCCGTTATGGGCTATAGCAATGGAATTTATACCCTCACCCACCATAATGGGTTGGGTATTAATTGTTCGGCTGGAACCTCGGGTGGAATAGCGGTTATGACCGATGGCAATATAACCAGTGAGCTGGCTTAACGCATCCTCATCGAACACCTGGGATACCAGTCCCATATCAGCATGAAGCTGTAGCTTTTTGCCATCGGCGGTAGCAATACCGGCACTTTCTTGACCACGATGCTGAAGGGCAAATAAAGCAAAAAAGGTAAGTCGAGCTACATCCTCATTAGGAGCATAAACACCAGCAACAGCGCAACACTCGTGCAAATCTGCCTCTCTTTGACGCCTCGGCTAACCTTTATCCATTTAAATTATAAACCATTGGCTACGTGTAGGTCAATCTTTGAGACTACGAAAAAGCTAATTTGAGTACCGGGATTTCAACCAGTCGATAACAATAGCTATCGCTCTATCATTCTGGCAGAGCCTGTGTTCAGCTCCATCAACTATGACTATCTGCTTGGGTTCCCCTGCCCTAGCATACAGCTTATAGGCCTGGCCTACATCCACCGTTTCATCTAGAACAATGTTTATTGTAATCATATTATGTCAACTTAAGCAGCGCAAAGAACTCCCTATTCCCGGAGGCACCAAGAATGGGTGAGGCTATCAGCCCCTTCAACCTGAATCTATGCTCTATCATCCAGGCTATAAACCGCCCCAGAACCCTGGCATGCACTCCCGGCTGCTTGATTACTCCTCCTTTGCCTACTTCCTTCCTTCTGGCTTCAAACTGGGGTTTGATGAGCACCAACAAATAGCCACTCTCTTTCACCAGTTGAGCCACAGACGGTATCACCTTCTCTACTGAGATAAAGGATACATCTATGGTGGCCAAATCCACTCTCTCAGGTAGAGTGATGGGGTAACGGGCGTTCACCCTTTCGATAACTGCTACCCGTGAATCCTGTCTCAAGCGATAATCTAACTGGCCATAGCCGACATCGATAGCATATACTCGGCTCACACCCCGCTTGAGCAGGCAATCGGTAAAGCCACCGGTTGATGCCCCAATATCAGCCACTACCTTGGATGAGACATCAAGCTGGAATTGGTCAAGGGCATAATCAAGCTTGAGACCTCCGCGACTAACAAAAGGGGGCGGCTCAATTAAAGTAATTGCCGCCTCCTCGGCTACCAGTGTTCCTGACTTGGCAACAGCCTCCCCATTCACCAACACCTCCCCTGCCATAATCAAAGCCTGGGCTTTGGTCCGGCTCTCTACCAGCCTCCTCTCCACCAGCAAGTTATCAATCCGTCGCTTTGCCACCACTTTCCCCCGCTGAACGAACTTTGGGATATTATCTCCTATGGACTTATAAATATCCTATCACATAAAATTTGTCTGTGAAAGCTATTGTTTGAAAAGTTTATATACTTTTGTTTTTGTGGGGTACCCCTTATTCGCCCCTCTCTAAAGTCGTTTCCCCCCTTGCAAAGAAGAAAATAGTAAATGAGAGTTAAAGAGAGTCCTCGCCTCTCTTGTATAAACTCCCCTCCCCCTTATCAAGGGGAAGGGGATAAAGGGGACAGGGTTATATAGAAATTGAGGGAGTGAGGTTGATAAATCATCTCACTCACCACCCTTTATCTTTAACACAAAATTTGGTATGATATTTTGGCTGTACTAGAAGGAACAGCTCAGAACCAGATTATTGGTGGCATGATTATTACTACTCTACACTCTGGCAGGCATTTGAAGAACAATGACATCCGTAGCAAATAGGAGTTACTGAGTTTGATTGCCTTCTAGATTTCAATCCTGATAAGGTAGACTAGAGGAAAGGAGAAACAGACATGGATTTTGAGTTCACCGAAGAGCAGGAGAAGTTCAGGCAGGAAGTCAGGGATTTCCTAGAAGGGGAAATAAGGCAAGGGACTTTTAAGCCAAGCTGTGATGCCTGGATACAGGGTTACTCACCGGAGTTCACAAAGAAGGTATCCCAGAAAGGCTGGATTGGCTTAACCTGGCCTAAGGAGTATGGTGGACAGGGGCGAAGTCATATAGACCGTCTCATCCTTACCGAAGAGATACTACGCTACGGAGCACCAGCAGCCTGCCACTGGTTTGCTGACCGCCAGATAGGGGGTGGTATTCTTAGTTATGGAACTGAGGAACAGAAGAGAGAGATACTGCCTAAAATTATGGCCGGAGAAGCCTATGTTGGCCTGGGATTGAGTGAGCCTGAGGCTGGCTCTGACCTGGCATCCCTCCGAACCAAAGCCACTGAGGATGGAGATGACTACATAATTGACGGCCAGAAGATGTGGACTAGCTGCGGTATGTTTATGAATTATATTTACCTGGTAGCCAGGACAGATCCCAACGTACCTAAACACAGGGGCATCAGCGAATTTATTTTTGAGACAAGCTTACCCGGGGTTACCATTACCCCGACAATAGATATTACCGGCAGTACAGCCTGGGCTGAGGTCTTCTTTGATGGTGTGCGGGTTCCCAAGAAATGCATGATAGGAGATAAGAACCGCGGCTTTTACCAGGTGGTCAACCAGCTCGATTATGAGAGAGCCGGGCTAGAGCGACTCATGGCCAACTACCCGCTTTTCGAAGCTATTATTCAATTTGTCAATGAGACCAAACAGAATGGTAAGCCATTGGCTAAGGAGACACTAATTCGCCAAAAACTGGCACAGCTTCAAGTCGAATTTGATATTGGGCGCCTGCTTACTTATAGAGTAGTTATGGTTATGGAGGAAGGTCGTGCCCCCAATGTCGAAGCAGCCATGGCTAAGGCATATAGCACCGCCTTTGAGCAACACCTCGCTAAAATTTCTATGGAGATACTGGGGCTTTACGGGCAACTACTGGCTGAATCCAAGTGGGCATACATTTTCGGTATGGCTCCCCACTCGTATCTGGCCTCGACGGGTTATAGCCTCCAGGCTGGAACCTCAGAAGTTTTGAGAAATGTTGTGGCTTCGAGAGGACTGGGCTTACCTAGTAGTTAATAAATTCTCTCTTATCAGTTAAAGGAGACGAATAATGGATTTTAATTTTTCTGAAGAACAAGAAATGCTAAAGACAATGGCTCGTGATTTCCTGGCTGACAAGTGCCCTAAAACACTGGTCAGGGAAATGGAAGAGGATGAGAAGGGATACTCTCCGGAGCTGTGGCGAGAAATGGTAGACCTGGGCTGGATGGGACTGGTATTCCCGGAAGAGTATGGTGGTAGCGAAATGAGCTTTCTTGACCTATCCGTGCTACTGGAGGAAATAGGTCGAGCCTGCTTACCCGGTCCTTTCTTCTCTACAGTTGTTCTCGGTGGTTTGCCCATCCTGAATGCCGGCAGTGACGAGCAGAAACAGGAATACCTGCCAAAGATAGCCAGCGGTGAAGCAATCTTCACCCTTGCCTTAACCGAAGCCAGCGCTAAATATGACGCTGCCTCAATTGCAGTTAAAGCAACTGCCGATGGC
This sequence comes from uncultured Dehalococcoidales bacterium, assembly GCA_964396535.1. Lineage (GTDB taxonomy): Bacteria > Chloroflexota > Dehalococcoidia > Dehalococcoidales > UBA2162 > CAYNFT01. Next base: position 10,191 of record CAYNFT010000033.1, on the reverse strand, counting down.
GATGCCTACATTATTAATGGCACCAAGCTCTTCGTTCCGGATGCTCATATCGCTGATTATCTACTCTGCGTGGTCAGAACCAGTGAACAGACAGAAGCTAAAAACGGGATTACCGTATTCATAGTGGATGCCAAGAGTCCAGGCATAAGCCATACGGTTCTGAAAACTATTGCTGGCGATAAACTATTCGAGGTTGTTTTCGACCAGGTTAGAGTACCGAAGGAGAACATATTAGGTAAACTAGACCAGGGGTGGGGGGTAGCGCAAAGGATTATAGAACAGGCGGCAGTGGCTAAATGCTGTACTATGGTTGGGGCTATGCAGCAGGCCCTGGATATGACTGTTGATTATGCTAAGGAGAGAACACAATATGACCATCCCATTGGTAGCTTTCAGGTCATACAGCACTACTGTGCCAATATGGCGACCGATGTTGATGGTTCAAGGTTCAGCACCTACCAGGCAGCCTGGAAGCTAAGTGAAGGGCTTCCTTGCACTAAAGAGGTGGCTGAAGCGAAAGCGTGGATAGGTGAGGCTTTTGAGCGGGTTATCACCCTGGCACACCAGATACATGGCGCTGTTGGTTGTACTATTGACCATGACTTGCAGTTCTATACCAGGGGGGGTAAAGCAGCGGCGCTTTCCTTTGGCGATGGTGATTTCTACCGAGAGATAGTAGCTCAAGAGATGGGGTTGTAATAATTCGCTGTCCTGAATTTTTAGGGACGGTATAAAATACGATAGACAAAAGATTATCTAAAAGAGGGGGCTTTCAAAATGGCAACAACTAAAGAACTAATCGAGGAATACCAGCAGAAAAGGCAGAAAATAAAGGAGATGGGAGGCGCTGAGGCTATTGAAAAGCGCCATAAAGGGGGACAGTGGACAGCCAGGGAGAGAATAGAGTATTTCTTCGACCCTGGCACCTTTAGCGAAATAGGTATTTTCGTCAAGCACCGCACCGTACATTTTGGTATGGACAAGAGGGAGGTGCCGGCAGAAGGAGTGGTAACCGGTTACGGTATGGTAAATGGCAGACCTGTTGTTGCCTTTTCTGAGGACTATATGGCTATGGCGGGAACTTTCGGTGAATATCACGGCTTGAAGGAAATCCGAGCCATTGATTTCGCCAAGGAAATGGGGTGGCCACTTGTCGGTATGAACGACTCCGGAGGTGCCCGACTCCAGGAAGGAATGGATACGCTGGAAGCTTACGGTCAGCTATTCCGGGCTCAGATACAGGCGTCAGGTATAATACCGCAAATAGCCTTGTTGATGGGTCCCTGCCTTGGTGGGCAAGCCTACCATCCAATAATGCAGGATTTCCTAGTCCAGTGTAAAGATACCGGCTTTATGGGCATTGCTGGTCCTGCCTTTGTCGAAACGCAACTGGGCGAGAAGATTACCCTTGAGGAGCTCTCTGGCTGGAAAGCCCACGCCGTTAAATCAGGGCAGACACATATAGTGGCTGACGACGACAAGGATGCCCTGGACAAAACCAAGGAGCTTTTATCCTTACTGCCCTCTAACAATATGGAAAAGCCGCCCCGCATTGAGACTAAGGACGACCCCGATAGAACAATCCCTGAATTAGATACCATAATCCCCGACCGACCAACTCAGCCGTATGATATGTACAAGGTGATTAGAGCCATAGCAGACGATGGCTATTTCTTTGAGACACTTAAGCAAAATGCCAGGACGGTAATAACCGGCTTTGCTCGCTTTAATGGTCGTCCGGTGGGCATCTGGGCTAATCAACCAATGTGGGCATCGGGAATTATTGATATCGATGCTGCCGATAAGGGAGCCAGGTTCGCCAGATTCTGTGACCTGTTTAACATCCCGATAGTCACTCTTGGAGACTGCCCCGGCTATATGATAGGTTCTGACCAGGACTGGAAAGGCATCCTGCGCCATGGCGCCAAGCTGCTCTTCGCCTGGGCCGATGCTACCGTGCCTCTAATATCAATCATGCTGAGGAAGTCCTACGCCGGCGCTCACTATGGTATGCTGGATAAGGGCATAGGCGCCGACCTTGTCTTTGCCTGGCCGACAGCCCGGGTTACTATTGTTGGTGCTGAGAGCGCCGCCAGCGTCATCTTTGCCCGGGAGATAAGGGAATCGGAAAACCCGGATGAAACAAGAGCCAAGAGAATAAGCGAATACGATGAAACCTACGAGAATCCATATCGCGGAGCCGAACGGGGTTACATTGATGATGTAATAATGCCCAGCGATACCAGGAAGGTGATAAATCGAGCGCTTGACATTCTCGAAGATAAAGATAAAGACCACAAGGCATTCAAAGCCAAACCCTGGCGCAAATACTCCAACATAAACCTGTAGAGTAAACTGGATTAGAAATAATAACCATAATAAGACTCTCTTAAAATAAGGGAAGCTGCGACAATTATATAAATATTGCCGTGCTTCCCTTTTCTTTATTAATTATACTCCAGTCCTCAAATAAGGCAGTAGTATAGAGCATAACTAATGGATTTGCTCGATGTGATGCTGAACATAGTAAAAACTTGAATGCAAATGGGAAATGTGTTATAATATCCTGAGTAAGATAGGTATTACATACCCTTATAGCTCAGCAGGATAGAGCACCTCTGTTGGAAAGAGGAGGTCGTGGGTTCGAGTCCCACTGAGGCAAGTTATCAGGCTGGATTGATTCTCCAGCCTGTTTTTGTTTGTTCAGCGTGAGGAGAGTGTTATAATTTATATGTGAATATCCTATTCGTAGATGATACCGAACAGTTGAATAAAAAGTATGTGGGTGTGGGTGGAGTAATTCTCCGTGATGACAGCATCAACACCTTGTGCACTCTCTTTAAGCGTAAGAAGGAATCACACGGTATTCCTGCCGAAGTGGAAATAAAATGGTCTCCACCGAAAACCAGTTGGCTAAGACAAAACCTAATTGATAAAAACAGAATTTCAGCTTACTCGGATATTTTAGACTTGTTGAGGTCGTTTGACGGCAAGGTGATAGTCGCCGTAGTACAAAGAGATGAGCTAAAGCAAGGCGTTATAGAGGCGAAATGGAAGTGTATAGAATTCGTTACAGAAAGATTCCAGTTCTTTCTTCAGGAGCACGAAGATAGAAACGGTATTATTATAGCGGACTTTCCTGGCAGTGGTAAAGAGGAAAAAGAACTACTACAAAACTACTATCAACTCTTAGAAAAGGGAACGTACTACGTAAGACCCAAGAACATCGTCATGAATTTACTAACAACAGAATCACATTTAAATCCAGCATTACAGTTGGCTGACTTGGTAGTAGGTATTACTACAGGAATGTGCACACCTCGGAGGGGTTATGCTATACCCTACTGGGAGATAGTAAAACGCAGTTTTCATCGCAATCAGAATGGTGAAGTAATGGGTTGTGGATTGAAAATTTTCCCAAATGAAATCATCGGAGAAATTCATGCAACACTATTTCCTGAAGAGTTTGAAGAGAGCTACGAAGAATATATAGAAAGGATGAGGTATCTTTACAGCGTTCTCATGAGTGAAGAAGAATTGAATATGCACTTTCCCCGTCGCTAAAAGAGAACGCTAACGTCCCTCGGTTCTGGTTCTGAAATTTCAACCTTTTGAAAAAACAAGCTCCGACCGTACTTGATTTTGCCTTATCTTTAGCGTAAAATTCACGTGTGATTTAGCTCTGCGGGAGTAGTTCAGTGGCAGAACATCTGCTTCCCAAGCAGGGGGTCGTGGGTTCGAATCCCATCTCCCGCTCCACAAAGCTAAGCGATAGGGCTCTAAACACTTGCAGTAGCCAATGTACGGTGCAAAAGCAAGTAACAACAAAATGGCTGCTCGAAGGATTCAGGTACAAATAGTAAAACTCGATAAGAAAATTCTGTCTCCAGTCGATACAATACCGTCTTTATTAGCTGAGGATTCCGGTTTTACTACAACTGGCTGTGCTTACCTTACCATTGGCATAGCCTCAATTATACTTTTCAAGCTTTTGTTAGCTCATATATTCTGAAACTAATATGAAATATTAAAGCAGTTTAAGCTTATCCGTAGCCAATTATGTCGGTAGCTCTACAGTTATGGTGGCTCCCGTACCTAGTTGAGAGTGTACCGTTAAAGTACCGCCAATTAGCCGAGCTCGTTCCTCCATCCCAGCCAAGCCAAGCTTGCCATCCTTGGCTAAATCTCCTATCCTATGTGGAAGGTCAAAGCCGTTGCCATTATCACTAACGGTTATCTTTGTTTTACTTTCATTGAACTCAACTGTAATCTCAGATTCAGTTGCTTGAGAGTGTCGCCACACGTTTCTCAGCGCTTCCTGCGTGATACGAAAAAGCACCAGCTCTACCTCTTCAGGAAGCCGACGCTCGCTACCAAGCACGTTGAGCTTGGTCTTTATTCCTGAGTATTCCGCCACGTCAGAGGCCAGCCATTCCAGCGCTGCCCGTAAACCAAGACGGTCCAATGCTGCTGGCCGCAGGTCCTGGCTTAGACGGCGCACCCCCTGCATAATGTTGTTGGTCTGTTGCCGCAGCTCCTCCAATCGAACACGCTTGTCCTCTGCCAGCCCCTTACCGTTAGAAGCGAGAGCGTCTAACTGACGGGACAGCACAACCAGAGCCTGGATGCTGTCATCATGAAGCTCCCGTGAGATGCGCTTTCTTTCCTCTTCCTGAGCCCTGGTAGCCTGCTGTAAATAGAAGCGCAGATTCTCTTGCATCCGTCTTTCTTCAGTAACATCCCTGGCAATATGCTGAAACGCTAGCGGCTTACCATCGTCGAGAATTAAACTTGAGCTCAATCTTATTAGCGCCTCTGTTCCGTCTTTCCTGATTAAATGTTGATCATAAGGTTCACCAATCACCTCGCTATTGATGAGCCTACGCCTTATATCTCTGGCAAGCTCTAGCCCTTCCTTGGATAGAAAGTCAGTCACGCGCATATGAACCAGAGTTTCCACGTCATATCCTGTGAGGCTTGCTGCTGCTTCGTTAGCCGTTAATATATTCCCCTCCATGTCCTGAACCCAAATAGCATCGTGGGCATTCTCAAACAGAATCCGATATCTCTGCTCAGATTCCAATAGTTCCTTATGGGCGACTTCTAACTGAGTACGCTGTTCCCGCTCCTTACGTAGTGCGTTGGAGCTAAGAGCTAATATATTGCCAATAATAAAAACGGCACTCGTTTCAAATATAGCATCCAAGGGGCTTGCTGAGATAAAGATGGCACGGGGTAACATACAGGCTAGCACGGTTAATGAAGTGATGAAAGCTCCTCTAAAGCCAAACAGGAAACCAGCCCAGACTACAGGCGCTAGGTAGACAATCCTCTCAAAAGCATGTCGGTCTAAACCGAGGTTCCCAGTTAGCTGAGTGAGGAACGCCGGGTGCTCTATAGCTTCCTCATAGTGGGGGAATGTGATAAGCACAACCAAAGCTAGAATAAGCCAGAAACCTGGTCTACAAATTACCTTTGTCAGCCGGTTTACCAACGATTGGTGTACTGCATCCATACCTCAAGCATCCCAATAGTACTAATCCTCAGGGTATATCCTCGAGGATAATCCAGCCTTCTTTTAGGGCACGTACTACAGCTTCAGTCCGTGAGCTAACCTGTAGCTTGTTAAAGATATGTCCAAGGTGAGCCTGAACGGTGCGCAGGCTGAGATAAAGCTCGTTGGCAATATCCTGGTTGCTCAAGCCTTGGCTTGCCAGTCTGAGGACCTCTATCTCGCGTTCAGTGAGTATTTCCAGAGGCTTCTGCTCCCGGGGTATGCCAGCAACAGTAGCAAAGCGGTTTAGCACCTTGCGAGCAATTAACGGGTGGAGCACCGACTCTCCGGCATATACCGCTCGCACGGCATCAACTACTTCATGACCTCGAACACTTTTTAACAGGTAGCCAGCCGCCCCGGCTTCCAGCAGGCTGAAGACAAACTGGTCATCGTCATAGGCAGTAAGTATCAGCACAGCAATAGTGGGGTAACGCAGCTTTATCTGTTTGGTAGCTTCTATACCGTCGAGCTTGGGCATGTTAATGTCAATTATGGCAACATCTGGCTTGAGAGCACCGACGAGACGCACTGCTTCTTCTCCATCGCCAGCTTCAGCAACCACCGTCAAGTCCTGTTCCTGCTCTAGAATCTGACGGGTGCCCTCCCGCACCACAGCATGGTCATCAGCGATTAGAATTTTGATATTGTCCAAATGTAGCTCCTATTATTTCTCTAATCTTAGGTTAGCACCAACCAGATGGTGTTTCATCCGCCACCCGACCTATTTTGCATGGTACAACTGACCTATTTTAACTCCGTTTCAAAACTTGGTTCGGGAATACACTCAAACCGCGCCGGGATTTATAGGTAGAGATACTTGCCTGGTCCTGGATAGTTATGAATAGGTATAAAGCGCAATGAAGAAGGTACTCGGCTTAGGTATTTTTGGAGGTTAGAAATAGGTAGTACGACGGAAGCTAGGTTTACTGGCAGAGTGATAAGCTGATATCGGAGGTAAGAGAAAGAATAGGAATAGAGGAAGTCTCTCCGGCTTAGTTCTATAGTTCCGCTCTTACCTCCAGAAGCCGAAGAAAGGAGGGATACAAAAATGCCGTGGCAGGTTATAGTGGCTCTTATTGTTGTGATACCCGTCATACTTTTTCCGGCAGCGTTCGTGTGGTATCTGAACGTCGGTGGTATCTACGCAGCCGTTAAGGAAGCACGAGCGAGACGGGCTGTCCACGAGGAGAAAGCAGGGAAGGTAATGGAGGCAAAGCAACGGGTATCTTAGTATCATGGTTGTGGAGCGTTTGAAGAAGCTGTTGAAAGGAAACTTGCCGGAAAAAACGCTGGTGTGGGGCACTTACTAGAAGCAGATACCTTATTTTGGCACCCGTAGTGTTACAGTAGTCCCCACACCAGCTTCTGACTGCACAATCAGGGTACCGCCAATCAGACGGGCTCTTTCCCGCATCCCCACTATGCCCAGTTTACCGGATAGAACCAGGTCGCTCGCTCTTTGCGGCATGCTAAAGCCTTGACCGTCATCGTTTATTATTAGAGTCAATGCGTCATCACTAAAGTCTATCGTCATATCCACCGTTGAAGCACGAGAATGCCTTCTCACATTACTGAGTATCTCCTGAGCGATTCGGAAAACCACCAGCTCTTCTTCCGGCGGCAAGCGGTACTGATTACCGCTAATACTGATTTCGGTTTTTATCTCTGATTGTTTTTCAAGGTTAGCAATAAGCCATTCTAATGCTGGCACCAAGCCTAAGTCATCCAGGATAGATGGTCTGAGGTCCTGGCTGAAACGCCGCACTTCTTCCAGCGCGGTATCAGTTGTCCCACGTATCTTCTCCAAATGCTCTACTACTGGCTTTGATAGTTTCTTTTCTCTCGAGATAAGTGACCCAAGGTCACGGGACAGACTGGCCAGCACCTGAACTGTATCATCGTGAAGCTCTCGAGAGATGCGCAAGCGTTCATCTTCCTGGGCTCTAGTTATCTGTGTGATGTAGTACTCCATGCTTTGGCGCAATTGTCTCTCCTCAGTTACATCCAGCGCTATGACTTGAAGACCGGTTACCTGACTGCCGCTCAGTAGAGGGCTTAACTTAAGTCGGACGAATGCCTCTGTCCCATCTTTCTTGACCAGGTCGAGTTCTTCGGTTTCGCCAACAGTTTCTCCACTAGGCCGTTCTAAAAATAGTTCTCTAACTGCCTCCAGACTCCTTTCGGAAAATAGCTCATAAATACTTTTGTCTGCCAACTCGTCATGAGTATATCCTGTGAGCAGTTCAGAGGCTCTATTAGCTGAACTGATTTTACCATCCGTAGAACAGACTAAAATTGCTTCACCAGCATTCTCAAACAGGCCTCGATAGCGTGCCTCAGAAAGCTGCATCTGTTGCTGTTGGCGTGTAACTGTTTCTAGCGAGTCAATAAGCTCTCGTTGAGTGGTCTCCAGTCGACGTAGGGCTCGCTGCTGTCGGTCAATCAGCCAGCTTACCAGCAGTCCGATGGTAAAGAAAGCGACGGTTTCTGCTAATGCCTCTGGTCTCTGCGTGGAGATAAACAGAGCCCGGGGCAGGAGGCCAAGGCTGACCACAATAGCAGCAATTACCCCGCCTCGAAATCGGAAAATAAAGGCAGCATAAGCCACCGGAATGATGGACAGGATACGGTGTGTCGAGTAGCGAGCTAGATTCAGTGGTGCCTGGATAACAATGTTCTCCAGCAGGGGAATCTGGTCGGCGTAATAGACAGTGGCTCCAAAGACCATGATACCCAGTATAATCCACAGATGAGAGACCTTAAGTACCTGTTTCACAAGTAACTTACCCTCTGTTATGCACTAGGCAACATCATCTACGCTAAGCCAACCTCTTCCAAATGCCTGTATCGTGGCTTCGGTCCTAGAGCCTACGTTCATCTTGCGAAAGATGTTGCTCAAGTGAGACTGGACTGTACGCCTGCTAAGAAATAGCTTATTTGCGATATCCTGATTATTCAAGCCCTTAGCGGCCAGTCTAAGTATTTCCATTTCCCGCTCGCTGAGGTCATTGACCTGGACAGCCGAGCCCGGCTTTTGCTCGGGGGTGACGAGACGGTTAAAAACCTTGTTGGCGATAGCCGGGTGGAGTACAGCCTCACCAGCGTGTACAGCTCGAATAGCATTAATAAGCTCCTTGCCACTAACGTTCTTTAGCAGATAACCGGCGGCTCCTGCTTCTAGTAGAGCAAAGATATACTGGTCGTTGTCATAGGCGGTAAGGATTAGCACTGCTGTAGCTGGATAGCGAGCCTTCATCTGTCGCGTAGCCTCGATGCCATTGACTTTGGGCATGGCGATATCCACTAAGGCAACATCGGGATGGAGCTTGGTTACCAGGTCAACAGCCTCCTCACCATCACTGGCCTCTCCAATAACCTCTATATCCTGCTCCTGCTCAATTAGGTTACGTGTTCCTTCGCGGAACAGCATGTGGTCATCAGCAAGAACCACTTTTACCTTGTTCATATGTTTACTATCTTTTCCATCGGTATGCTATTTCCCTGCTCCAATTATACACTGCCTTGGAAACCAGTTCAAAGGGAGATTATGCCCACTGGTGAAGGTTAAAACTCGACAGGCTAGCTGGTAACCTTTCAAATGCACATATTGCCTAGCTGGAGGATAGGCCAAGTGCGCCGTACAAAATAGGTAGGCTGGCGGATGAAACACTGTCTGCCTGATGGTAACTTTTGAATAGCAGAGAGAACTAGAGAAGTTATACAGAGGGCAACGGTCATTATGAATGAGCTTGTGGCATTCTGCCCAGGATGTAAAGCGTTCGAAACACTCTACTTCGCGGGAGATATCTTGGTGCAAACCCGCAAATTTAATCAAGAGGACGGGCGAGTTTACCACGACTGTGGTTCAGACGAACCGTGCCATTTACTGGTGTGTTTACTACCGGTTCAAGATGGATCGAAGACTTACGCAGAGGAGAAGGGATAGTCTTGCAGCAACAAAAGAAAAAATCCTCAAGCAGAGAGACTATTTTAGAAGTACTGGCTAGGGCCGCTGATGACCATAAGTTCCTTGCCCGACTAGCCGAGAATCCTTCTAAAGTGTTGCAGGAGTATGCCCTAACCGAGGAGGAGAGGGCAGCGTTGGCTAAAGGAGATATCGAGAAGATTGAGTCATGGGTCGGAGAACTGGATAATCGGCTGAAAACGTGGCTGAGGGTAAGACTGGCACAGGATAAATGGTAATGAATCTTCCAGACTGCAGGAGGAAAACAGCAAAACTCAACAGTAGCGAACGCTTTCGTTTTTATTAAGGCAGTGTTAGAAAGAGATAGTGAATCTGCTGCTAACTTTATGCAGTCAGGTGAGCGAACTGTTGATTTATCAAAACGATAGATACGCACTCTTAATAACAACCGGGCAATGGGGAACAATTCCCCCAATTAGCCCTTTTTTATGCAAGAAAGCATAAGTGCAAAGGAGGAGATAGCTTATGGAATTAAACCGTAGGGACTTTTTAAAGGTGTCGGGAGCTGGTGTGGGTGCTACAGTGGCTCTGGGTCTCCTCCCCGATGTGACCGCACTGGCTGCTCCCAGAGAACCTACGCTTAAAAAGAAGGTTAAAGAGACAACCACCATCTGCTGTTATTGCTCCGTTGGCTGCGGGGCTATCGTAA
>CAYNFT010000032.1:0-19853 GCA_964396535.1 uncultured Dehalococcoidales bacterium | reverse complement strand
ACCGCTATCTGGCAATTGTAGCCCATATATTTGCTGTCCTTATCCTTGACCATGCGGGAGTCCCTATCAGTCAGGTTTACCTTTCCCTTGGGAAGAGTCCCTTCCTGCTCTACCTCGGTAAGAAAGGCTTCTATCTTGGTCTTCTCCTTCTTTAAGGCGTCCAGCTTTTTATCACGGTGAGCTTTTCCCTTTACTGCTTCATTCGTGGTGTGCTGCATTATCTTTTCTATCTTCTTTTCAATCCTGTCCCGCTTCTGCCGAAACTCTCCGACATTACCGGTGAACTTCATCCCGGCATCAGCCTTTATCTTCGTTCCATCTATGGCCACAAAATCCATGGTGATGTAGCCCATCTTAGCCATCACGTACACCAGTCGGGAGAAGACCGCCTTAATTTCATCGCCGTATTTCAGGATGAAGTTACAGATGGTACTGTGGTCGACTCTCTGATTAGCACTGAGATAGATATAGTTGGGGTCCCATCGCATCAGGTCTTCCATCTCTCTGGAAGAGTAAACACCCCGGGCATACGAGTAGAAGATGACCTTCAGCATCATCCGGGGATGCACCGCTAGAGCTCCTTCGAGCTCGTTCCTGGCACTCTGAGAAAACGGCTGCAAAGAGATCTGCTCTTCAACGAAGGAATCGATTGCCGTTAAAAGAGGATTATGTTTCTTGATATCTTCGGGGTCGATGAGGGTGAAATAGCCTTCTCCTTGATTATAGGGACGGTATCTAGCGTTCATTGATTTCTGGCCTTCCTAACTGAGGTTACCTAATTATACCTCAGAAAGCGGGCAGATGAGGCTATTATCCGACTTTAGCAGGGGGTTTTTCGACAGGCTCCCATGTTATACGCATGTGACAAAATGCAAATTTGTCTCATTTCAAGGGGGTCAGCAATACGACTAAAGTAGGGATTTCGTCAAAGAAACAGGTAGCCAGTTTAGAGAAACTAGCTACCCATTATAATTTAATATACCGCTATCGTTCAGACTGATCAATTTAATTGATGCCAGCAGGCTACCAGATGCCCATTCCCCCGGTTCTCCAGCAAAGGCTCTTCGTTTCTGCATTCTTCGGTCGCCCTCGGACACCTCGGGTGGAACCTACAGGCGGACGGTGGATTCACCGGGCTGGGGACTTCGCCCTTGAGGACTATCCTACCCCGTTTCCTTTTTGGGTCAGGTATCGGGGTTGCCATTACCAGAGCTTGCGAATAGGGGTGCATTGGAGCACGAAAAATTTCCTCAGCGCTTCCAACCTCTACTATCTTGCCAAGATACATTACCGTAATGGTATCGCAAACACTCTCCGCAACACTCAGATCATGGGTAATATATAAATAGGTTAAACCCTGCTCACTTATTAACTGTTTTAACAGGTCCAGTATTTGTGCCTGTACAGATACATCCAGGGCTGATGTCGGCTCGTCAAAGATAATGAAATCCGGGTCTGTTGCTAACGCCCTTGCGATTGCGATGCGCTGCCTCTGCCCACCGCTAAACTGGTGTGGGTATCGCTTAAAATGCTCTTCAGTAAGCCCCACCATTCTGAGCAGTTCAATCACTCGCTGTTTAGCCTCACTACCCCTTAGCAGATTGTGCACAGCTATAGGTTCACCTATGATGTTCCCAATCCTCATTCTGGGATTGAGTGATGTATAAGGGTCCTGATGAACAAGCTGCATCCTTCTTCTTATCGCTTTTAGTCTTTTGTGCTTATAAGTTGCTATGTCATATTCACTGACTAGAGTTTGCAATCTGCCGGATTTTGTTTCTGATATTTCCAACTCGTCAATTCGATTCTTAACATCACCCGGGACATCAAAATAAATGTGGCCTGACACAGGCTTGTGGAAACGAAGGATAGTTTTTCCCAGTGTCGTCTTGCCACACCCGGATTCACCTACAAGACCCATCCATTCCCCTTTCTTGATACCCACGGTGACACTATCAACGGCTTTCACGGCACCAACTGGTCTCCTGAAAAACCCTCGCAAGATAGGGAAGTATGTCTTTAAATTTCTCGTTTCAACAAGTGCTTCCAACGGTCGCTCCTTAGCACATATGACAGGCTACAAAATGTCCCGGTGATACCTCCTTCATATCTGGAATCTGTTCCCGACATATATTTTCACATTTACTGCAGCGGGGGTGGAACCCACATCCTTCCGGCAAATCAAGGAGGTCAGGCACCGTGCCAACAATAGAATGAGGCTTTTCGCCCGGTTTTGGCACTGCGGCCAGTAAAGCCTGTGTATACGGATGCAACGGATTCTCATATAATTCACCTACTTCTGCTTCTTCACAAATACGACCGGTGTACATAACTCCGATTCTATCGCATATCTCGGCGGCAACCCCCAGATCGTGGGTAATATATAGAATTGAGGCGTCGTGCTCTTCTTTCAACTTGCGAAGAAGGTCTAAAATTTGTGCCTGAATGGTCACATCCAGAGCAGTCGTTGGCTCGTCAGCTATGAGTAACTTGGGATTGCAGGCTAGGGCCATGGCTATAACCGAACGCTGTTTCATACCTCCGCTCAACTCGTGTGGATACTGTCGAACTACTCTATCAGCGTCCGGTATTTCGACATCCTTAAGAAGATTGGTTGCCATTGTGGTCGCTTCGCGGTTGGTGCGCCAGAGCAAATTACGGACAACAGGAATACGGGTAATCACATCGGGTAGCCGTGTCTCGGGGTTTCGGAACATCCTCCTGTAAATAGCTCTTTCTGCTAAATGAGTTACTGGTGCTAATGTTCTCACAAGGTAATTGCCTTTAATTACCGGTTTATCGATTGTATCCAGTATTCTCTCGACCAGTTCGGATCGAAAGTGAAGAAGTATGGGTTCTGAAATCTGGTCCCCGATAGTATATACAGGGTCTAGCGCGGAGCTTGGTTCCTGAAAAATCATTGATATCTTACTCCCACGCATTGACCGGATTTCATCCTCATCGATACTCAATAAATCAACCGGTTTACCGCCATCACTCTGGAAATGGATACTGCCCTGCACTATGCGCCCTGGAGGTGGTACCAAACGAAGCACTGATAAAGCTGTTACCGTCTTCCCACAACCGGTTTCTCCAACCAGTCCAAATGTTTCCCTTCTCCCGATATTAAGGCTAACATTGTTTACTGCCGTTACGATTCCATCATATGTATAGAACCGCACTATCAGGTCTTTGATTGATAATAATTCATCCATATTAACTTTTTCCTAGACGGGGATCCAGTATGTCACGGAATGCATCACCAAGAAGATTCCACCCTAAAACGAAGAAAAGTATGAATAAACCGGGAATGGTGACTGTGTACCAGTAGGCCAGCGGATTGCCGGGAGGTCCTACAATCCAGTTTCTAGCAAACTGTACCATCTGTCCCCAGTCAGCGTACCCCTCAGGCGCTCCGAGACCAAGAAAACTAAGAGCAGCTGCCGATAGAACCACGGCACCAATATCCAGGGAAGCCATAATTAAAGTGGGATATATAGCGTTTGGTAATATGTGCCGGGTGATTATCCTGGCGTGTGAACTGCCGATTCCCCTGGTAGCTTCCACATAATCTTCCTCTCTCACCGCAAGTATATCGCCCCTGATAAGACGCGTATACGATGGCCACGACACAATAATGAGGGCATACATTACACTGGTAAGACTCGGACCAAGAGCAACCGTGATTGCCATAGCCAGTATCAAAGCTGGAAAAGCCAGGAATATATCGGTGATACGCATAATAACTTCGTCAATTATGCCGCCAAAATATCCGGCAATACTACCAAGCGTGACACCTATCACCAATACTGACCCCACCACAATCAACCCAACCTTGAAGGCTGACCGTGTCCCCCAGATAACGCCATAAAAAATATCATACTGCCCCTCGGTAGTACCGAATATGTGTTCCTCGTTAGGTGGATTAGGAGTTGGAGAATAGCCACTCCTCGGTATCTGGTATATATCCCGTTGGCCCTCTAGTGGTGGTGCAATTACGGGGGCCAATATAGCAATGACTACAAATGTGAGAAGAATGGTGATGCCGATTATCGACAACGGGTTTCTTCTCAGTTGATAAAGGAGGTATTTTAGACCTGTCATGTTACCTGTGCCCCTCCCAATCGTATCCTTGGGTCAATGCGGGCATACAGCAAATCAACCACCAGGTTTGTAATGACAAATAGAACGCCGTTAAAGAGAGCAAAAGCAAGCACGGAGGGTACATCTAGGTTCACGGCTGATTGCCAGGCAAACCACCCAAGTCCCTTATAATTGAAAATGGTTTCAGTTACCACCACTCCGTTAACTATGGCAGCGAATATATATCCGCTGATAGTCAGTACTGGAATTAAAGCATTTCTCCTGGCGTGTTTATTTACTACCACATTTTCGCTGAGTCCTTTAGCTCTGGCAGTAAGTATGTAACCTTTGCCCAGCGCTTCCAGCATACTCGAACGCATAAGCCGCATGATAAAGGCTACATTAACCACTGTCAGGGTTGTTATGGGCAGGATTAGATGCCTCAGGGCATCCAGCAGAACTCTTCCGTTGCCATTTAAGATTGCATCAAGGGTATTGATTCTGGTAAATCGGGTGAACTGCTCGGAGTGTATTAGAATACTCATCTCTGTACTTAACCGTTCAGGGGGGAGGAGGCCTCTAAAGTATCCATAGAAAACCATAAGTAATATTAATCCGAGCCAGAATGTGGGAAGTGACCAGCCTATTATCGCACCCACCCGAGTGGCATGGTCAACTGGTCTGTCTTTGTGTGCTGCCGCTTTGGTCCCGAGGAAAATGCCACCGAATATTATTAGAGGAGTGGCAAATAAAGCCAACTCTATCGTGGCGGGGAGAAAATTCACCATGGCTTTAGTAACCGGCAGGGATACCACTTTAGACCAGCCCAGATTACCGTGAAAAACCTCATTAATCCAGTGACCGAACTGAACCCAAACCGGTTGGTCCAGACCGTACTGTTCTATTATTGCAGGTATATTACCAAACTGTCGTGCATCTCTTACATAAAGAGCAGCCCTTTCCACGGGGTCGAAAAGCTGCAATAGCGCAAATATAAGGATGGTCACACCGAAAAGAACGGGAATGAGAAGCAATAACCTGCGTAAAATATAAGCTCGTAACTCCAAATCTGGTGCTCTCTAAGGCACGCAAGGAAAGGCCCTCCTGAACCGAAGCAAGAAAGCCTTTCCTCTGCGCGGTCCTTTTTACTTCAATCTATATTATACACTGGTTCTAAGCTATTACCCTAATAGCCCTTCGACAACGCGTAAAGGTTACCACAAGTACCGGGTATCACCGGGTTGAAGTAGAATCCAGTTATCCAGTCACGGAAGTAACGCCTGCCAAGCACCTGGGCTTCAATCACACTGGGCACATCCTCGTAGTAAAGCTGGTCAAGCTGTCTATAGAGGCTTTCCCTTTCTGCAGGGGACTCAGCTGATATAGCCTGCGAGATAAGTGCGTCTACCTCTGCATTACTGTAGTTCTGCCAACCGGAGAAGGTACCGTTGCTGTGCATGAATGGGAAGATAAAGTTATGGGCGTCAGGATAATCCGCAATCCACCCAATCTGGAACATCGGTACCAGTGAAGAATACATACCTCTCAATAAGGTCGGCCACTGCATCACCTGAATAAGTACAGTGAACTTCTCGTTGATACTGAACAGGTTCTCCTGGAGGATTTCACAGGCCGTCTTGCGCTGCAGGTTACCAGCGTTGTAAGCAATAGTAAAGGTAAATCCCTTCTCCCAGACCTCTCCTCCCCAGGCTTTCTGCAAATGCTCCTCGGCTTTTGCCAAGTCCAGAGAATATCTCGGTGCATTCGGGTCATAGTAGGAAAGACCTTCACAGATGGGTGAACCGGTCTGCTGAGCTTCGTTCATGTAGGCATCTGAAAGGAAGGTTTCATAATCAAAAGCATAGGCAAAACCCTTCCTGACATCAGGGTCTGAGAAGAAATCGAGTGGGATGCCCGCTCCATCCAGTTCGCCACTACCGACCATCGTGCTCTCTTCACTTATATTGAATTGGAAGAACATAGCAACATTCTGAAGACCCGGTAAATCCTTATAAACTGTCAGGTTCACGACATCCTCGAGTTCATCAATATGAGCCCTTGGGACATCTACAATGTCCGCATCACCGGCTTCCAGCATAAGCCTTCTGGTCGTCCATTCATCGACAACCTTGATGATTACTCTCTCCAGGTTTGCCGGCTCGCGCCAGTAGTTGTCATTGCGGATCATAACTGTCTCAACCCCGGATTCAAATCTCTCCAGTTTAAAAGGTCCGGTCCCGTTCATTATCTCCTGCAATGGTGAGCCACCGGATGGAGGATCATTGAGCTCCTCGTAAGATGCCTGTGTACCATCCCAGTCACCATTCTCGATACACCATTCCTTGTCAACGATGGATCCCCATGGTTGCGATAATATCTGGAGAAATGGCTCATAGGGAGAGGCAAGGTTGAACTGTACCCACTGACCATCTACTTCCACCTTACTCTTTATATCTTCAAGAGGTATCAGGCCATCTTCAGTACGAGAAGTCTGAGTATCAGTGCCAAAAAGTGGCTCAAAGAGCATCCACTGGGGCCCGGCTCCGTAATCCTGAACCATGCCACGTTCAATGGAGTATTCCACATCCTCAGGTGTTAATTCATTACCGTTATGGAATTTAACCCCCTCACGAATCTTGAAGCGGTAAGTCTTACCATCTGCGGAGACCGTCCACTCAGTGGCTAAAATTGGGGCATACTCTGTGGTACTCTCAGTATCCCAGTTGGAGAGGAGCGGTTCGTACACTGCCTGTAATATTTCTCCACTGGCGGTATCGTAGGCATAGGCTGGGTCAAGTGAGTCCCAGGGACCTATCGTAGCATAGATAAAGGTCCCGGGGTTTTTGAGCTCCGGTTGCTCTGGAGCCTCTTCTTCAGCGGCACAGGCTGGCAGTAATGTAGCAATCAGGATAAAGGCCAGTAAAGCCACCAATAGTCTGGTAATTCCTTTCCCTTTCAATTTATTTACCTCCTTGTTTGTATATACGTGCAAAATATTATACTCCTTAATTTAACTCTTGCCTATTCTGAACATCTTCGTACCGCATACTGGACACGTACCTTGTGTAGCGGGTTTGCCATTTTTCATGGTAATTGATTTGGCGTCTTTTATATCTCTCTTGGCCCTGCATTTGACACAATACCCTTGCATATAACTACCCTCCTCTTTCTGTATCAATTAACCAATAATAAACACACTCTTATCTCATATGTCAACTGCCAATTTATAGGAAAGACTCTAGTAGTTCCTTAAGTGCAGGGCTGGCGCTAGCGTTATTGTAAGAAGCGAATAGCACAAGATTGTATCTGGCTGAAGACTTTTATGAGGAAGCAGCTCAAGAAAGACTGAGTCAACGCACCAGAAAAGACCTTGAGGAACTGGTTTACTCAAATGCCCGGGGAAAGCGGTTCTGCCATAACAACATATAAAGACAGACATGAAGTAGGCTAACTCATACTAAACATTTCGTCAAGTTATTTAACTTGCTATGCTATTATGGTAGACTCTATCTAAAAATATAGCTATCTACTATATTTAAATGATCGATCACTCCATATTTTTGAAAATAATGCCACAATCCAGGAGGTGCTGTCATGACCAACACATTTGATTGGGTCGAAATCTGGACAAAAGAGATAGAAAGAACTGCTGATTTCTTTAAAAACTTATTTGGCTGGGAAATCATCGGAAAAGATGAGGCGAATGGATCTGAAGTGTGGATTTTTGACACCGGTGACAAGCCACGTTTGGAGAAGCTACAGATGGGAGGGCTATGGTCTAAACCAAAGGGAGAATCTACCGGTGTGGTAGTGTATATAGTCGTAGAAAGTATAGACGAAATCCTGAACAGAGTAGAGGAACTTGGAGGTAAAATTATAATTCCTAAGACTTCACAGGGTTTAGCTTACAGAGCGTGTTTCAGTGATCCTAGTGGAAATGTCTTCGGACTCTGGGAGGAGAGAAACACCAGCTAGAGCAGTAAAATGTGGTATTCTATTAACCATACAAAAAGCCAAATTGTTCAACTAGTTTCACCTAAGAACCTAGGTATTTACAATAGACCAACTAAAGCTACCACGGTCATATTCAGGACTCACAATTTCCCTCTGAGTGTCTATCACCACCCTTCCTTATCATCAGGTCTAACACTAAAACTGAATGGCTTTTAGGAAATCACAGGTCAAGCTGACATGGTCTGGTTCCAAATGAATCAGGAATCCAGGGGTCGTTCGCGATATTGACATTTATTCTAACCAGTGTTAAGCTGTTTGCCAACTATTGAAGCACTGGTGCTGAGGATGCAAGCAAAGGACTATTAAGAGTAGGTGCTTAGCCCTTGAAGCGACCGACAGGAGAGATGACGAGGCGTTATGAGTAACTATACGGTAATTAAAATCATATAAGGTGATCGCAAATGGCAGAGAAAGATAGAGTATGTAAATGCCTTAACCCAAGGGGAATAGAGCAGGTGGTGGATACAAAGCCCTTGGCGCCACGCCTTGATACCCTTGACGGCAAAACTATCTGGCTCAGTGCCCAGGAAGCTGACCCGGTTATCATGCCAGCCTTAGCTGAACGATTGAAGAAAGACTATCCCAACGTGAACTGGCGGGAGAAGGAGTCAAGTACTGGGGAGATGGAGTTATCGCCGGAGGAGATGAAAGGTGCTGATGCTCTGATACAAGGGGTAGCCTGGTGAAGTGGTGCAGTATGGAGGCAGGCTGCCTACACAGCAGGACTTGAAAAAGAAGGCATCCCAACGGTGCTTATCGAGTTTGAAGACCAGGTTGAAATGCTCAAGCAGACAGCGCTCGCAAGTGGGGTTCCTTTTATACGATATGTTGATGCTCCCCGTAGCGGCAGCGGTCCGGCAAGGGTCGAAACTTTCATCGACGACATGCTTGAGGCTTTAACCAAGCCTTTAGCCGGAAAGGAGAAGGAAAGGGGGCGATACATTCCACCGGAGCAGCCGAGAGTATTCTTCGAAGGGACTCTTGACGAGGCACAGGAGTTCTATCAGCAGACAAAACCGATCTTAATGACAGGAAGAGCTCCTATCGCCCTGTATACTGATGGTCTACCGATAATAATACCCACTGAGGAACGTGTGGAGCGGATGCTGGCCGGCACCAGCAACAAACCCGATGAATTGATAACACTCCAGTCCGACAGGAAAACACAGCGAGGGGAGACAAGAAAAAAGAGTACAGTGGTAGAATTTCCGCCCATGAACTGGACAGCTACCGTGGAGAAGGTAGCGACTATTGCCGTAATGGCAGGATGTAAGCCAGAGTACCTGCCCATAGTACTGGCTATTGCCGAATCGGGATGCACTACTGCGACTACTACTCACTGGAGCCAGTGGGTTTGTGTCAGCGGCCCCATCGTCAAGGAGATCGGTATGAATATCGGTTATGGCATGCTTGACCCCGGAAATCCAGCCAATTCCACCATTGGACGCACGTATCAACTCATGGCGATTAACCTCGGTGGTGCCATTCCAGGCGTAAACCGTATGAATGCTCACGGGAGCCCCTTTAATAGGGGAGGCATGTGCTTTGCCGAGAATCCGGATGCACTCCCACCAGGCTGGAAGGGGCTGAACGAAGAGCACGGCTACAGTAAGGACGAGAGCGTCGTTATGGTCATTTGCGAGCCGGCGGTAAGCGTACAGGGTAGCCAGTTTGCCCCGTCCTCATACCGTGGGCTTCAGGGAAGGGGTTATGGGGGCATGGCTGCACGCCTTGGTGTTGAAGGTAAGGTTGGCCCCCACAACTGGCTGGAATACCTCATACCCGGCCTTTGGGCTAACCGTGCGGACACACCGATGACATTCCTCATGGCTTCTCAGATGGCTCAAGACCTGTATGAGTACGGCTTCAAGTCAAAAGAGGAAGTATACGAATGGCTCTGGAAGAAAAGCCTTATTCCAGTGTCGGACTACAAGAAGTATGGGTGGTATGATGCCAAAACAAATGGTGGTAGAGCGATAGAAGACACGTCAGGTAAGCCGTGGAATGACCTGCCTGACGATTATAAGGTGCCAGCTCTAGGGAAAAAACCCTTTGATAACTGCATAATTGTTAGCGGTACCGGGGAAGAGGTCTGCCTTGAACTCGGAGGCCGCGGCTTTTTTAGTGGTATCTACCCCATTTACCACATAGACCCATGGCGGTAGGGTGTAGCCGGCTTGCCTTTCGCTACAGAGGGGCTCATGTAACAAAAGGTACAGTGGATTGCTTTCCGAGCTACCATGGATGGAGCGGGTATATTAGATGTGGTATGGTTCATATTGAAATCCATCCTATTGTTGCAGGATAGCAAACCAAGATGTGCAGAGTCATCCTATCTGTGCTGAATGATCATAGATCAAACAAGACTCGACAGGGCAATTGATGATGCCAGACCGCCATGCAAAACTTGGAAGAATCTCCTTCTTCTTTGGCATTTACTCCCATCGGTCGTATCAGCATGGTTACGTTGACTGTTAGCTGAGGAGGTTTGATAAATGAGCAGAGATAGAATATTAAAAAGCACCTGTGGTATTTGCCAAATCGGCTGCGGCATACTAGTTCATGTGAGCAACGGGCGGGTTGTCAGGATAGAGGGTGACCCTGAGAGTCCGCTTAACAAGGGAGTACTGTGCCCTAAGGGGCTGGCATCTCTGGAGTATCTCTACCACCCCGACCGACTACTATATCCTCTCAAGCGAATGGGGGAGAGGGGGGAGGGTAAGTGGCTGCCGATTAGTTGGGATGAGGCACTGGACACAGTAGCCGGTGAGTTAGCTAAAGCCAAGGACAAGCATGGTGCCGAGTCGGTTGCCTTCATTGGCGGAAGCTTTAAAGGAGGCTATCAGGGAGACTCGCTGGCTAGGTTTGCCAATGTTTTTGGTTCCCCCAATGTTGCCTGGCAGGGACACGTCTGCTTTGTGCCCCGGAGTCATGCCTCAGACATTACCTATGGCTTCTATGCGATTTCCGACCTTGAATATCCACCGGTTAGTATCACAGTCTGGGGCAAAAATCTGGCGGAAAACTTACATCATGTCCATCGGCGCGTGATGAGTGCAGTGGAACGTGGGGCAAAGCTAATGGTTATTAACCCCAATAAGGTTGAGGGAGTGGAGAGGGCTGACCTGTGGTTAAAGCCGAGGCCAGGCTCAGACCTGGCGCTTGCCCTTGGAATGCTGAACGTGATAATTAACGAGGAACTGTACGATAAAGATTTTGTTAAGCAGTGGACAGTGGGCTTTGATGAGCTTAGAGTTCATGTCCAAGACTATACCCCAGAAAAAGTCGCTGAGATTACCTGGGTTCCATCTGAGGTAATTGAGCAGGCAGCCAGATTTTATGGTTCCCGGAGGCCGGCTTGCCTGCATTGGGGTAATGCGATTGACCATGGAGTAAATAGCTTTCAGACTGCACGGGCTCTCTGTATTCTGAAAGCAATCACCGGCAATCTGGAGATACCTGGAGGGGAACTGCGATGGTCACGAGCACCTATAATTGACCGGCACTCACCGTTAGTCCGTCTGCCGGAAAAGATATCCCCCGGAATCCGGCAGCGGGCTATTAGTAGCGGCAAGATGCTACCAATTGTATCTGAGGTACTGCCACAGGATACAATCAGGGCTATCCAGCACGGGGAACCCTATCCGGTTCGAGTTGCATATGTCCAGGGGTGTAATCCGTTACTGACCTATAGTAATGCCCGGGAGGCATACCAGGCTTTTCTTACCTTAGACTTCCTGGCAGTAGCTGATATATTCATGACACCGACCGCAGCTCTGGCTGACATAGTATTGCCTGTAGCTACCTATCTTGAGTCTGACAACATTGTAGTACCATCCTACTCCATGCCTGTAACCCTTGTTCAACAAAGGGTTATCCGCATGGGTGAATGTCGTTCTGACTATGAAATACTAAGCAACCTTGCCCGAAGGCTGGGACATGGTGAATACTTCTGGGATACCGAGGAACAGTACCTGGACTTTATCCTAGAACCTGCCGGCATATCGTTTGGTGAGTTCAAAAAAATAGGCGTGCTGGCGTGCAGCCAGCACTACCGTAGCTACCAGTCCCAGGGCTTTCCCACCCCTTCAGGTAAGGTTGAATTATACTCAAGCCAGCTCAAAGAGTGGGGGTTTGATCCCTTACCCACCTACTATGAGCCTCCGGAAACACCCTATAGTGCTCCAGAACTCACCAAGGAATACCCATTAGTTCTCACCAGTGGGAAGCGTGGCTGCTACCGCCACTCGTGGGGCAGGC
Source organism: uncultured Dehalococcoidales bacterium (assembly GCA_964396535.1). Taxonomy (GTDB): domain Bacteria; phylum Chloroflexota; class Dehalococcoidia; order Dehalococcoidales; family UBA2162; genus CAYNFT01. Next base: position 7,496 of record CAYNFT010000032.1, on the reverse strand, counting down.
AGATAGCTAGCCTTCGGGGTAGCCACCCTGAGCCAGTTACATATATACATCCTGAAACAGCTGGCAAACTGGGGATAACCGAGGATGATTGGATATATATTGAAACCAAACGGGGTAGAATAAAGCAGAAGGCGGGTCTGTCGCCCAGTCTTGACCCTAGGGTGGTAGTGGTTGACTATGCCTGGTGGTTCCCCGAAGATAGCCCCAGCGGTTTACATGGCTGGGCGAAAGCCAATATTAATATCTTGACTGATGACCAGCCACCCTTTAATCGGGAGATGGGAGCATCTAATCTGAGGGGTATTCTTTGTAAGGTTTATAAGGCGTAATGAGTTTTTGGAGTTATAGCCGAGTTCTGACTGCTCCTGAGGCACCAGCTTGCATTGCCTAGGTTCACTCAACAGCTACGCGGTAGAGCCAAATATATTTGTCAATAGGAAAAACCCGGTATAACATTCAACAAAATCCCTGTTTTAAATGCAAAGACAGGAGTCTAGCCAGACCTGGTAAGCCTGAAGTTTCCAGTTTCTGGAGTTCGCTGCATTCCTATCGAACAAAACATCTTTTCGTTCAACTGGTTAATATTGAGCTTTTCATCGTTAAGTAGCGCCTGAAGAATTCCCTTTGGTTGAGACTATGCCACGCGCCGATGGGCGCATTGACATTACGTTTGGTAAGGACCGTTTTACCAATTATCTTGCAGTCCGTGAACAGGGTCTGGCTGACAAGGTCATGGGGATATGCAAATCGGCAGCTGAGAAATTGAGGGAAGATATGACCGAAGCGGTAGTCAAGGAGATCTTTACAATGCAGGCAAGAATCGAAGAATTCCGAGAAGCAATGAGCCCGCTGAGGCTACGTCCGCTACTACTTCGGAGCCGGTGCAACCTGTGTCCTGCATAATGCTACTAGACTGATGGTAGCGCGTATGAAAGAACTACATGGTGAAAGGAGAGGATAAATGAAGGGATATATTCGGCAACGGGAAGACTCTTGGCAAATCACTATTGATGTCGGCAGAGAACCATCAACAGGCAAGCGCTTGAGACACTTTGAACGTGTCCAAGGCTCAAAACGGGATGCAGCGGCTACATGAGTTGTTAGTTACTGTTGAGCAGAGACGCTACGTTAAGCCCACTGAACTCAATGTAGGCCAGTTTCTAAAGGAGTGGCTTCAGGACTATGCACAAATGAATACCCGGGCCAGAACCTTTGAACGGTATGCATCAGTTGTTGAGCACCTTATCCTGGCCCTGGGCTCAATTCCATTGATGTCCTTACGCCCTCAGCATATAGACAAGTATCATAGGGACTGCCTCATATCTGGGCGCCGACATGGCAAGGGGGGTCTGTCTCCCTTAACCGTCAAAAAACACCACCGAGTTCTTTCTGAAGCGTTGAAATACGCTGTGAGAAATGGTCTTATCGCCAGCAACCCAGCCGAGATTGATTTGGATAAGTCCACGCTCTCGGTAGTACAAAGTCTACAGCAACTGCAAAGTGGAGAATATGTTTTCGCTCCGCCTAAGAGTGAGAAAAGCCGGCGCCAGATAGCATTATCGCCATCTTTGGTAATCCTACTCTGGGAACACCGGTTAAAGCAAGATCATACCTGGAGATTTCTTGGGAAGCTCCTGTTACCCACAGACCTGGTATTTTCCCATCCCGATGGCAGGCCACTCCGACCGAACAGCGTCACGAGAGCTTATAAAGCGATAGGTGAGTCTCTTGGCCTAAAAGGTATCCGGCTTCACGATTTGAGGCATGCTCATGCCTCAATCCTGTTGAAACAAGGGGTTCATCCTAAAATTGTTCAGGAGCGTCTCGGCCACAGCAGTATCTCTACAACCCTCGACATCTATAGCCATTTGTTACCTGGCATGGACAAGGCAGCCGCACGCCGGTTTGAGGAAGGCTTGCAGAGTGTTCCAGATGACGTCTTTGCCAAAATGTCGCCAAACTTGCCCAAGAAGGAGGTTTTAAGGTAGAATTTTGAAGCTGGGAGAGGTGTCCGAGAGGCTTATGGTGCCGCTCTCGAAAAGCGGTCTCCGCGTTGAGCGGAGCGTGGGTTCGAATCCCACCCTCTCCGCCAATAGGCGAATTTAATTGATGGATAATTAACAAATGGAGAAGCTTAATCTCGAGGACTTATTCTCGAAAGACCCCAAAGTAAAATACGGCTACGCAAAAGAGCTTCTGGCTGTTGCTAAGGAAAAGCCAGAAGAGCTCTATCCGAATCTGGACTTTTTTGTAAAACTCCTGGGCAGCGAAAACAAAATTCTAAAATGGACGGCAATTGATATAGTTGGGGCTTTAGCTAAAATAGACAACGCTAAAATAATTGATAAATTGATGGGTAAGCTTTTTGGACTATTGAACGCCGGCAATTTGATTACTGCCAATCATGCTATCGCCGCTCTGGCTGATATTGCTCTTATCAAACCCGAACACCAGGCGAAAATCACCAATGAGCTTCTAAGAGTTGAGCATTACAATTACGATACGGATGAGTGCCGGAACATCGCCGCCGGGAAAGTTATTCTGGCAATAAGCACGTATTTCGACCAACTAGAAAATAAAGAGGAATTGATTGAGTTTGTCAGGCGGCAGACCAAAAATAGCCGGAATGCTACCAGAAAAAAAGCCGAGCAGTTTTTGAGAAAATATAAACTGCAAAACTGACACATTAACAGTAGTATTGAGTACGTGAGTTATGCTAGGAGGTTTCGTCATGAAGACTGTCATTAAGATGGGAATATTTATACTAGCCCTGCTAATCACGGTACTGCCAGTAGTAGCTTGCGAAGAACCGGCTACCTCATCAACACCGTCGCAAGCTAAAAAAATAACACTGGCTGATGCTCCTGTGGTACTGGATATGTCCTCAGAATTACCAACTAGTTATGAGCACCTAGATGCTGCCAGCGAAGGAATGTCGAACAAGGACCTGGGATTGGGTTCTGACTTCAGTGAGGTAGAGCTGTTCATGTGTGAAGAACCCTACCAGATTATCTTCGCCTATTTCTGTATTATTGAGAGTAAATTAGAACGAGCTACATCAGACGCACTCATGAAAGACGAAGAGCAGATTAAGTCTATGGCTCTTGAAAATCTACGAGCAGGAGCTGCTGAGGAAGGAGTAGAGCTTGCTGATGCAACAGTCGAGGTCACCTACCCTTATATAGGAGAATTGGCAGTTTTAGGTTCAGGAGCAATGATTTCCTATGGCACGAGTATAGGGTACGATTTATTAATGTTTAAAAGCAACAAGGTTTATGTATTTATCGCTTCAGTGTATCTACCCGGAGAAAGTATGTCCCTAATTTCTTTAGCAAGGGGAATAGAGCAGCGAATTGGAAACTTCTCACAATAGTGATTTTTGTAGGGTATGAAGATGCACTAAAGGCAAATTCAAACTGGAGAGGTGCTAGAGTGGACTATCAGGCGCGCCTGGAGAGCGCGTGTAGCTTTTGGCTACCGTGGGTTCGAATCCCACCCTCTCCGCCACATTCAAAAAGTAACTATTCATTGTTTCCCTTCTCTCATTGTTGTCCAAGCACAGGCTTTGCATAGCGCCATCAGTAATAAAGTGTTATCTATTAGAGAATGTGTCCATGCTTGAGGACACCTTCTCAATACTCCCAACCCAGTAAACATACGGGGATTTATCAGTAACCTCAAAATTTCCTCGCGCTCTATTAACTTTGCCTTCTACTACAACCTCAACATATGCACAATATGAACCATTCGCTAGCATTACATCATCCTCTTCGAAAAGCGAAACTACGCCCGTGCTCGCTATAACCTTTACTATTGCAAATCTTGCAGAGATATTAGATGCGGCTAAACTTATACGCTGAGCAGGCCCTACACCCGTATAGGATTGTATATATGGCGCATTATGTGGGCGTATTGCCCTGCGACTACTACCAAGTTCCTCAATACAGAAGTCCACCATTATATCTTCGGCTACTGTTCTCCTGATGCCCGACCACCGCAGTAATCTATTTCTTATTGGAATGTTATATATCGCACACTCTAAAACCCTTCCACTTTTGAGCTCCGCAATATCGAAGCCCACCGCTATTCTGGGCTTCCCCCAAATCATCTGTAAGACAGTTGGGAGAGTCAATATTGCCACCCCCAAGGCAATGAGACTAATAACAAGAGCCCATAGTGCCATGCCCCAATTCTACCACTTCCATATGTTGCGTCAACTGGGAGTTTCGCAACAGGCTCTCAAATTGTCATCAACCTATCCCTATGCTAGAATGAAATTGCTTTGGAAGTGCATAAAGAAGACATTAAATACTGGGTAGGATTCAGCCTTATATCGGGCATTGGCCGGGTTAAATTTGGTCAGCTTGAAAGCTATTTTAAAAGTCTGGAAAACGCCTGGAGGGCCACCCCTGCCGAGTTAAGGCGGTCAGGGCTGGATAATGGCTCAATTCGTGCTATCACCTCCTGGCGTCCCAAGATTTCTCTGGAAGCAGAGATGGAGAAGCTGGAGCGCTATGGGGTGAAAGTGTTTACCTGCCACGACCCGGGCTATCCATCTAGACTCAAGGAAATCTATGACTATCCGCCAGTACTTTACGTCAGGGGTTCACTGCTTCCTGAGGATGAGTGGTGCCTGGCAGTGGTGGGTACCCGTCGGGCTACTGTCTATGGGAGACAGGTGGCTGAGGAAATCGTTGCTGACCTGTCCCGCAGCAAAATAACCATTGTCAGCGGTCTGGCTAAAGGGATTGACTCAGTAGCCCATCGCAGTGCTCTAGAGGCAGGCGGCAGGAGCATCGCTGTGTTCGCCTGCGGACTCGACATTGTTTATCCCAGTGAAAATGCTGAACTGGCTCGCCGCATCATCCAGCAGGGAGCCCTGATAAGCGAATATCCTCTGGGCACCAGACCCAGAGCTGATAACTTTCCCCGTCGCAACCGCATTATGAGCGGACTCAGCCTGGGAGTTCTGGTTGTTGAAGCCGGAGAGACCAGTGGAGCTATGATTACCGCCCACCTGGCAGTAGAACAAAACAGAGAGGTGTTTGCTATTCCAGGCAGCATCCTCTCGCCAGCCAGCAGAGGCACCAACCACCTCATTCAGGAAGGAGCCAAACTGGTTCGTGACTACACCGATATCCTTGAGGAACTGAACCTGATGGCTGTGGCTCAACAGATAGAAATGAAGGAAATTATACCACCCTCGGACACCGAGTCCCTGTTGCTAAAACAACTGGGCGCCGAGCCTACTCATATTGATGAGGTCTGCCGCCTGAGTGGCTTACCTGTATCAACGGTCAGCAGCACTCTAGCCATGATGGAGCTTAAAGGCCTGGTCAAGCAGGTGGGGGCGATGAATTACTCCCTGGCCAGAGAAGTAAGAGAGGAGTACAGGGTAAAAGTAGATTGAAAACTAAGAATAAGAACCTCGTTATAGTTGAATCGCCAGCCAAAGCCAGAACACTGGGCAGGATTCTGGGTAGCGATTATAGTCTCAAAGCCTCTCTTGGACATGTACGAGACCTGCCCAAGAGCAAACTGGGGGTAGATATAGAAAATGGCTTCACTCCATCCTACGTAGTGCCGAGAGCCAAGAGCAAAATTGCCCGTGAACTTAAAGAAGCCGCCAAGACGGCATCCACCGTATATCTGGCTACCGACCCTGACCGTGAGGGAGAAGCCATCTCCTGGCATCTGGTCAGTATCATGAAATCAAACAAGACACCCTACCGCCGTGTCGTCTTCCACGAGATAACCGAAGAGGCAATTAAGAATGCCTTTAAACATCCCCGTTCTATAGATATGCAGCTGGTTAATGCCCAGCAGGCTCGGCGTATCCTGGATAGACTGGTCGGCTACAAGCTCAGTCCGCTGCTCTGGAAGAAGGTAAGAAGAGGTCTTTCAGCAGGCAGAGTCCAGTCGGTGACTCTTAGAATCATCGTTGACCGAGAGAGAGAGATTGAGAAATTTGTCCCGGTAGAGTACTGGACTATTGAGGCAGCGCTGACCAGGAAAGCCGAGGAAGCAGCCTTCCGTGCCATGCTGGTTGGCTTAGCCAATGGTGATAAGCTGGACATTCCTGACCAGGAAAAAGCTACCGGTATTAAAAATGAACTTGAACAGGCCGATTACACTGTTATCAAGGTAAAAACAAAAAAGGTTACCCGCCAGCCAGCAGCACCGTTTATAACCAGCACCTTGCAGCAGGAAGCCTGGCGTCGACTTCGTTTCAGTGCCGCTCAGACGATGACTATCGCCCAGCAGCTCTATGAGGGTCTTCCTATAGGCAACAAGGGAAGTGCGGGACTTATTACCTATATGCGTACTGACTCTACCCGGGTGGCTCGTTCAGCCATAGTTGAAACCAGAGAACTTATCAAGACCAAGTACGGTGCTGAATTTCTCCCGCCCCACGCCCGTTCTTTCACCAGGGTTGTCAAAGGAGCCCAGGAAGCACATGAAGCTATTCGCCCCACCAGAATCCAGCGGGAACCATCCCAGATTAAGAAATACCTTAATGCCAACCAGTTCAGGCTTTACGAACTCATCTGGAAGCGGATGGTAGCCAGCCAGATGGCAGCGGCCATATATGACAATACCACCGTCGATATTGAAGCCAGATGTCCGGATAGCGAAGCTGATTATCTTTTCAGAACTTCCAGTTCGGTGAGCCGGTTTCCTGGCTTTATTATTCTCTATGTTGAGCAGAAAGACCAGCCCGAAGAAGAGAACCTGTCTTTGCTACCCCGACTGGAAAAAGGAGATGAACTCCGTCTGTTAGGACTATTCCCTGGACAGCACTTTACCCAGCCCCCACCCCGTTTCACCGAGGCTACCTTAATCAAGATGCTGGAGCAATACGGTATCGGGCGTCCCAGCACATATGCGCCAATCCTTTCCACAATCCAGGAGCGTGAATATGTTACCAAGTCTAACGGGAACTTTCAGCCTACAGAGCTTGGCTCTATCGTTAATGATTTGGTTTGTCAGTATTTCCCGGGAATTGTTGATATCAAGTTCACCGCTCGCATGGAGGATGAACTGGATGAAGTAGCCGATGAGAAAAGGGACTGGGTAGGCGTTGTTCAGGACTTTTACACCCCTTTTGACAAGGACTTGACCAAAGCCACTCAGCTTATGGAGAGGGTTAAGCTGCCCGACCAGGTAACCGAGGAAACCTGCCCTGAATGCGGTAAGCCCTTGGTAGTTAAGACCGGACGCTTCGGTAAGTTTCTTGCCTGCAGTGGCTACCCCGATTGTAAATATACCAAATCTTATCAAATTAAGATTGGCGTTAGCTGTCCTGAGTGCGGCAGCGAGCTAATAGAGAGGGTAAATAAAAAGAGGCGCACCTTCTATGGTTGCAGTAGTTACCCGGATTGCACATTCGCCACAAATTACAGGCCCCTCCCCCAGCCCTGCCCCAAATGCGGCAGCCTGATGACCCTCTACAGACAAAAATGGGCAAGATGCATCAAATGCGGGCATAGAGAGAA
>CAYNFT010000031.1:0-19935 GCA_964396535.1 uncultured Dehalococcoidales bacterium | reverse complement strand
TGCAACTAATAGAGCCTTCCTAAGTCTACCTCCCCATTTTCCCCTTACCATGTTTTACCCCCACACTAACCAGTAACCTCTGCCCTTTTATGTTGCACGTAAATTATTTTTTGCCTACGGGGAACGCAAGATATGTCCCACATTCGTCCTGTATTGACTAGGACTATGGTAACTTGGCAATTAAAATAACTTTTATCTCTTTTCTTCTTTAGTTGGTCTCCATCTCTGGGTTAAGAGTATTATCGCTGCATAAGGATAACACCCTAAACTATATCTCGAAAGTCCCTTAAGGCTAGTTTCGTGAGGTATAAAAGGTCAGTTTAATGTATCTAACGGCTCAAGTAATCATTGGTTAGTAGTAGTTATTAAAAAATTTAAACCAACCATTTGGCTGCTTAGATTTGGATTCCAAGGTTTCTGATAACTTATTATTAATTATTCAAACTTTTTTATTTCTACAGGAACACTGAAGGAGAGGTATTGTTTTGTTGGGTATCGACTTGCTAAAGCGAGTGTGACAGGGAACGCAACCTCCAGAAAAACGGCCACTTGTCTGCCTCCTATCAAATTGGGACCAATTATCCGCCAATTATCCACTATTTGGTACCATTTCAGGTACTTTTAGAACGATGATTTCCACCTCCATATAGTACGATACCAGTGAGTTACTGTGTGGAAAATGACCTCCCAGCAAGAGGAGGGGCTTAAAATTACCTCTTAGCCACTGACTCTCATCTTGCTTCTTGGATATTATAGATACAGGGAAAGCTAAAGAGAAAATATCAATGAAAATTGCCCAGGTCACAGCATATTGGGGGCCAAACTATCCGAGCGGGTCGGGAGTTTCGTGTTACGAGCTTTCAAAAAGGCTAGCTGAACATTTTGAGGTTCATGTCTTCACTTCTGACATAGGAAATTCCAATAATTGGCAAGCGCCAGACAATCTCCATGTCCATCGTCTTCATACTTACGCCACTTTCTGGGACATGAATCCTCTGGCTAATGTTTTCACAAGGTTGCTACAAGATGATTTCGACATTGTCCATGTTCATTCCTATATCTTCTTCCTATCAAATATGGCCGCTCTGGCAAGAGTCTTTAAGAGGAAATCCAAATACATTTTGCACTTCCGTGGAGGTTTGGATTTTTCGGGGAATAGACAGAATTTCCATCCCGGGAGGATATGGGTTAAGGAGAACATATACGATAGGACATTAGGTTACTTCACCACGAAGGTGGCTGATAAGGTCCTAAGCGTTTCAAAAAGTGACATCCCAATAATACAGAGGAAGTTCGGTATCAAAGAGGTAGAATGGATGCCGAATGCCGTTGATACGAAAAAATTCATTTCGATGAACGGTGAGTCAAAACCACCTGTGGTAACCTATGTAGGAAAGCTTGAAAAATGGAAGGGCATTGACACACTCATCAAGTCTTTTGAGATTATAAATAAACAAGTAAAAAATGTGAGGTTTATGATTGCCGGGGCGGGAAGTCTCGAGAGTAAGCTTAGGCAGACAAACCTGCCTATAGAGCTGTTGGGCTCTGTCACATATGAAAAGATGGCCGCAGTATACCAAGAAGCGTCGGTTGTTATCTTGCCTTCCTACATGGAGGGTTTCCCTGTTACCTGTGTTGAAGCACTTTCCTGTGAGGTACCCGTGGTGGCCACGGATGTTGGTGATGTTAAGGAAATCATCGTGGATAGAGAAACTGGTTTTATAGCTGAGCCTGGGGATTACACAATGATAGCCTCCAGAGTAGTCGAAATGCTTAAGGATGAAGACTTGAGGCGAAAGCTGGGAAGAAACGGCAGAGAACATGTAAAGAAGAACTTCGGGTATGAAGCTTTAATGGCAAGGATATTAAGGGAATACGAGGATTGCTTGGTGAATGGTTCCAAAGGGACGGCTTAGAGGAAATATCCGCTATGGTTAGGAAACCTAGAATAGCGCTGATTACAGGCTGGACAAATCCTGAAAGGCGTTCCATAGTTGAGATCTGCTCCAAATTACTATATGCTATGGAGCCATTCTCCAGCAAAATAACCTGGGTTGTAACCAATCTCACCGCTGAATTATCCTTGGATAACAATGTTACCCTATTAAAATTAGAGAGCAAGTATATACCTCGAGATGCGTCATCATTAAGGTTAATTCCTTATTATCTATTACACCAATTCAAATTACTCTGGACTACATTACGGTTGCTTCCAGAGACAGTCATTTTTGTTTTTGCTACAGGGGCAGATTTGTTCTTCCTGCCCATGTTGCTAATTAGAATCGCCGGGAAAAAAGTGATAATAAGGAGTGATGGCAGACCATCCTTCGTTGTTAATGACCATTTCCAAAGGCCAGGTAAAATCAAGGTAGCACTGATTCGTATGGGTGAAACTATAAGCTATCAACTGGCTAACAGGATATTACCAGAATCTGAATGTATGATTCACTTATATAACCTGGAGAGATATTCGAGTAAAACGAGTTTCTGGAGTCAATATATAGATACCACTACCTTCAAAAAAAGAAAGAACCTGTCGGAAAGAACTTATGATGTGGGTTACATTGGTCGTCTAATAAAAGAGAAAGGTGCCCTGAAGTTTGTTGAAGCGCTACTTCCGGTTCTGAGAGATAGAGAATGTAAAGCAATCATAATAGGTGACGGGTACTTGCGAAACGAAATTGAACAATTTCTTTCTGGGAATAACATGCAAAACCAAGTTGACTTGTTAGGTTGGGTTGAGAACAAGCAAATACCCGATTATTTGAATGATATAAAGCTAGTAGTTGTGCCATCAGACTACGAAGGACTGCCTAGCGGGGTGTTAGAAGCTATGGCATGTGGTACTCCTGTGCTGGCAACACCGGTTGGCGGAATACCCGACTTAATACGAGAGGGCGAAACTGGCTTTTTTATGGAGAATAATACGCCCGAGCGTATAGCTAAAAATATCATCAGAAGCCTAAGCCATCCAGACCTTGAGCAAATAAGCAGAAACGCGCAAGTACTTATTGAGCAGCAATACACTTATGAAGCTGCTGCAACGAGATATAAAAATGTCCTGGAGTCTCTTAATTAAGTCATAGGAAAATGCGAACGAGCGAATACGATGAATATCCTGTACTGTGACCCTCAGAAAACCAAATCACTGCAAACGTCGTCCACCCACATTTATGGGGTTCTCAGTGCTTTGTCACAGATAGGACATAACGTTATATACATAAACAAAGACCATCCCAAGAATGAGGTAGAAATCAACGCTAATCCATCATCAATGCCTGGGCGCTTAAAAAACAACCTGATGAGTTGGCGGATACTCCGACTGGTCGGAGGCGAAGTCGCCTTTGCCTGGTTTCTGGCACGTGCAATCTACGTTTTTCTCCTTGCCTTCATCGCTATTATTAGACGGAGAAAAATCAATATATTATATAGAAGGCATACTCTTATTAATAGCGAGTATCTTCTAGCAAGAATATTTAACATTCCCCTGGTTAAGGAGGTGAACGGGCTAGTAAGTGATGAGATAAAAGTCATGGGGTGGGGAAATCGGATTTCACTGCTAGTTTTGAACTGGATAGAGCGATTTAACATGCCCAAGGCTGACAAAATCATCGTGGTTACATCAAGATTAAAGGAGGTTCTTCAAAACGATTACGGGGTGCCCGGTAACAAGATTGTGGTCATTCCGAACGGGGCAAACACAGATTTATTCAAACCGATGGATACCACAGAAGTGAGAGACAAATTAAATCTAAAACAAAGCTCTTCTTATGTCTGTTTTATTGGGAACCTATGGCGAGCGCAAAGTGTAGATTTCTTAATCAGGAGTATGCCTCTTATAGTAAAGGAGCTACCTGATACCTCATTGTTAATCGTCGGCGACGGAATAATAAAGCAAGAACTAACTAGCCTCGCTCAGCAACTCGGTATCTTCGAGAAAATAATATTTACTGGTACAATACCTTATCATGAAGTTCCCAAATATATAAATGCTAGCGATGTCTGTGTTGTCCCTGCAGCTAGGAATTCCAGGAATATCAAAACTGGAGCTTCACCTTTAAAATTATATGAGTACATTGCTTGCGGGAAGCCTGTGGTCACCGGTGATGTAGAAGGAGCCAGCCAAGATGTTATTAATTCCGGTTCAGGATTAGTTGTCGATCCAACCAACGCGGATGAGATGGCAGGTGCCATAGTAACGCTGCTTAAGAATGAGCAGCTCAGGAAAAAAATGGGTGAAAGGGGAAGGAAGGTTGCCGCCGAGAAGTACAGCTGGCGAGGGATTGCTGAGCAAGTAGCAGAAGTGTGCCAAAGTGTCATCAAACCAAGCAATGAATGCTAAAAAGTTATACGTATAGTTAATCGTCTATGAAAATACCAGACAAATTTTTACCAGTATCTTATGTCTTAATTGGTTATAAACAAACGGGAACGGTTGAGGTCCCTCGAAAAAATACTTTAGACAGTCGCATTGGATATAACTCATTAAAGACACGGGTTTTCTACAATCATAATTTGTTCGCTTATTTCAGAAGGTAGCGGGCAAATCTCAATGATGAGGCTCTGATTTAAAGATACGGAGGGCACACACTTTGTCAAATCAGCAACGGAAACAAGTGTACGTAATCCTTTCTATAGATACAGAGCATGATATTATACGATGGTATGAAACGAGGGCTGCTGGCTGGTCGAACGGTATTCCCTTATTATGTGAGGTTTTCGATACTGTAGGGCTGAGAGGCAAAGTTTGTTGGCTGGTGGAGCACAATGTAAAAGAGGGTATCCCGGTGGCTAACCCCCATTCTGCATTCTGCTGCAACGAATTACCAGAGTTGATTAAGCAAATTAAGAACAGGGGAGACGAGATGGGACTGCATCCTAGCATGTCTGACTGGACTGGCGGCGAAAGAGAAGCTCTAGCTTCTTTATATAATTCAGCAGAATTCTGGGATAGTACTAGGCGGTACCACGATGCTCAATTTGTCCAAAACCTGATTACATCAGCAACTCAGGAGTTTAAAAAAGTCTTTGGGGTAAATCCTGTGGGCTGCCGAACTGGAGGCTGCGCGTATGCCACTCACTTGGCTGGCGCACTGGAGAAGAACGGAATTTACATAGATAGTTCGGTCCGTAAGAGTCGCCCATGGCAATGGTTAAAGCCACCTAATGCCTATTACACTACTGAGGATGATATCCGAGTGCCCTCAGCAAGAGGCACTATGGTGGAAATACCGACGGCGGGTTATATATGTACCGGCTGGTTAAATGCGGTGCTAAGATGCCGAACCTGGTATTGGCTGAACCGACGTCAAACGATTTTCCTGTCATTCTTTATTCATAACTGGCAGGCTATTAGATCCGATGGTAGCGCAGACATAAAGTTCTTAGAGAGCTTAACTTCATTTCTTAACATACTCAGCAGGAATGGCGCTCAATTCCTGAGCTGGGCAGAGGCAAAGGAAGTCTATGATAGTATGTACCGAGATATGTCCGTATTGTAGCTTATAGCAAATTCAAGTCAGTAACATTTTAAAATAAACCACTGGCAGGGAAGGGGATAGTTATTCTACGATTAACCTCTTATCTTAAAAGCCCCATAGCGAAATACACCAAAGATTGACCTTAGTCTATAGCTGGTATAGAATCCTTACTATCGCACATCTACATATAAACTAATGCGTGAAAATCAGAATATGGCAAGGCGACATATTGCACTGGACACAGTTTGCGCTTTCATAGTGCTTTTTGTGGGTATCATTTTTCTTGCCTTATCATTTAGTTTTAACTACAAGAATGGGTTACCCATATTAAGCGCTGTACTATTAGCGTCTCTTCTTTATCTCTCATTCAGAAATAAGCTTGCGAAAGGCATAACCTTGACCGACTTCCGCTTTGGAGACGAGGTGAGGTTACTGAGTCATGTTATTTTCCTTATAAGCCTGTCACTAAGCATATGGGTTCTATGGAATAACCTGTATTACCGGCCTCCTTTATACTTTTTCTTCGTTTTAGTGGCAGTTGCTGCCATTTTGCTGAATATATTTTCTCTGGATGAAACAAAGGGTAAGCATAGTGCAATTGTCCTTCTTAAGATAATAGCCTTGAGTCTATCTGTATATGTAGGGGTTTATCATCAGTTCCCGGGTATTTATGGCATTGATCCCTGGTATCATAACCAGATTATTCAGGAAACGGTCAATCTGGGTCATATTACCGAAGGTCAGATTGTTGCTAATGACTATTTCCCGTTCCCGAATTTTCACCTGGCTGGTGCTACGATGCAGATAGTGACCGGGCTATCAACGTATAACGCCATATTCGCCAGCACCGGAGTCATGGTAGCATTTTCCAGTTTATTTGTGTTCCTGATTGGACAAAAACTAGCCAGTACAAGAGCGGGTTTATTGGCAGCACTTATTTTTCCTCTAACTTCTGTGGTTATTGCATTAGGTACAGCAATAATTGCGATGTCCCTTGGCTTTTGCTTCTTCACTGCCATCTTCTATCTCATTATCTGTCGTAATAACAGGACAGTCTCGAATAACGCTCTGGTTTTACTCTTATCGCTGGCTTTAATATTTACACATACCGTGGCAGCCTTAATAACACTGCTTAGTATTATAGTTGCTTTCGTGGCTGTCAAGCTATATAAAGCATTAAATAGGTCTGCAATTTCATATGAGACGGTCTCCTTAGCCCTTATCGGGTTTTTCGCGCTGGCAATGTTTGCTAAGTGGATACAAGTTCCGCCAGGTAGCCCGGCATTTTTCGATTTTACCCTCAGTCAGTTAGCCGATTCATTACAAACCGGGACCAAATTTATTTTGGCAGAACCGGGCGTAACCAAAACTGTGCCGTTCGCATTAACAGTTCTAAATCAGGGTGGATATCTGATTTTACTGGCACTCGCTATAATTGGTGCTCTTCGTTTTTTACATTCTGATAATATTAACATGAACGGGCTAGCGCTGGCGTTTGTTGCAGTAATGTTAATTGCCATACCCTACAGTTTTGAACTTTTTTCTCTAGAGGACATATTGCCTGGAAGGTGGTCTTTCTTTTTGTATATCCCGCTCTCTCTTCTTGCCATGATTGCTCTATTAAGCATATCAGTTCTTTTGAGAGAAAGGATTGTGAAACTGACTTTTATCACGGTAATAGTACTGGGTGTTACATGGATGACTATTACCAGCAGTGGAGCCAACAATGACAGCTCTCTGGTTTTCAATAATGCTGTCAGGATTGGATATACGCAATCAGAATTAGCCACTGTGAAGACTTTGTCGTCAATAGGAGCTAACCGTCCAATGACAGACGCCTTCTATGCCTATGCATTCCCATTCTTGGTCAACCCTGACGAATATCAGGAAATGACAGGAAGTGACAGCCGGGTCTTCATACAAAGAAACTACTATCTCCACAGCCCTGAATGGAATCAATACTATATGGTGAGAATACGTAGTAGTATGGCCGGATATCGGACAGAGGATAGTACAAAGGTGTTAGTGTCAGAGTATATTGAAAAGCAAAAGATAAATAGCTGGCCATTAATCTACACCAATAACAATGTGCAAGTCTATAGCAATGCGGTGGTGGTATTGTGGAACAAATGAAAAAGTTCTTCTTTGACATCGGTTGGGTCCTAGCCAGCACTGTAATTAACATGGGTGTTGGTTTCCTGTTGCGAACGATGCTAGCCCGCTGGCTGGGAGCAACAGACCTGGGTCTATACACCATGGTTATCACTATCCAGGAAATAGCCGCTCTTGTCGCTTCTGTTGGTATTGGGGTAGCCTTGGTTAAGTACGTTGCGGAGTGGAAGGACGATAAGAAGCAACTATACCAGGGCACTTCTTCCGGCTTTATCAACACCATAATTCTGGGCGCATTGGGTGGAGTGTTACTCTATTTCCTCTCCGGCATGATTGCCGGACTTTTTAACATGCCTGAATTAGCTAATCTGCTTAAGATTCTGGCTCTGGCGCTGCCCTTCCTGTGCTTACTCGGCACCGTTAACGGCTTGCTTAACGGTTTGAGAGAAATGAAAACCTGGGCTTCCTTAACGGTGTTACGCAGCGTGCTGATGGCACTCTTTACTATAACCCCGGTGATGCTTGGGTTTGGCGTTCAGGGTGTCGTGATAGGTATGGCTATTACTGCCTTAGTCATATGTATAGTATCAGTATTCTTTACGAGGAGACATATCAGGTTGGACCTCCGAAACTATCTTTTCTATACTAAAAAAGTCTTAGCATTTGGTGGGTGGGCACTCGGTGGAAATATGGTGAGCCTCCTCACCCAGCAACTGGATGTTATAATGACTGGTTTGTTTTTAGCAGTTGCTCAAGTAGGCTACTACAGTACTGCTATTACCATAAGTTCGTTTTTCGGATTACTCCCGAGGGCGATACAGAGAATAACCTACCCTGCAACATCGGCGTACTGGTCACAGGGAAAACACGAGGCTCTTGCGGAGATGATTAACAAGAGTATGAAATACACCACCTGCTTGTTGTTGCCTCTGGCGCTCGGGGTTGGGTTTTTCTCTAGGGAGATTCTCATTTTGATATTTGGTGCAGAATTCGCTCAGGCTGCTGTACCACTATGTATACTACTTATTGCACGAGTAATTACGGGAGGAACCTCTGTAAATGTAGCTGCATCCCTAGGTGCCGTTGGAAGACCAGAGTTAAATCTAATACCCAATTCTCTTGCTCTGGTAACAAATATCGGTCTGAGTATCCTTCTTATCCCATCCTATGGCATCGTTGGGGCAGCCATAGCTGTCATGGTTAAGGAACTCGTATGTACGCCCGTCTTTTTTGCACTGGTAGTCAGGGTACTACATATAAAGATTGATTATAGGTGGTTTTTGCTTGCTTTCAGCTCTTGCGGGATAGCCATTGGATTATTTATAGCAGGTACTCAAGTGCTAAACTCATATATAGTAGGTAGTTCTATTCTGGTTATCTTCATAATTTTTGTACTAATGGTTTTGCTGAAAAAAGAAGATAAGGCACTTTTCAAGTCACTTATATATTCAGTACTGCGCAGATAGTTCACACAGGATTTTCATAAAACCCTGAATTTAGGGTGCATGGAAATATTTACTAATAACCTTGGCACTGCTGCTAGAGAGTTCATGGCTCGGGTCCTGCTGAGCATACTTGAAGCATGCTTCCCAGAATTCGTAGCTTGCGTTCATGAAATTGCCGATGTGCGTCATATAGCTGTGGACCGGTTTCTGGGAGAGCTTGAGTGAAAATCGAAAATTGTCCAGTATACTCCTGGGCAAAAGCCACCTCTTCACCATTTTAAGCTTATCAACCGTGATTTTTACATCATTGCTCCAGATGCCCATATCTTCGCGCGGTAGAAGCATTAGATATCGGGAACCGCTCAATCTATATTTCTGTCTTCCATGCCTGACCTGGAAGTTCGAAACAAGGTATTTTACCCCCTGCTCTGCAAGTAATTTGTCAGTAACTCCTAGCTCCCATGCATGGTATGGAGGGACAAAGAGCTCTGGAAAATCTAAACCCAAATCATTGAAGATAAGGCTGCTCTTGTGAATATGTTCTCGCTGCACTTCCTCAGGCACGGGAGTGTGAATATCCAGCATGTAGAACTCACCGACGTGATGCTGGTAATGGTGGGTTAGCCCGTGATAGCCAATTTCTATGTATTCCTGGTTGTTTTTGACTAAATCCACCAGCTCTGTGGCGTAGCTCGGAGGCTCCGCACATCCGGAAACATTATTGACATCCAGATAACGCATCGTAAAACATATAGGAATTCTGATTTCGAACTGCCTAGCCAGCTTTAAAAGATTTTTATATACATCGAACGGAATTTCTTCACCAGGATTATCCGGATTATAGGCATTCACAGAGGGGAACCCGCCATCATCAACTACAATGAGTACGGGGCTTTTTCCCTGTTTAAAACGTGTCAATGTCCCCCTCCATAAGGTACCATTGCTTGCGGTCCAAAGCGCTGGCAGGAAGGTCAGGCGTGTTCGGCCGAACAATAAGGCGTGCTCCCTGTCCGTATTCCCGGAAACCCTGAGCTTTGATAAACTGGTAGAGTGGGCTGTGCTCAAATGTATGGCACATAGCTGTATCCATGCTTTGGTTTTTAAAGTAGTCTAGGGCAGCACATATAAGAGGTGATGCTACTCCTGCTTTTTCCGGCAGGGATAAGAAGTCAACTATGCAGCCAGTATTTTCTTCCTCCCGTTGGCACTTGATAACTATGAAACCGGCTAGAATATTGTCTTCTTCGGCACAAAAAATGGTATATTTCTCATCTGGGCAGGAACAGTAGCGCCAGTTCAGGTATTTGGAATCTCTCCAGGTAGTAATAGGCAACGTATCTTTAACCTTTAACCAAAAATCGTCGAAGCGATTATCAAAGGTGTCTATGCTTTCTATCCTAATATTTCCGGCGGCCTTACGTATCGTTTTGGCTTCCCGTGAGTTTAATCGGGACCGGGCAAGCCTTTTGGTGATCTCGCTTGCTATTTTTGTTATTCCTCGTCTCTGGGTTATCCCGTGTTTCTGGAATAATGTTTTGGGATTCAGAATCTTTAGTAATTGGGGCAGTCTTCGCAGATCAGACATAAGTAATGATTTACGACTAATAATCTTCACCAGGCAAGGCAGTCTTCCCGGATTACTCCAGCCAAGATTTACAAATACTGGATAGGCAGATTCATTAGGAAAGCCATAAAGTAGGCTCACCCCTTCTGAAGCAGCATAAGTATAAGACTCCCGGGCTAAAGAAGCAAAGAGACCTCTTCTAGTATATGCGGGATGAGTCATAGAGCCTACGGATTGGCTGGCCATGATTTTTTTACCACTCACGTTCAACCACGTAGGGAGTAATGCGCCTTGACTCACAATCTCGCCGCTGGACTCATCTTCGGCGACAAACGAAAATATCTTGCCCACAGGGTTATCTACGAATTGCCACCGCCAGCGGTCAAGGTTACCCTGCTCGCCCTGGGGCCGGATAATAACGTATAAATCTCTAATTGCTTGACCGTCTGCCGGTGTAAGAAGCCTTTTTCTTATACCACTGATCATCGGTAATCATTCATTAGTTAAAATAGGCATAGATAATACTTATCATCAGTTCTCATTTGAGAAGAATGATTGAATGTTATGAGCTACGTAATCCATTTCCCCTTCGGTAAGAGTTGGGTACATTGGTAAAGAGAGGACGGATTCAGAAACCTTTTCAGTAACCGGCAGTTCACCACCTCGATAGCCAAAAGTCTTTTGATAGAACTGGCTAAGATGAATCGGTTCAAAATACACTTTGGTCATAATCTCTTTCTCAGCCAGATATTCCTGTAGGTGGTCTCCGATTTCTATATCTCCATAGCATTGTCATAATCTTTACGTAAGAGCAGGGTATATAGTATGGCAGACTTTATAAGCAGAGCAGCTTTTAAATACGGCCTGGCCCAGGCAACATGGTAACGAACAACCAACTTACCACCGAACCCTCTCGCGAATTGTTCCCTCCGAGGATTCATAGAGCCTTCGAAGTCGTATTCTCTCAAGCCAAGCTGCTGTTTCGCTTCTTTAATTGCCTCCCATATAGCCAATGGGTGAGCACCGGCGTGGCTCTTTTCAAAGTTATAACCTCCGTGGAGAGAATAAGCTCTTTTGTTATCCCAGACAAAATATGATGCTGCGATATAGTCACCATTCCCATTCTTCGCCAGAAATGCTTTGCACTGCTTTCTCTGTGCAAGCACCTTGAAGTATTCAGTTGCTGCTTTCTGATAACGATAACCCATAACCATATGCTGTCGTTCATAGGTTTTTTCGACTACCTTGAGTAATTGGTCAAATTCATCACTCTTGTCTACTGCAATGCCGTCTTTTTCTGCTTTCCTTATATGTTTTCTTGTCGATCCATCCATGGCCTCCAATATTTCTTCCAGACTTTTATCCAGTTGCAGGATATAGGTGTACTGCATGCTCGATGAGAATCCTTCCCATATGAATGGCTGCAGGTCAACCGGTCCGGGTGAGAAAGCAAGCCGTACAACATGGAAATCGCGCTTAAGTCTCCGGGCAATCTGTCGGCTTGCCTCCTTTTCGTTTGATAGCTTGGTTACGTATTTGCTCTCTGGTTCTTTGAAGACAATTCCCGAATATGGGGTCAGACCTGTACGTGACGCTACTTTCATTCCAAATTCTACCCTGTAGGTTATAGGAATACCGGCGTAGAGTTCAGTCTCCCTAAAGCAACCATAAATGACAAACCTCCTTCGAGATGCTTCAAGCCAGTAACTCTTGTGGAACACTGTTCCACTAGGTGATTCATCAACGAAATCATCCCAGAGCGGATATTCATCTTCGGTTAAGGGTCGCACTTCAAAACTCACCTTACCTCCTAACAGAAGAATTCTTTAATGGTATGTGCCACATAATCCATTTCCCCTTCGGTAAGAGTCGGGTACATTGGTAAAGAGAGGATGGATTCAGAAACCTTTTCAGTAACCGGCAGTTCACCACCTCGATAGCCAAAAGTCTTTTGATAGAACTGGCTAAGATGAATCGGTTCAAAATACACTTTGGTCATTACACCTTTCTCGGCTAGGTATGCCTGTAGGCGGTCTCTAACAAACTTACCTTCTTTGATGATAATGGGGTACATCTGATAAACATGCTTGTATCCTTCGGGAACTTGGGGTACCAAGATTCCCTCTATTTTTGAGAGTTTTTGTCGCATGTAGTCTGCATGGCTATGCCTTAAGTTGATGACGTGCTCTATCTTGTGTAATTGAGCTATACCCAGTGCCGCTAGAATACTTGATATTCTGAAATTATAGCCCAGGGTTATATAGTCCAGAGGCACTACTGACGAAAAGTAGTTAGTGGTTTCAGCCCTGCCATGGGAACGCAGTAACCGCAGTTTTTCATATATTCCATCAGAGTTTGTCACCACTGCTCCACCTTCGCCGGTAGTGATTATCTTATTCTGACAAAAGCTTAGAATAGCGGCATCCCCAATGCTGCCAACCTGCCTGCCGTTAGCGCTGGCTCCCAGCGCTTCGGCAGCATCCTCAATGAGTATCAAACTATAATCCTTGGCTATTTCCTTTAGTTCTTCAATCATGCAGGGAGAGCCAGCAAAATGGACGGGAATGATGGCTTTTGTTCTGGCGTTGATTCTTTTTCTTACGTCATCCGGGTCCAAACCAAACGTTGCTTCTTCGATATCAGCGAAGACAGGTTTAGCTCCGACGAATAGGGGGGCATTGGCAGTGGCGATGAAGGTAAAGGAAGGTACAATAACCTCATCTCCATGCCCTATCTCATAGGCTTCAAGAGCAGAATGAAGTGCTGAAGTCCCTGAATTAAAAGCCACACAATATTTTACCCCAAGATATTCGGAAAGTTGCTTTTCAAACTCGTCGATTTCAGGTCCCGTTGCCCAGTACGTACCCCGTCTTATGGTTTCCGATACCATACGGATATCTTCTTCATCCCAATATATTTTAAACAGGGGGATTTTCCACTCATTCATTTTATTATTACCTTCTATTATTTCGGTTGAAACTATTCCTTAAACTTGTTTCTTCCGCACTAGTCTATCAACTGAATGAAGACCATTCTCACCTTCTACCCGCGGACTAAGTTCATCTATATGTTTTTTAACCCATTCTATCGTCTTAGACAGGCCCTCTTCTAATTCGGTCTCAGGAACAAAGCCCAGCATCTCTCTTGCTTTAGAAGTGTTAGGTACCCGTATATCGATATCGGCAAAATCAGGTGCTTCGAAGACAAACTTTGACTTAGAGCCACAAAGGAATACTACTTTCTTAGCAAGTTCATAGACAGTCAAGGTATTACGAGGATTACCAATATTGAAAGCCTGTCCTATAGTCTGAGGGAGTTCGATACATTTCATTAAGGCGTTACAAAAGTCGTCAATATAACACCAAGCCCTGATTTGTGTTCCATCACCGTAAATCACTAAGTCCTCGTTCCTAAGAGCCTTCAGTATGAACCGTAGTATAACGTGGTCGCCAATCCGCCTAGGGCCAAAGACATTGAACGGGCGAATCACCACCACCGGCATGCCTTTCTGACGGAAATAATTAAAGGCCAGATGCTCTGCCGCCAGCTTGCTAATGCAATAGCACCACCTTACATCTTGAATCGAGGAAAGAACTGAATTACCATTCTCGGCAATTCTGAAAGCATTTGACCCGAAGACCTCACTCGTGGAGAAAAAGATCATGCGTTCACAGCATGAGTATTCCGAAATTGCTTTCAACAAATGAGAAGTACCACTGTAGTTGACATCAAGGGTGTATAAGGCATTATGAATAACCTCTTGTACACCAACCATTGCTGCCATATGCACCACTATTTGAGCGTCCTGAGCGGTCTTCGCCACTTTCTCCGCGTCCAAAATATCAGCCTCTACTAGTTGGATATTCTTGCTGTTTTTCAGGTCAGAAAAGGCGAAAGCGTTATGCTCGAAGTCTCTATCTAACAGCACTACCTCGTTATCCTTAACGAGCCTTTCGGCCAATGCTGTACCTATAAATCCCCCACCACCGGTTATTAGTATTTTCATCTTTGCCTTCCCCTTATCAATTCTTCATACAGTTTCTCTGCTCTTGCCATTTCTTTTTCGTAATCCGCTCTTTGCTCAATAAGTTGACAGTTAATTTCAGCCATTTTTTGCCTTAGTTCCTTATTCTTTATCAGGTATACAACCCTCTCCGCTAATAAGTCTGGTCTCTGGACGGGTATAACGAATCCGTTCTCTCCGTTTTGTACCCATTTTCTAATATCACCGACATCGGTGACAACCGGGGCTGGACCACAAGCCATGGCTTCCAACGTGCTGATAGCAATGGTATCAGAAAGAGATGTAGAAACGTAGATATCAGCAGTAGCCAGGTAGTGAGGAAGTTCCTCATGTGGAACATTCCCCAAGAAAATTATACTGTCCAGAACATGCAGTGAACGCGCCATTTCCTCCAAATACTCTTTCTGCTCTCCTTCACCGATGATGATAAACTTTGCCTCAGGAATAGTTCGTAGAACCAGGGGTATAGCTCTGATAAGTGTTTCCAAATCATAAATTGGTCTTAGAAATCGGGTGGATACTATCAATGAGGAATCGTCCACACCTAGTTTTTGCCTTAACCCTTCGTCCCTCCGTTCTGGAGTGAATTTATGACTATCTACTCCCGGTATGATAACCTCATACTTACCTGAACGTTTATACGACCTCTTTATTTCTTCGATTGTATTGTTTCCATCACTTGTTATCAAGTCTGCCTTCTTGAGTGTATATTTAATAAGGGGGGCGAGAAGGGGAAATCGTTTTGGGTCAATCAGTATGTCAGAACCCCAGGCACTTAACACAAGAGGGTGAAACCCGCTAATCATTCCCAAAAGGCCATTATCTGTAATGTAGTGAGCATGAAGGATATCTGGATTGATTTTCTTTATCAGTTTTCTAACTTGAATTGCGTACATGACCAGATTAATCGCAAAAGATGCTCCTCTTACTTGTAGAGGGAATCCCTTAAGCCTATGCAGTTTTGCCTTGCCGATATCGCCGTTTTTCAACGGAATATAAGAAATCAGGTGAACCTCATGGCCTTTATCGGTAAAGTATTGCATCCATTTCCGGGTATGGATGCTTGGTGCGTCAGCAATATAACATATTTTCATTCCACTTTCCCAGTTATGTACATGTTTCTGCGATACTTGCTTATAAACCCCTCAATTCCATTTACCACTTCCACTATTTGTTCCTGGCTTAGTTCTGGGAACATGGGCAGCGAGAGAACCTGCTCTTGAGCCAGCTCGCTCTCTGGAAAATCACCAGGCTTGTAGCCCAAGGGTATGTACGCCTCCTGTAGGTGTAAGGACAAAGGATAATAAACGGCAGTATCGATGCCCATTGAGCCTAGATATTCGCGTAATTTATTCCGGTCTATACTGCGGTTGCGCAGGCGAATCGTATAGTAGTTTGCTGATGGCTTAACATGCTCAGCAATGTAGGGAGGCTCAATACCATCTATCTCGCTTAGTAGCTGAGTGTATAACGAAGCTTTCTGCCGCCGCAAGTTATTCCAATTATCCAGGTACTTTAGTTTAACCCTGAGTATCGCCGCCTGGAGGGCATCAAGGCGGCTATTAAAGCCAGGCATGATATGATAATAGCTAGTTCTGGAGCCGTGTTGCCGTAAGGTTTGCACTACTTCAGCGATCTGCGAATCACTGGTGACCACCATTCCTCCATCTCCGTAAGCTCCGAGATTCTTGGCAGGAAAGAAGCTGAGACAGCCAGTATCGCCTATCGAACCAACCTTCTTGTCTTTGTATTCCGCTCCTAGAGCTTGGGCACAGTCTTCAATGATTTTGAGATTATATCTATTACATAGCTCCAGAACAGCCTCCATTTTGGCTGGCTGCCCATACAGATGGACAGGGATTATCGCTCGAGTTTTGGAAGTAATCTTTGCTTCAATCTGAGCCGGGTCTATATTATAAGTCCGCTCGTCAATATCAACGAATACTGGCACAGCATTACACTGAGTTATCGCTTCGGCGGTGGCTATAAAAGTAAAGGGGCTGGTAATTACTTCGTCACCAGGTTTTACACCGCAGGCAATCAAGCTAAGAATTAAGGCGTCGGTTCCTGAGGCAACACCAATGGCAAACTTCGCACCACAATATGATGCCATCTCCTTTTCAAATGCTTCCACCTCGGGGCCAAGGATGAATCGACCTGACTCGATAACCTGTTGAATAGCAGCATCAACTTCGCCCTTTATTGAGGCATACTGGGTTTTGAGGTCAGTCATTGGAATAGGCATTATTTTGCCACATCTCCACGATAGACTATCTCATCTTGCCCCAGCTTTTGATATCTTTCCCCGCATTCGGGGCACTGGGCTGAGTTATCCAGGCCGAAGACCAGCTTACTTCCACACCGACAGACCCAGCCGTGTATCTCCGCCGGGTTGCCGTAGACCAGCGCGTAGTCGGGCATATCTCTGGTAACTACAGCACCAGCACCGATGAATGAGTAACTGCCTATAGTATTGCCGCAGACGATAGTTGCATTAGCCCCGATAGTCGCCCCACGCTTCACCAAGGTTGCAGTGAAGCTGCCGTGTTGTGATATATTACTGCGTGGGCTCTTGACATTGGTAAAAACACAGGACGGCCCGCAGAAGACATCATCTTCAAGAGTAACTCCGTCAAAGACGGAGACATTGTTCTCAATTTTGACATTATTGCCGATAGTTACATTATTGCCGACAAAGATATTTTGCCCAAGTGTACAGTTCTCACCAATGGTTACTCCAGGCATAATATGGCAGAAGTGCCAGATTTTGGTACCTTTACCGATATTGCTTGGGCTTTCTACCAGACTTGTCTCGTGAGCGAAGTATTCCTCGTGAACGAAATATTCTCCATTACCTTTTTCAAAAGTGATGACTTTTCCATGGGCGTTAAGCGACCTCTGGCAGGCATCTAGAATACGTAGGACCTGCAGAGCACTCTCACCGTGCGTTTTGGGCGTCTGTCTTGACTGGATACAGTCAATAAAGTGCTGGCACTCTACCTTAAGTGGCTCCTTCATATCGAATTCAACCGGTTTTGCCTCATGTTTATTTGGAACCGGAGCCCGCGCTATCCATTCTATACTATGCTCGTAAAGTCGAAGCTTGTCTACTGGCTCCACATCATCAAAGACCGCCATTGCTCTGTCACCAATGACTACCAGTTTCTGCTCCTTATAAGGATGCAGCCAACTAACGAATACATGGGTTTTAACTCCGCTAGCAAAGCATAGCGAGGAAGTGGTAATATCGGCTATGTCTTCATGAAGATAATAGCCACCATGAGCCGATACTTCCCAAGGCATTTCATTAAGTAACAATAGAATAACCGATATATCGTGGGGAGCAAAACTCCATAAAATGTTTTCCTCGGTTCGAAACATTCCAAGGTTCAGGCGGTTAGAATAGATATACTGTAGTTTTCCTATTTTCCCGCTGTCCACAAGCTCCTTTAACTTGACCACAGCAGGATGATATACCAAAACGTGACCCACCATGAGAATCTTGTTTCTCTTTTTTGCCAGATTGACGAGCTCTTCCCCATCCTGTACCAATAAAGATAAGGGCTTTTCAACGAAAACATCTTTATCGGCCAGCAAAGCTTCTTTGGCCATTTGAAAGTGGCGTACTGCCGGTGTGGATATTACCACGCCCTTTATTTCCCTGCTAGCCAATATTGAACCAAAGTTTTCCTGTAGGTGAACATCCGGGTACAGGGCTTTAAAATCCTTCAGAGCATTAACATTACTATCGCAGATGGTATGAAGAGCACCCAATCCAGCGAAGTTACGAATGAGATTCTGACCCCAGCGCCCACCACCGATAACAGCTATATTCTTATCCATCATTACCCTGATAATATCTAGACAATACCATACCCTATCTCAGCAGGACTGTTACAACCAAATACTTACAGACTCCTGTAGTGAAAACCTATTTGCCTGGCTTCGACTGCATCGAAGAAACTGCGCACGTCAATCAACACGGGATCGCGGTCCATGATTGCCCTCAAGGTACTCAGGCTAATCTGACGAAAGGCGTTATGACCAACACTAAGAACGATGGAATCTATGTCTTTCAACTCTCCTAGGTTGTTGACGGTTCTAATACCAAACTCCGCCACCATGTCGTTGATCAGGGGGTCAAAGCCGTAGAGTTCTACCCCATATTCATTAAGTTCCTTTATCATCTCTTTGACCGGTGTTTCTCTCGTATCGGGAACATTTTCCTTATAGGTCAATCCCATTATTAGTACCTTTGACCCCTTAATTACTTTGCCCACGTCATTCAGTCCCTTCATGACCAGCCGGGCAACATGCACTGGCATATAATCGTTAATACTTCTACCAGCCAGGATTACCCTGGCGTCATAACCCAGTTCTTTGGCTTTACACACCAGATAATAGGGGTCGACCGGGATACAATGGCCGCCAACCATACCTGGCGAATAGCGATGGAAGTTCCATTTGGTAGAAGCCGCATCCATCACGTCCTTGGTATCGAGCCCGAGGCGCTCGAAGATAAGACTCAATTCGTTAACCAAGGCAATATTTAAATCACGCTGGACATTCTCTATCACCTTGGCAGCTTCGGCTGTCTTTATATTCTTTGCCTTGAAAACTCTACCACAGATTGTAGCATATAACTGGGCTACACTTTCAGTGGTCTCGTCGTCTATCCCACCAATTACTTTGACGGACTTATCAATAGTATGTTCATCATCACCAGGGTTAATCCTTTCCGGACAGTAGGCCAGTTTGAAGTCTTTTCCGCATTGTTTCCCTGATTCCTCAAGGATTGACTTGACGATTTCCTCCGTGACGCCAGGATAAACAGTTGATTCCAGTATTACGGTGCAACCAGGCTTCATATTTTGGCTAGCTGTTCTGCTGGCATTAATAATATAGGAGAGGTCTGGCTCTTTGGCTTTGGTTACCGGGGTAGGTACAGCGATGATAATAAAATCGGCCTCTCTCATCTGTTGTGGATCAGCAGTAGCTAGAAAGCCGTTACTACTAGAATTCACCATCTGTACCCGTTTGTCATCCATGTCATAACCGATTACTTTATAGTGGTGGGAGAAAGCCTCAGCTAATGGTAACCCAACATAGCCAAGGCCTACCACCATAACGACCATTTGTTTGACGTATGCCCGCTTAACCTTTGTCATCTGCTCCGTTGTATTGATTGCCATTTGTAAACCTCTCCTGTAGTTTCCTGCAAAGTGATTGTTTCCGCTAGCTGATTTATACTCGTGCTTTACCCGGTTCCAATGTTGAATATACCAGTAGCATTCCTCTCAGCAGCTACCC
>CAYNFT010000030.1:0-20521 GCA_964396535.1 uncultured Dehalococcoidales bacterium | reverse complement strand
CCTTCACTCCGTAATCTAATCGAAGGGAATTTCACACAATCTACTTGACAGTACCCCAGGCTGGCCCGGTAACGTAGTAGTTCCCTATTCAGCCTTACAGGCTTTTCCGGAACATACGATAAGGGCAACAAGTCACTTCTCAGGAGATGTGCCAGGGTAGCTGAGTCCACTTTGTCAGTCTTGACCTTGGCATAGGCTATCGCCTTGGTCCTTAATGGGTGAGAGAGTTTAACATCAAAGCCCTCATCTTCCAAACAATCATAGAGCCAGTACCAGCTGGGAGTAGATTCAATCGCCACTTCCATGCTGTCCTTGAACCCTTTGAGGAAATCTACGATCTCTCCGTTGCTGGGTAACTTCTTCTGACCGACGACCTCTCCTTTATCATTCATGGTCGTAATGTACGTGAAACTCCTATGGAAATCTAAACCAGTGTAAAGCATTACTGTACCTCCTGAGCTTATTATGCTCCGAAAGGTCAGTGTTTTCATGACATCAAATTGTGTATGGATAAAACTAGATCAAGGTTCTACAGAAACTTTTGAGTTGGAATTCGAACATATTCAATCTTCCAACTATATGAATCAAACATCGAAATCTACATTTTCCAACGAAGAAGATTTGTTGACTTACCTGAGTGAAAAGTCTGAGTTATTAAATTTCACTCAGGCGATATCATATTTTAGGAAGATTAAAATGGATGGTGAAGGAACAGGATTCAATTATCCATTTAGATTTATGGGTGGTTATAAACCAGTTTATTTCCTGATAAAATAACTCCTAACAAGGCTCTTACATCTCAATTCTAACTAAATCAACAAAACAGAAACTCCAGCTGTGGGGATTCGAAATTTAATAGGCCAAGGCGAAGGTCTTAGAGAAGGTTTTGGTTCTACCTTTTGATAAGCACGGTCTACCGTGGTGACCAAGCAAAGGTTACTGAAAAGACTCTCCCCGGCCATTCATTCTTGGATTGCCGGGGAGTTCTCGGTATCGTCCCCCTAAGTGGAGCTGGGGGGATTCGAACCCCCTACCTATTGAATGCCATTCAATCGCTCTCCCAATTGAGCTACAGCCCCATCAGTCCCTTATTATACTATTGTGTGACTGCTTCTGCCACCCTGGCAGTAAAGGTCAGGGCATCATCAACGAGGTCAACAACAACGTTATCGCCTTCGTTGAACTCTCCCTTAAGCACTTTAGTTGACAGTGGATTCTCGACATAGCGTTCCACAGCCCGCCTCAGCGGTCGTGCCCCATATATCGGGTCAAAGCCAACTTTGGCAAGCCATGATTTGGCGGCATCGGTCATCTCCAGCTTTAGCTTACGCTCAGCCAGACGCTCCTGCAAATCCTTTACCATCAAATCAACAATCTGCCGAAGATTTTCCTCGGTTAGCTCATGGAAAACTAAAATCTCGTCCAGCCGGTTAAGAAATTCGGGGCGGAAGGTCTTCTTCACCTCTCCCATCACCTTTTCCTTCATATCCTCATAGCTCTGCTGCCGGGCTTTGGCTCCACCCCTCTGCGGCGTGAAGCCGAAGCTTGTATCACGCTTGATTAGTTCAACCCCGGTGTTGCTGGTCATGATGATTACCGTGTTCTTAAAGTCAACCGTCCGTCCGTGCCCATCGGTTAACCGCCCGTCATCGAGAAGCTGAAGCAGGCTGTTAAATACCTCCGGGTGCGCCTTTTCAATCTCATCGAGGAGGAGTACGCGGTAGGGGCGGCGTCTTACTGCCTCAGTAAGCTGACCTCCCTCCTCGTAACCAATATAGCCCGGTGGAGCACCAATAAGACGGGATACAGTGTGCCTCTCCTGATACTCCGACATGTCCAGGCGTACCATTGCGTTCTCATCGTCGAAGAGGAACCGGGCCAGGGTGCGAGCCAGCTCAGTCTTACCGACACCAGTTGGACCAAGGAAGACAAAGCTGCCAATGGGTCGCCTCGGGTCTTTAAGCCCAGCCCTGCTTCTTCGGATAGCTTCACAAATAGCCGTAACTGCCTCTTCCTGATTAATCAGCCTCTCGTGGATTCGGTCTTCCATGTGCAGCAGTTTCTCAGCCTCACCTTCAAGCATCTGGGATACCGGGATGCCTGTCCAGTTAGCGATAAGCAGGGCAATATCTTCCGCATCGACCTCACTGTCAATCTTCTCTTTCTGCAGCCAATCGTTCTTAGCCTGGTTATATTCTTCTTCCAGGCGCAACCTTTCAGTCTTGAGCTGGGCGGCACGCTCATAATCCTGCCGCTGCGAAACTGCATCCTCTTCATTAGTTAACTGTTTCAAACGCTGCTCCAGAGATTTGACCTCAGGCGGCGCGCTTTCTGTATCAATACGCAGCTTACTGGCTGCCTCATCAATAAGGTCGATCGCCTTATCAGGCAGGTACCTGTCAGATATATAGCGCTGGCTGAGCCGGGCGGCTGCCTCCAGAGCCTCATCACTAATCTTAATCTTATGGTGAGCTTCATACCTCGGTCGCAGTCCACGAAGCATCTCAATAGTAGCCTCGACACTGGGCTCACCGAGAAATACCGGCTGTAAGCGCCGCTCCAGCGCTTTGTCCTTCTCAACGAATTTGCGGTATTCATCAAGGGTGGTGGCACCAACGCACTGTAGCTCGCCGTGAGCTAGCGCCGGCTTGAGCATATTGCTGGCATCAATAGCCCCTTCAGCAGCGCCGGCTCCAACCACAGTATGAATCTCATCAATGAATAATATAACCTCACCCTGTGCCTGCCGAACCTCATCCATCACTGCCTTAAGCCGCTCCTCAAACTCACCCCGGAACTTACTTCCTGCCACCAGAGCTCCCATATCCAGAGCTATTACACGGCGTCCTTTAAGGGAATCAGGAACATCATCAGCCGCAATCTTCTGGGCTAATCCCTCGGCAATAGCTGTTTTACCCACTCCGGCATCGCCAACAATCACCGGATTATTCTTAGTCCGCCGGGTAAGTACCTGCATTACCCGCTTAATCTCATTCTCACGCCCGATAACCGGATCGAGCTTACCCTGGCGAGCTAGCTCGGTCAGGTCACGACCGTACTTCTCCAGAGAGCGATATTTGCTCTCGGCTCTGGCATCAGTAACCCGGTGCCCGCCACGAAGTTTTTGCAGAGCCTGAAATACCTTCTCCTGGTCAACGTCAAAGCTCTTAAGTATTCCAGCTGCCTCACCCTTCTCCTCGCTAGCAATAGCAATCAGCAGATGCTCGGTAGCGACAAGCTCATCCTTGAGTCTGTCAGCTTCGGCTCCTGCCTTCTGTAAAAGTTGGGAAATACGTGGTGTAGCGTAAATCTGTCCCGTCTCATAAGTGACTTTCGGCATTTTGTCCAGTGCGGCTTCTACCCGCTGCTTTACCTCATCCACGTTAACACCAAGGTCACGCAATATTTCGCCAACTAACCCCCTCTCTTGCTGGAGCAGCGCCAGCAGGATATGCTCCACATCCCACTGGTTATGTTGATACTGACGAACCAGCTCCTGAGAGAGAGCCAGTGCTTCCTGTGACTGTTCAGTAAACCTTTCCTGCCTCATGATTCTTCCACCTCCACATTATTTTTATCGCCAAAGTTAAGATTAAGGAAATCTTCTACCTGTCGTTGAACTTCGGGATAGTCCCAGTTGTAGTCATGTCCAGGGACATTGATGCAATAGGTAAATTTTATCCGTTTCCCCTGTAATTTATATCTAATCCACCGGAAGGGAGCACCAAAATAGGTTCTGGCTATAGTTGGTACATCCCATTCCATCAGAGCATCAGGCATCAACCCATTGCTATCCAGGGCTAGCGTTCTTTCAGTAATTACCCTTCGAGATTTGTAGGGGAATGGTGTGCCTAGCTCTATGCTGAAAACCCGGTCAGACCCATCCAGATATTGCGACACCGCATTGCTGAAGGCTGCCCCCTGACTTACTCCTATCATTACCACTCTAAGGTCATTAAAATGCTGGGTGATAAATCTCAACTCAGCTGCCATTATCTTCGCCTTATAAGCGAAGAATCGAGCCTGCTCCCTAATGTCTCCCATTATATCCCGCCAACCACTGTTAGTACGAAAGTACTGCATCAATGACCGGGTATATCCTAGCTTTTCAATAGTGGTACTGACTCCTTCCACAATGCTTCTCTCCCACTGCAAGAGGTTTTCCAAATGTGTGGTGCCCCACCCACCAGGGTTGTGAATTAGTAGAAAATCCTTGTCCTGCGCCCTAGTGCACATATCCAAAAGCCTACTGGTAAAGCTGGCACGCTTTTGAGTGTCATTCTCGAAAAGTTGCTCAGCCAGACGGTTAGCTTCTTCTTCTAAAGTCAAACCTTCCGTCATTTTCAACCACCAATCCACTTCAACAGGACATTTAGTCCCAAATCGCCGGCAAAGGCTACAATCAGGTACCTTATCGTCTTGCCAGCCCAGCTAATCAGGAAGAACTTTATTAATCCAATCCTGAGAGAGCCAGCCGCCAGTCCAGCAAAGTAAAAAGGGCTTATTATCAGTGCTGAGGTGATAAATAGAGTCCAGGCACCTCCTTTCCCTCCCATCCATTGAACTAAGCGGGTATATAGGGCTTCACCTCTAGACCAAAATCGGGATTCGACGGGTCTTACGGGGTCGTAACGCCAGCCAGGCTGGTTTTCATAGGACTGTCCCTTGGCTCGAAATCTCGACCATATCGTCTCCACGCCTGCTCCCGTTAGATATACGGTTATTCCACCTATAGCCCCACCCAAACCTGCTGCCAGTCCTACGTATATCGGATCCAATATACCCCCCATGGTAAATACCATAAGCAAAGTGGGAGCAGGAATAATGCTTACTCCGCACAAGATCCCAACAATAAAAACACCTACATAACCATAACCCCCGATATTTTGTATTTCCTCCCGGAAGATAATTGCAGCAGCAAGTAATAGTGCTGTGAATAAAAAGCCTAAACCGCTAATAAGATAGAAACGCCAGTTTCCTTTTGGTCTTCCTTGCTCAACCTGCGCTTCCTCCAACTATCACCTCTTTATTAACTTATTTTGGCAAACCTGAAAAATTTATCATCCCTCTCGGTCAAGGAAAACAGTTCGGTAGTATAGTCCAGAGCCTTCTCCCCCATGCCGTCATATATAGCCAGAGACCCTTCTCTCTTCAGCACTCTATGCAACTCCTCTAATACTGCCCGTCTTTCTTTAATCTCATGCAAGACATCACACATCCAGATTACATCTACGGATTCATCAGATAGACCTGTCTTGCTATCCGACAGTATCGTTTCTATATTAGTCAGTCCTGCCTTTTCCGACCTCTGTTCGACTATTTGCAACTGCCGAAGGAAATAGTCCAGAGCATATACCTTTCCCTTATAGCTCACTTTCTTAGCTGCCGGAATGGTAAAATCACCAGTGCCACATCCGTAATCCAGAAAGGTTTGTCCCTCCTGTACTAGATTACACTGTTCCCACTTTCGCAGGATACTCCGCCCACTGATACTCCTCCACAGTGGCCACCAGTAAACCCAAAGTGCATAGTGAGCTCTATATACCAGATTTAGCTTTTCCTCGAGAAAGCGTTCTATATCAAACAAAATCCCTTACCCCTGCCCCAATCTTATAGTCTTTAATGTTCTTAATACTCCAGGCTATTCCTTCCTTTGCTTCAATCTCAATTTCTTAATCTCTGATTCCAGTCCTTCAACGTGGTTCTGTAGCTCAGTCATCCGCTGTGCCATACGCAGAATAACTTCTGCTCCAGCCAGGTTAATACCCAGGTCTTCCATCAGCGTCTTCATCTGCCTCAGCAGGGCTATATCTCTATCCGAATACAGACGAATATTACCTCCAGACCGAGATGGCTCTATTATGCCAATCTTTTCGTAGTAGCGCAAGGTATAAGTCTGGACACCAAGCATCCTGGCAGCTACACTTATCACATAACGCGGTTCTTCATCAGCTTGACTCATAGCTCACCTCTTAACTTAATCGCCGGTTCGTAGCTGGCGAAGCTGCTCAAACAGCTTCTTTTCCTCCGCTGTTAGCTTGGTTGGCAAAACCACCTTTACTTTAGCCAGCAGGTCACCCCGGGAAGAGTTACCCAAATGAGGCATCCCCTGCCCTGCCAGACGAAAGGCACGCCCGTTCTGAGTCTCTGGCGGAATCTTTAGCGCCAGTTTCCCTTTAAGGGTAGGCACCTGAACCTCACCACCCAGCACCGCCACCGATAATGGTACTGCCACTTCCACATGTAGGTCGTCACCCTTTCGCTCATACAGCCGGTGTGGCTTGACCGAGGTTATCAGGTAAAGGTCACCGCTGTTTCCGCCGGCATAGCCTGTCTCTCCCTTACCAGCGATACGCACCCGAGACCCATCCTTAACGCCGGGTGGAATCTTAACCTCAAGTTGCTTCGTACCAGCTACTACCCCTGAGCCCCGGCATGTCGAACATGGGACATTCTGTATTCGACCGGTGCCGCCACAACTGGAGCAAGCTTGCTGGCTTTCAAAACTGAGGATGCGCTTAGCCCCGTGATAGGCTTCCTCAAGGGTTACCTCAATGGGATATTCTATATCCCGGCCGCGCCTGGGCCGGGTCCGGCGGCTGTAAGTACCAGTCCTGGAACCACGGAACAGGTCACCAAACAGGCTCTCTAAATCACCCTCTTCAAAGTTGGAACTTTGAGCACCACCCGGGCTGAAATCCCAGTAGACATTCCGCTGTCCTCCCGCCTTGGCAAACTGGTCAGCATACTGCCACTGGTCACCATACTGGTCGTACTTCTGCCGTTTTCCCTTATCAGACAGGACTTCATAGGCCTCATTTATCTCCTTAAATTTAGCCTCCGCCGATTTGTCACCAGGATTAACATCAGGATGGTGCTTACGAGCCAGCTTTCGGTAAGCCCGCTTTACCTCTTGCTCACTGGCATCCCGTTTGACGCCCAATATATTATAGTAATCCTTACCTGCCATGTTTTCCCTCGACTATAATTATAAACTATGCTATAAAATATGTCAATAGATTTATGAGGAAAGTTAATAAAATAATATTAACTTAAATAAGGGAAGGACGTCTAAGAGGGGCGAAGCCTCTCAAGTAACAGCTACGGGAAGGGGGATAGAATTCAAAAACCCTAATTAAGAGAAAAGGTTGATTTTGGGCATTCCAACATTAGAGCAGGCTCTATCCCTCTTTAGCCGCCGGACATAGATGGAGGCATATATCGCAGAGAACAGAGCGTCCATCTTCAGTAATAGGAGTAATGTTGGAGAGGCAGATTGAGGCGTCAGGCATACGGTAGGGTTCAAGGGCATTTACGGGGCAGGCATCAATGCATATAGAACACTGATAACAAACCGGGTTCTCTTCGTCAGCCAAGGCCGGACCCATTAGCGGCTCCAGTGGGGCATCTGTCCTGACGGCCATAAAGCGAAGACGGGGACCATATTTTGGATGCAATACTACGGTGCTTTTGCCTCGCTTGCCCAGCCCGGCGCGAATCGCCTGCTCCTTCAGGTTGATTTCGCCTTTAAGAGGATAGCCATATCGTCCAACCGGTTCAGCGGAAAAACCCTTGCCGTGGATGAAATCGAGCAGTGACTCCAGCCTGGGCTTAACGTGCTTTTCAAAACCATACATCTGAAAATTACCATCCAAATGCCCAAACTCGTCAAGATTACGTTCCGGTGTTGACTCGAGCCCCAGAATTAGCAGACTATCACCGCTGGATAGCCGGCTAACACCAATAACATCAAACAGGGAGCCAGCCTTATCAACAATTTGCGAGGCTACAGTCATCGTTTACCCTCCCCACCATATTGTCTGCCAAGTAACACGATAAAGCTAATCTCGCTCTCCTTATCCCCTGATCACCATTTTACCAGACTGAGTCACCATAATACAGCAGGGCAAATACTTAAATGCATTCCCTCACCAACCAACAGGGAAGGCATACTAAAAAGAAGCGCTTATGATTTCCATCGAATACCCGTTATAATAGGTTATGCAATAGAGAGTAATTATACGTTTGACATATAACAAACAGTATATTTACATTTAGCAGTATTACACTGTGTCATAATCCTGATTTAAAGATTGGTAGCTTGAAGAAAAATAGAAACGAGGTGATAAACTATGTTTACTGCTGAGAATACTACCTTGGTTATAATTGATATCCAGGAGAAGCTCTTTCGTGTCATGTACGAGAAGGAAGCTCTTTCCAGTAATATTCAAAAACTCATTAAAGGGACACAGGTTATGGATATTCCAACTATATTGACCGAGCAGAATCCTGATGGACTGGGACCGACAATACCCGAGATATCGAATATCTTATCAGCAGTGCACCCAATACCCAAGTTCAGCTTTAGCTGCTATAGGGAGGAGAATTTCCAGCGAAAGCTTGAAGAGTTACACCGTAAGCAAGTTCTGATCACAGGTATTGAAAATCATATTTGTGTCTATCAAACAGCTATTGATTTACTCGGTTCAGGATATGAAGTTCAGGTTGTTAGCGACTGTGTTTCATCGAGAACGCCAGAGAATAGAGACCTTGGACTTAAGAGGATGAACACAGAAGGAGCCAAGGTGACCAGTACTGAGATGATACTCTTCGAGTTATTGAAGTCAGCAAAGGAAGAAAGGTTTAAGACAATCAGCGCAATCGTGAAATAAACGGGCTATCTTTGACACCGTCTTTTTTAGCTCTTTCAGGCTTACCACCCAAGACAGTGTACACCACAGGTGAGAAGGGCTATAATACGTTGAGAGATATCAAAGCTTAGCCTACCTTGCTTGGTATTCCCAAGAACGCAGGAACAGACATGCGACAGGATTACACTCGTAGACCTGGTGACAGGATATTCCACCCAACCAGATATCGCACTAGACCATGGCGGATTCTGCTTCCGGCAATACCCAGACCAAGAACCGGCAGCTCGTCGTCACTGGTACTTATATATGGCTTCGCTGGTCTCATAGCCTGCGGAACCATCCTGCTTATACTGCCAATATCAACCAAGACTGGCCAAATGACTTCACTTGTGGACGCTTTTTTCACCACTACTTCAGCAGTGTGTGTCACTGGTCTGGTTGTGGTGGACACAGCAGACTACTGGAGCTTCTTCGGTCAGCTGGTAATCATGCTCCTAATCCAGGCAGGTGGATTTGGTTTTATGACCAGTGCCACAGTTTTTTTGCTGGCATTTGGGCGGAGGGTAGGACTCCAAGAGAGATTGCTCATCAGAGAATCAATGGGGCTGACTCAGCTTGGAGGCCTGGTTACAATCGTAAAGCGAATGGCAGTGTTCACTCTGGTGGCAGAACTTATTGGAGCCGCAATCTTCTATATTTACTTCTCTGCTCAATACTCCCCAGGAAGGGCTGTATGGGTATCGTTCTTTCAATCAATCTCGGCTTTTAATAATGCCGGTTTTGACCTGTTTGGTAGTTTTAAGAGCTTGTCGGATTATCAGGGTGTTCCCCTGGTCATATTACCTACGGCAGCCCTTATTTTTCTCGGCGGTATCAGTTTTCTGGTAGTATTTGATATCCTTAAATCTCGAAAATGGGGCAGGCTGTCGCTGGATAGCAAGATGGTGTTAACCACCACGGTGAGCCTGCTAGCATTTGGAATCATAGTCGTATTATTGACAGAATGGAACGATCTCGATACACTCGGTGCCATGTCGCAACCGCAGAGACTGCTTAATGCTTTCTTCCAATCAGTGACAGCAAGAACCGCGGGCTTCAGTACCATCAACATGGCAAACGTGGCTGACTATACGCTATTTTTTACCATGCTCCTGATGTTCGTCGGTGGGGCTTCAGGGTCAACTGCTGGTGGTATAAAGCTCAATACCTTCGGCATGCTGGTAGCAACAATCTGGAGCACCATCAGGGGTAGGGAACGCGCCGGTGCCTTTGGCAGACAATTCAACACGCAACAGATACATCGAGCGCTGACCCTGGTCATGTTTTCCATTGGCCTAGTGTCCCTGGTGGTTTTCATACTGACGGTTACAGAAGAGTTCAGCTTTCTCAATCTACTCTTTGAAACCTTTTCGGCCTTTGGCACGGTGGGGTTGTCCACGGGTATTACCCCCGATTTATCGATGGCTGGTCGGTTAATCATTACCAGCACCATGTTTGTTGGTCGGCTGGGACCTCTCACCCTGGCACTGGCATTAATTCAGCGACAGCGACCAACTGCATACCGATATCCTGAGGAAGCAGTAAGAATTGGTTAGAAACAGGAGGTAACATGAAAAAACAAATAGTAGTAATAGGTCTGGGGCGATTTGGCATAAGCCTTGCTACCACCTTAATGGCAGAAGGCCATGACGTACTGGCCGTAGACAAAGATGAAAATAAGGTACAGAACATAGCCTCACAGGTGACGCATGCCATCCAGGCGGATGCAACCAACGAAGCCGTTCTCAAAGAACTCGGCGTCGCTGACTTTGAGATAGCTATAGTTGCCATAGGCTCAGCTATCCAGAACAGCGTACTTGCCACAATCCTGCTGAAGAAACTGGGCGTGAAGTATGTAATAGCCAGAGCTAATGATGAACTTCACGGAAGCATCCTTGAGAAGATTGGAGCTGATAATGTAGTCTATGCTGAGCGTGAAATGGGAGCCAGGGTAGCCCGTGGAGTTACTTTAATCGAAGTCTCTGACTATATGACAGTAGTACCCGGCTACGGCATTGCCAAGTTCAAGGTTCCACCACATCTAGCTGGTGACAGCTTATCTTCGCTTGGATTTGGCCGCACGGGCGAATGGGAAGTGGCAGCGCTTCTCATTCAGCGGGAGAAAGAGGTTATTGTCACCCCAGGCGCGAGCGAAAAGATACAACTGGACGACGTTCTTATACTAGCCGGAGGTGACGATAAGCTGGAGAAGATGCTGGCTGAGTTCCGGGAGAAGAAAAACACCGGTTAGCTAGACTTCTTCTCAACGGTAGCACAGGGTGAGTTGTAGAGTAATCCGAATAAATAAAACCACGATGAAGGAAGAACAAACGAAGCTGGCTGTTCAAGTACAGCCTAATGCAAGCCAAAATGAGGTGCTAGGCTTTAAACAAGGGGTCTTGCATATTAGGGTCGCTGCACCTCCAATAAGGGGCAAAGCCAATCAAGAGCTGATTAAGTATCTCAGTGATATTTTGGGCATAACTAAAAGCCAAGTCACAATCCAAAAAGGTACAACCAGTAAAAGGAAGCTTATAAGTATCGGAGGTTTAAATCAGGACCAGGTTATGGGTAAACTTGCTGATTGGTTAGGCGAGCATAAAACTATAGCGCAACAAAATTAGAAGTCCCCAAAATAGAAGACAGGACTTGTGTAAGCTATACTCTCTTGCACACTCATTTGAAGCGAGGGCTGGATTCGAACTATCTGAGCTAGTCGTCTTCCCAACTATGCAGCTTTTTCTTGTTTCTTAATTTTTCAAACCCGCAGTTAAAGCAGATGCCATTGTGGCAGCATATTACTGCCCCGCACTCGGGGCATTTCCATTTATCGTCTTCCTTCAGTAGAAAATCCTCTATGCCATTCTCCTTCATATATTCGAGGTTATCAATCATGCTCATCCTGAAATTGTTTCTATAGCGTTTGTCGAGGCGCTGGAGCCTTTCGCAGGGAAAATCCTCGCATTCATAACAGTATTGCCCCTGGCCCTCCAGGAGCAGAGTGCACTTCTTCTTGAGGAAGGCACACTTCTTGTCTCTTGGCCGGCAACCGATGCAGTAAGGCATTCTGATTCCCTTGCTTTTCACATCATATTTGAAGGCAAGGTACCCACTGCATATGCCGCAGTTCATTCCGCAGGGAGCGATTAATTGCTTTTCCATTTCTTTTACCTAAACTGGTACTTGAATACCACTTTTTATGTTTTTTGTAATTATAGCACTGTATGCAAAAAGCAGGATAATTCATCAAATCCACCCTACTTGCTAGAATTTTAATCTGCTGGCAGGTGAGATTCTGTTGACTCTCTAAGGAGGTAATATTACAATCGTATTGATTTAAAGTGAAAAGGAGGAAAACATGAGCATCCAAGTAGGTCGAGCAGCACCAGATTTCACTGCCACAGCGTATCACGAGGGCACATCAAAGGAGGTTAAGCTCTCAGATTACAGGGGCAAATGGGTTATGCTTTGCTTTTACCCCGCAGATTTTACCTGTGTCTGACCGACGGAACTGGCGGCAGTTGCCGTCAAATATACTGAGTTCCAAGAGCTGGGAGTGCAGGTATTAGCTGTCAGCGTGGATAGTAACTTCTCGCATAAAGTCTGGCAAGAAGTGGAACTCTCGAAGATGGTGGAAGGTGGTATACCATATCCTATGGTATCAGACCCTGGAGGTAAAATAGGTACTCTTTACAGGGTATATGACGAGGAGAAGGGTGTAGATGTTCGTGGACGTTTTCTCATAGACGCCGAGGGAATCGTTCAAGCTATGGAGGTTCTGACTACGCCGGTGGGTAGGAATGTAGCTGAGGTTCTACGCCAATTAAGGGCATTCCAGCACCACCAGAAAACAGGCGAGCTTATGCCTTCCGGCTGGCAACCGGGCAAGCCAACCTTGCCCCCAGAGACAGAAACGCTAACAAGGGCTGGTCACGTGTGGGAGATTTGGAAACCCGAAATGGCATTTTAGCAGGACTGCTAATTACCGAGACAGAACCTAATACAGATAGCAAAGTATAAAAGGAGCGAATGTTGGATATCGAGAACGAGATTGCACGCTGTACAGAGTGCGAGGTCTGTATGGAAGCCTGCCCCACTTACCAAGCCACTGGTGAATTGCTGTTTTCCCCTCTACACCGCTTAAAGACAGCAGCACAAATATTCAGTGGAGTACGTCCCGAACCGCAAATGATTGAGAGCATCTACAATTGCCCTAAATGCCTGCAATGTGAGACGGTCTGTCCTGAAGGGCTGCAAATCACGGAAGTAATACACGAGACCAGGGAAGAACTGGTACGAAAAGGATTTGGTCCGCTTGAACGGCACGACGAGATTATTCAGGGGATTCTGGATAGTGGAAACTCGGTGAACGGCGACCCGGATAAACGTCTTGAATGGCTACCTGAAGAATTTACACAGAGGGAATCAGATACTCTCCTTTATATGGGGTGCCTGCCATCGTACCTGGTAAAAGAAGCGGCTGCATCTACCTATCTGGTACTGAAAAAACTTGGCATTGATTTTATGATTATTGAAGACGAGGGCTGTTGTGGTACCTATATCTATGAGGCTGGCAGGAGAGATATTGCGGCGGAGTTCTTTCAGAAGAACGTGGAGAGATTCAAGTCTCTGGGAATAAAGCAGATGATAGTTCCCTGCAATGGCTGCCTGAAATGTTTCAAATATTTTTATCCCAGGGTAGTGGGAGGTGTAGATTTTACCGTGCTCCACGCAATCGAAGTTATATATGACAAGCTAAAAGAGAATCCAGCAATCCTCCGTAAAATTCAGCGTACGGCAACGTATCAAGATTCGTGCCGGTTATCCCGGGGCGAACGGATGACAGAGGAGCCGAGGGAGCTTCTCAATCTATGTGGTCTGACAATAGAAGAGCCGGAGAAAAATAGGGAAAATATGCCTTGCTGTGGAGCCGGGGCTGGTATCCGCTCGGTATACCGCGACCTCTCAATGCAGATTGCTTCCAGCCTGTTAGCTATGGCACCTTCGGATAGCCTGGTCAGTGCCTGTCCATTCTGTACTTTCAATCTCAACTACGCCTCAAGAAAGAAAGAGCTCGGCAAAAAAGCAGTATATTTCACCAGTCTGGTTCTTGAGTCCCTCGAGTAAATAAGTCAAGTCTCTCCTGGAGAACAGGTAACGGAGAACGTTTGCCATACCATTGGTTTATTCAGGTGGTATTGGTAGCGTGCTGATAGCTGCTACTAGCGCCTGGCACAGGTTTACATCCTGCTCCGGCGTTCCCCCGCACACCCCAACCCCACCAATTAATTCACCATCCACCTCAATGGGTAGCCCGCCGGGAATGGTGGTTAAACGGTCATTCCAGTTCTGGGTATTAAAACCAGCCCCAGAGCTTGAGGGATTGCCAAATTGGCTTACGGCTGAGCTCGGCATT
Organism: uncultured Dehalococcoidales bacterium; assembly: GCA_964396535.1. Classification (GTDB taxonomy): domain Bacteria; phylum Chloroflexota; class Dehalococcoidia; order Dehalococcoidales; family UBA2162; genus CAYNFT01. The sequence continues at coordinate 6,415 of CAYNFT010000030.1, read as the reverse complement.
CTGAAAACGGCTGCTGTCCAGGCTTTGTCGTGGGCAATATCGGCGGTAGGTATTAGAGCGCCGTCCATCCGGTGGAGGGCAATCAACCAGCCGTTATCATCAACAATAGCAATGCTGCAGAGAATGCCCAGATTCCGGGCTTTTTCCTTACCGATGCTGAGCATCTTCTTAGCTATATCCAGGGTTATTCCCATAATATAGTCTCCGCTTCGTTTTAGATTCAATCATAGAGGGCAGAGATACCAGCCTGGCTGACGCTGGTATCGCTAATATCGCCCACACCTGAAGGAATACCACTATTGCCGATGCCACCGATAATCTCACCGTTGTCATCGGTAATAGGGATACCGCCGGGAATAAAGCAAAGGCGCCCTTTGCCTCTGCCTATCATCCCAAAAGCATGGTCTCCCAGCATCTCCCCTACACTACGCAGGTCAAGCCACCGGGACATCATAAAGGTGGGTATCTTGAATGCCACTGCAGACCACGCTTTTTCGATAGCTATATCAGTAGTAGCTATGCCAGCGCCATCCATGCGGTGGACAGCAATTAGAGCCCCTGCTTTATCAACTATAGCAGTACTACATGGAGTCCCGGCAACATCTTTCGCCCACCTCTCAGAAGCTTCAAGCATCTTCTCTGCCATTTCCAGGGTCAATTCTTTCATTTGTTTTTACCCCCGTAGCCTAATCAAGCAGGTCAGCGGTTGCCACCACATCAACCTCGATGCCGGCTGGTCTGGTAACAACTACCTCACCTATCTTGACCGGCGGTTCTACTCTTATCTTAGCCAGGGCTTTCGCTCCCGATAGCATTTTTATCTTGGGTATTGGCCCGGCTGTTCTAACCGGGAGCAGGAGTTGCGAACTTCCCTGCGTCAGGAGAGTGGTGGTTAGAATCCGCACTGGATTACGGTATTCCTCAAGGACATACTTTTCCCCCTGCTTACACCTGTTACCATCAATAGCAACCACCTCTCTATTGTCAATGGTAAGAGTTACCAGACAGCCCATAGGGCAGCCAACACAAGTAATCTTCTCCTGGGTAGCCACTATTTTCGCCTCCTCTTCTCGCAACTTACGACGATTTCAGTTGTTCCCTCTTCGATTTGCTCTGGTGAAAGCTCTATTTTCAGCATCTCGCTGGGTTTCACCACTCGTAAAACTTTGCTCATCACATCCCCAATCTGGAGGCGGACATCTTCTTCCATTTCACTAACCCGCATATAAAGAGTTACCTTGCTCTTGCCGCTAATTGTCTGCGGCACGATGTATCTGATATTGTTCCCTGCCTTTAGTCCAGTCTTCCCCTCAGCTCCTTTACCCCCAGAGGCAAACAAGGCGGCACTCTCTCCTGCCAGTTCACTCTCCCAGGAGACATTATCGACCAGGTCATGAACATGAACCACATTACCGCCGGCAAATATGCCAGGAATATTTGTCTGCCTCATCTCGTCCACGATGGGGCCACCGGTTATCGGGTCTATTTTCACTCCTGCCATCAAGGATAGCTCATTTTCGGGGATAAGCCCGACAGATAATAACAGGGTATCACACTGTATTGTTCTCTCCGTCCCCTTGACTGGATTGTTGTTATCATCCACCTGAGCTATGGTTACCGCCTCTACTCGCTGTTCGCCGTGAATCTGAGTAACGGTATGTTTTAAAAGCAGTGGAATGTCAAAGTCATGCAGACACTGGACCTCATTTCTGATGAGACCGCCTGTATAGGGCAGTATCTCCACCACAGCCTCAACCTTTGTCCCTTCCAGGGTCAGACGGCGTGCCATTATCATCCCAATATCTCCTGACCCCAGGATTACTATTCTCTTACCCGGAATAAAGCCCTCAACATTTACGAACCTCTGGGCAGTGCCGGCAGTGAAGACGCCTGCGGGTCTGGTGCCGGGTATACCCAGAGCTCCTCTGGCTCTCTCCCGGCAGCCCATAGCCAGCACTATAGCCTTGGGCTTAAAGGTAATATAGCCTGCTTCTCTACTAACTGCCTTTATCTGCCTCTCGGGCGTAATCTCAGTTACCATGGTCTCCAGCAGTCCTTCGACCCCGATGTCCATTGCTTTCTCCACAAAGCGGTGGGCGTATTCCGGGCCAGTGAGGTCTTCACTAAAGTAGAATAATCCGAAACCGTTGTGCACACATTGATGCAATAAGCCTCCCATCTGTTCGGCTCGCTCCATAACAATAACATTGGGGGCGCCGGCTTCCCTGGCTTTGATAGCAGCAGCTAACCCTGCCGGCCCAGCTCCAATTACGGCTACATCCACATCCTGCAATTTCACGCTATCTCCTCCCCCCTATTAATTCCTTGCTCTCAAATAGTAATTGCCGGGATTCGTTCCCCTTTTTAGCTACCTCTTTTGGCGAGATACCAAGCTCACGAGATAGGATATTTATCACTCTGGGCAGGCAGAAACCACTCTGGCAACGTCCCATTCCTGCCCTGGTTCTGAACTTTATCCCGTCCAGAGTGGTAGCTCCCCGCCTGATTGCTTCCACTATCTCTCCCTCGGTTACCGTTTCACAACGGCAGACCACATGACCGTATCTATTATCCCTGGCAATAAGCTCTTGCTTCTCTGCGTCGGAGAGTCTGCTGCAATCAGTTATTGCCTTGCGATAGGGATTAAAATCTGGCTTCTCCTTTAGCTTAAGCCCTTCCTGGCTTAATAGTTTAACCACTTCCTTAGCGGTAGCTGGAGCCGCACTTACCCCCGGATAACCAATGGAGACATTGATAAATCTGGGTACATTCCGGGACGGGCTAACCACACACTCGTGCCACCCCAGCTCCCAGTTACGAAACATGAGAAAGCCGGAGAAAGAATTGATGATATCCTTTTCCGATATGTCAGGCACCAGTCGCCGTGCATTGCTCAGGGTTACCTGTGTCATCTCCCTGGTGGTGAGGTGCTCTCCCCGTTTGGCTAACTTCATCGGGGTGCCAATAAATAAATTGCCGTGTACAGTAGGTGTGATTATATTCATCTCCCCTGGAGCTTCCGGTCTGGCGTGTACTTCGTGGTTAACCAAATCGCTCACCTTCTTGTCCAGGACAGCAACATAGCCCCTTATCGGGGAGACAACAAAATCATCAGCATTTACCATAGCCGCTATTTTGTCTACTGATATGCCAGCAGCATTGACGATGAATTCGCAGGAGATATTACCCTGGCTGGTCTTGACCTCAAAGCCATCTGTATCCCTGGTTATATCCTGCACCTCGACTCCGGTTATCAGCTTTACTCCATTTTGCTGAGCATTTTCAGCCAGGGCTATGGTCAGCCTCACCGGGTCGATTACAGCGATACTGGGGTCATATAGCGCTCCAGCAACCTCTTTAGCTATGTTTGGCTCCATATGGCGCACCTCATCACGGTCAACAAGCTGATGCGTGGTTATGCCGATACCTTCGGCGCGGGCTTTCATTTTCTCGTATTTCTCTCGTCCTTCATTATCAAAGAAGACGGCCAGTTCACCGGTACGTTTGAAAGGTACATCAAGTTCATTGCACAGTGGCTCCATAAGAGGCATACTTTCCCATACAAGCTTACTCCGCCGGTACTCTTTCCTGAATTCGAGGGTATCGGCACCCTGGCAGACAATGCACATATTAGCCTTGGTGCTACCCCAGCCAAAGTCAACCTCTTTCTCCACTAACGTAGTCTCAGCCTTATAGCGGGAAAGTTCTCTGGCGATAGCAGTACCCAAGGCACCACCACCGATGATAAGCGCCTCAGTTTTAAGCATCTATGTCTTCACCCTTTCCTAGTAATTGGAAACTACTCACACCTAGTTTAAGACAAGTCGCCGGTTCTTGTCACGTCTTGATACTGCCGGGTAACTTTGCAATACCTAAGAATAACTAAATTACCCGGTCCTATGACGAACCGGGTAACCTATTCGGATAGGATATCAAAGCCGGAGAGATACCCTACTGGGGTTTATTTATATCACACTATAGCCGCACTGTCAAGTCTTTCTGAATAGTGGCAATTTGGAGTATCATCGGGTATACTATTGTAAACAGCGAAATAAAGATTTGCGGGGAATGCAATGGCTGGTAACGAAGAGGTATCTAGGGAAGTTATACTGAGGCGTCTAAAAAAGGTTGAAGGACAGGTTCGGGGTATTCAGAAAATGCTTGTTGCTGAAAGAGACTGTGAGAGCCTGGTAACTCAGTTAGCGGCAATTCGCTCGGCAATTGAAAGCGTGGGGCAACTGATACTAAATAACTATATGAGGCTTTGCTTCCGCAGAAATGAGGAGGATGATGACTCTGCCCTTCGTTCACTGGCTCGGGTAGTAGCTATCTGGAGCCGGGTACGTGTTGGTGACGGCAAGTAGGTTATAGAATAATCACAATCCAGTATCAGAATTCGCTTAGCTTAGTAGATAGCTGCCCTCCAGCGCCTGCACAACAGTATCTGATTTTACTCCGGAATATCGCTCTGCTTTAATTTTTTTCGCCTAAAGAGGAGCCAGAAAGGTAACACAGCTATTATACCGGCAGCAACGACACCGCTGAGCCACTTAAACGCCGCTTGTGAGGTGGCCACTTGAGGTGATTCGGGTAAACCATAGACCGAAGGCTGGTCAGTAAGAACATAAAGTATATGTAAGCCGCCTGATTCATGCTCACCGTATAGATTTGCCTTCGGGTGTCCATTATTCTTTAGGGCTTCTACTCGTGTTTTAGCCGTTGCTAGCAGGTCAGTCCGCTCACCAAATTTAATCGCCCCTGTTGGACACGCTTCAGCGCAGGCCGGCTGCTCACCATTGCTTGTCCTGTCAATACAGAAGGTACACTTCTGGGCAGTCCCTCCGTGCTCATCCTTATGGGGAACGCCGAAAGGACAAGCCTGGACACAATAACCACAACCTATACACCACTCCTGGTCGATTACTACAGCCGCCCCCTGATGAGATATAGCTCCGGTAGGACATACCTGTTCACAGGAAGCATCTACACAGTGCATGCAGGCATGTTTCCTGGAACTCCATTCGTTACCACCTTTATTCAAGGTGAATAGCGTTGTCCAGGTATGGGCAGTAAGCTCGGGAGGCTCCTCCATATCGGGCTGTATCGTCTCTGGTAGATTATTGTAGTTCTTACAGGCAGCGTAACACCACCAGCAGCCAATGCACTTAGAGACATCAATCAGCATTGCTATATTGGATAGGCTGTCAGCTTTGGCTTTGGCCTTAGCTGGTGTTATCAATTTTGATGGTTGCAGTAAAGCGAAACCAGCCGCTGCTCCGGAAACCTTCAGAAACTCTCTTCGGCCCAGTTTCATACCTGCTCCTTTGTATCCAGCTAGTACAGAAGGTTCTATATCAAGGGGACGGAATTTCCTCCACTATTACCCCTCGATTCGCTTCTTTCTCGGCCTCATTTACGTCTTCTTCAGTAAGGAACAAATCTTCGTTACCGTGGCAGGCATTGCAGCTCTCATTCTGAGGGGTATTCAACTGGATATTGTGTGGCGTGGCATATTTCCAAGTTGGTAGCGCATTGAAATCCGGCAGGAGATTATCACCGTAGTAGTCGCAGGTATCAGCACAGTCCGGGATATGACGCAGCACCACATATTTGTAGGGTCTTTCCGACGACCTTATTGGGTTGTATCCGATTTCGAAGTGCATTTCAGATGGGTCACTGGTGCGGCAGGGTATCCCCTTCTCGTCGACAGCTACGTGGCAGTTATAACAATTTTTATAGGCTAATGAGTGGCAGACCTGACAGGAGAGGTCACTCAAGTGCTGCTCATGCTGGGGATTATCTTCGGTGTTGGTCCAGACGTCCTGATGACAGTCTTCACACTTTACCGTTTCCGGGTTCTGATACCTGGTATCTACCAATTGACCCGAACCGTGAAGTTCCTGACTGTGGCAGTCAGTACAGGTCATAGTAGCCTGGGTCCAGTGGACATCAGCCGGTATCCCTTCATTATTCCCAAGGTATTCATCGCCAACGCGGGCACCGTGGCAGGCAACGCAGTTGTATTGCGTGGAGGGAGTCTCGCGGAACTCATGCCCGGAAACAAGCCCTCCTCCAGTCTCATCCGGTCGGCTAACATGACACTGTCCACACGAGGTGTGGCATTCAGCGCAGTGGTTTTCAAAAGCCGTGGCCAGCGGGGAGCCCTCTTCCAGATTTCCTCCCCTGGCTTCGAGAGCGGATTGCATTCCGCTTACTGTAGTGTGAAGGCTAATATCATTCATGCAGGCGATATCTTTGTGGCAGGTATTGCAACTTGTCTCAGAAGGGTCGATTACCAAAGCTACATGGGCTATTTCCTTTTCTTCAGCACTGCTGTCGCCGCCGTGACAGATGACACAGCCTACCTTACCATGCGTGCTCTGGACGAACTCGGCATCTTTCAGGAAGACCTTCT
>CAYNFT010000029.1:0-20778 GCA_964396535.1 uncultured Dehalococcoidales bacterium | reverse complement strand
AACGTGATGGCAGTGGTAATGAATATTCCTTTTATTAATGATATATGGTAAACAAGATTGTTGATGGCAGCTTGGCTGGCAGTATAGATATTTGTTCAAGTCCTATACCGCCCAGTTTACTCTTAATTAACTTCTACTATTAAGAGGAATTCAATGACAGAACTTCACTGTTTTAAATGCAGACGGAAGGCTATGCTCATGCGCCGTACTATTAATTTTCTATGAGAAACTCGTCAACAGAGGTGTACCTTTTTATGGCTGCACCACTAGTGATATATTTTACAAGCTTTGACTCAGCCGATTTAGCGCTTGCAGAAAGGCGACTCAAATCCACCATGTCATAATCGCTTAAAATATCAAAGCGGATGCCATGAACTTCATCATTAAGCGTACGCTGTAAGCATACCGCTGAAATGAATGCAAGGATGTGATTATCACTTTCACAACAGCTGTACACCTTGTTAAAAGTGGAAATAATCTCACCGTATAATTCTGTGAGTTGTTTGAAATCGATATACAGTGGATCTTGCACCAGCTTACCTGTTTTACTGGAATAAACTGCCGTTTTTATATCAGAATTCAGGAAATCCTTACACAATGCTATCAGTTTCCCACATTTGTCTTGTATTTGAACGATAGTATTAGCTTTGATAACCGCTTCGTATCCTTCTATAAAACCGCCCGGCAGTTTGTTCATCGTTTTCAGGTCGGCAAACTGCATTTTCAAGCCTTTTTTGAAATACGTCAGGTTTTCATAAGCTACTGCGTCAGCCAGCTGCAGAATAATATCCCCTGCAAATAACCGGCAATTGCACAGATCGCTTTGTGCAACTAACCTGCTCCAAGCATCGTTTGCTTGAAAGAGCTTATCAACTGCTTTTTGGTGCATAAATGATGGATCGTTTAGGTTTTTGTGAAGTATCCCTTGCAGTTTTTCAAAGCGCTTTCTGTCTTCATCCGTATTGGAATAAACAATTTTCGCATTCCCAAGAAGCGGCGTCAGAGATTCGTTCAGCGTCGCTAGTCTTTCAACACGTTCCCATCTCATCGGGAAGAGATCATAACCAATGCCCTCAATAATGAAGGTCCTGCAAAGTTCATTGGCTCTATCGTTTTTAGGAATGAAGTAAAAATCAACATCTGAAAAAGAGTCTTCTGCGCCATATAAATAAGAACCATATACAACTAAAAGGCAGATATCCTTACTGTATTCGCGCTGTACCTTTTTTATCACCCAATCAAGTATTCGGTCATTCCTTTTTCCCATGTGTACCTCATAAACACGCATAACTGACAAACATCTATAAATTCACTACTAAACCAGTGGATAAAACAACATATAATCCGGTATATTTCAAATACCATTGTAACATTTTATATTGTTTCAGATGTGGGGATTCGAACGGGCATGATAGTTATAATCTGAAGGTTAACTCAAACGTCTTGGTTCTGCGTATTGTACAGTACCGCCCACCATTAAAGTAATGATATTACCATTCCCGCAAATGATGTACTGACAAATCTAAAGCCTGGCAGCGTAATCTCATATTCAATGTCACAACGAGACACCCCCCGCACAATGGTGATTATCGCCTGGGAGGTGCGCGAAAAGTTCGTCGTACAATTATACTGGATGGAACCTCTTAGTTGCCGAATCCTATCCAATAAACCTCGTTATTCCATCCCCCACATTCAATCTTCCAGTAGTCGCCTTTGCGTACAGGCATAGTTATTGCCAATGACTGAACTGAGGGGTTCAAAGCCCATACCTGAGTTCTAACAGTCATGGGAGGATTTGAACCATCGGTGTATCCCTTTAGAAGGAGAAGCGCGCCCTCGGGACCATAATTATAAGCTAAAACGAACCCATCTGTAGCAGCTAGATAGACGGTGTTTATACTCCTGAGTCCCCAGGCCCCAAGTGTAGGCATGGGCCCTGGCGGCCCCTGCTCTCCTTGAGGTCCCATTGTCCCAGTATCTCCCTTATCTCCCTTAGCCCCTTGTGGCCCGGCAGGCCCTTGTAGCCCCTGTGGTCCGGTCGGTCCCGGTGGGCCCTCCATATTCCAGGAAACTAAATTCTCCGATGGTCTGACCTCACTGGGGTCGCTAATAATTCTCAGCATACCGTTGCTCTTCTTGTAGGCGCCGTAGATAATGTTCTGGTTTTGCGCCAGAGCGGCACCGGCACCTATGCTGACCACAACCACGGCGACGATAATGAGCGAAACCCATAATACCTTGTACTTACGTAACATTGTTCTGCCTCCTCATTGTTCATTGTACACAGTATCACCGTAAACCCGTGCATCAAAGATTTGCCGACGCACCTCCTTTCCCCGATATTCGGGACGCCACCTGTTCCTCTCGGTGAGCGTATTTATCGCCCAGAAACAACACCGCTGCAGCAGGCTGTTGGGCACACCGTGCTCCGTATTGTGTGCCTGCAACTATGCTGGTGTCAAGCGTTCAAAGGTAGGAAAGTGGTCGGAAAAAGTTAGGCGGCTCGAGAGCTTACCGGGCTTTCAACTCTTTGTTCATAATATTGCTGAACCGCTTATTGCTGATTGGATGTGCAGCAACAACCTTTCCGTTATACACTATACAGAAGCTTCCAAATGGGCATGGACTATTCTGTGCATCCTGGCAACTTTTTAATTCCACTATTTTTGGTTCTATACCGTATACCTTCTCTGCCGTTTCACTTATTTCTGGAATACATTTTGCCAGATAAGCTTCAGGTTTCTCCTTCATATCATTTGATAAGTCATACTAGCATTTCCAGTCATATTTTAGCTAGTTGAAATATGCCAAGACACAAGCAAATGTTATATAGACAGAATGAGTCACTTCTGCTTAAATAAAAGCCAGGGAACTGTCCAGTAATTCCCCATTGATAATCATTAAAAGAAAATCATCTAACCACCAACTAATTGCTTCCGGGATTTTACCAGTTGTCTGCTTAGCCTGTTGCGTGCTAATCTATTAAACAACTTCGTTAAGAGTTTATTATGCCAGGTAGAAGCTATATTCTGGCTATAGACCAGGGAACCACCGGAAGCACCGCTCTGCTCTTCGACAAGGAAGGGCAGGTGGTCTCCAGTGCTTACCGGGAAGTGCACCAGATATACCCCAAGCCTGGCTGGGTAGAACAGGACCCACGGGAGCTTTTGCAGACATCTCTATTAGTCGCTCAGGAAGCTTTACAGAAGGCAAAGGCTCCTGTGTCTCAGATAAGTTGCATAGGGATTACCAATCAGCGGGAGACCACCATAGTCTGGGACCGCTACACCGGAGAGCCGGTCAGTAATGCCATTGTATGGCAATGTCGACGTACAGCCCCGCTGTGCGAGGAGCTAAAGCAAAAGGGAGCGAGCCAAGCTATCATGGAGAAGACAGGGTTAATTATAGACGCCTACTTCTCCGCCACCAAGCTTCGCTGGCTCCTGGATAATATCCCACAGGGACAGCACCGTGCCCAGCAAGGTGACCTCCTCTTTGGAACGGTGGATAGCTGGCTTGTCTGGAATCTAACCGGTGGCGCAGTCCATATTACCGATTATAGCAACGCCTGCCGTACTATGCTGTTCAACATCCATACACTTCAGTGGGACAGGGAGTTGCTAGCTTTGCTGGATATCCCGGAGGCCGTTCTTCCCAAAGTGATGCCTTCAAGCCAGGTGTACGGCGAGACTGTCGCTGGTCTACTGGGTGATTCCCGGGTGCCCCTGGGTGCCATGGCCGGCGACCAGCAGGCAGCCCTTTTTGGCCAGGCATGCTACGATACCGGCATGGCCAAGAATACTTATGGGACAGGCTCTTTCGTCTTACTCAACACCGGCAGCAGGCCAGTTCCCTCCAAGAGAGGTCTGGTCACAACCATAGCCTGGGGATTGCCAAGCGGGGTAAGCTACGCCATGGAGGGAAGCATATTTATCACCGGGGCTGCTGTTCAGTGGTTACGGGATGGCCTGGGCATAATCACCAGTGCTGCTGAGAGCGAGGCTATGGCGCGCTCTGTCCCTGATAGTGGTGGTGTTTACTTCGTTCCCGCTCTTGCAGGCCTGGGGGCTCCCTACTGGGACATGTATGCTCGGGGCACCATTATTGGACTTACCCAGGGTACTAATAGGAATCACCTGGTGAGGGCTACTCTGGAGGCTATAGCCTACCAGGCACGGGATGTCATAGAGGCTATGGGTACTGAAGCTGGCCTTCAGGTCCCGCTACTTCGAGTTGATGGCGGAGGAACTGCCAATGGATTTTTAATGCAGTTTCAGGCAGACATCCTAGGAGTGCCTATTCAAGTGGCAGCAGTAGCTGAGACCACCGCCCTGGGAGCTGCCTATCTGGCAGGCCTGGCAGTGGGCTTTTGGCGAGATACGGCTGAGATATCCCAAAAGTGGCGAGCCACTAGGGTCTACGAGCCGAATATGTCCGTCGACCAGCGAGAAGTCCTTTACGCCAGCTGGAAACGCGCCGTCGAACGCGCTCGCTACTGGGTGACAAGCTAGATTGAAGGAGGTAGCGTGAAGAGAGACTTTGACAACTTCGCCAGGGAGACCTTCGATTTAATCGTGGTCGGCGGGGGCATCATCGGAACAGGTATTGCCCGAGATGCAGCCCTCCGCGGCATTAAGACATTACTGCTCGAGAAGGAGGATTTTGCCTATGGCACCACCTCACGCTCCTCACGCCTGATTCACGGAGGTCTGCGCTACCTGCGTCAACTGGAGTTTCGCCTGGTGAGGCAGGATATGCGAGAACGTGAGGTGCTCCTCAGCATTGCGCCTCACCTGGTACATTCGCTTCCCTTCTTAATACCCATGACCCACCATTCGGAGCGGGTTGTTATGGCACTGGGTATGCGTCTCTACGACATCCTTTCCTTCGATAAGACCGTCCCCTCTTTTCGCCACCTCTCTCGTCGCGAGACGCTGGAGCTTGAGCCAGGCCTCGAACTGGATGGCTTAACCGGCTCATACCTCTTCTATGATTGCCAGATACCATTTGCAGAGCGACTCTGCCTGGAAAACGTACTCTCTGCTGCCGAGCACGGGGCCTCTATAGTCAATCATGCCAGGCTCACCAAGGTCGTAAGAGATGGTGACACGGTAAGCAGAGTGCAGGTAGAGGACACGCTATCTGGAGAGGATTACCAGGTAGCGGCACGCCTGGTGGTTAATGCTGCTGGCCCCTGGATGGGCCAAGTTTTGGGTATGCTTTACAGCCACCCAGAGCCTATGATGCGTACCACAAAAGGCATCCACCTCCTGACCACCAATATCTGCAACAATGCTATGGTTCTCTTTGCTCATGCTGATGGACGACTTTTCTTCACCATCCCGTGGCAGGGTTACACCCTCATTGGCACCACCGACACCGACTACTCAGAGGACCCGGATACAGTACACGCTGAGGCAGAGGATGTTGACTACCTGCTGACGGAGGCCCGACGGGCATTTCCTGCTGTGCGTGCAGAGGACGTCTTCTATACCACCGCCGGTTTGCGGGCTCTGGCCGGTTCTATGGGCGGTAGCGCTTCCAATGTCACCCGTAAGCACAGGCTTGTTGACCACGAGCACGGGGATGGCATGAAAGGCTTCATCTCGGTAGTGGGAGGCAAAATAACTGGTTATAGAGCTATAGCTCAGGAGGTGGTAGACCTGGTGTGCCAGAAGCTTGGCGTGAATGTAGCCTGCAGTACGGCAGAAACTCTCCTGCCTGGAGCACCGGATGTCCCACAGGAAAAGATGGAGCAGGCGGCTAAGGAAAGCGGTCTCTCTGTCGAAACAATAGCCCATCTTAATACCCTCTATGGTTCTCGCCTATATCAAATCCTGGAACTGGCGCACAATGATGCCCGGGGGAAGCAACCCATCTGTCCTCATTCAAAGGACATTCTGTCCCAGATATGGCACGCCACAAAGATGGAGGGAGCCTTGACCGTAAGTGACTTCCTGCTCCGCCGCAGTGCTACCGGCTTGGCCTCGTGTCAGGGTCTGGATGCCGTGGAGACAGTGTCCCAGGAGATGGGACATTTACTGGGCTGGAACGCTGCTGAACAACGACAGCAGGTCGAAGCGTACCGCTCCTTTGTAGCTCTGAGCCAGCGTTTCAGGACGGGAGCGACCGACTCAGAAAGACCAGATAGTTAAATTAATATAGCCGCTGAAGTATGTAATGAGCTAACTGTAAGAATCTCGTGACATCTACCATAGTGATACTAGAAAATGTCTGGAAATCCTTTCTTTTTTAAAGTTAATTAGTCCATATATGGCATTATCGAGACTTCCCACATAGGCATACCTGAGAATAATCCACATAAATCGTTAATAATGGCTATGAACCTCTCCAAATACTACCACAGCCCCCCCCCTAACGGCTTTGACATATTACCTCTTTCGTGATAAAGTATATAAGGCTTTTGCTGAGCAGGCAGAATTAGACGCAGGCCAGCAGTCAGAATAGGTTTTTTAAGAACGTAAGCCCCGGATGTTAAGTTAATAGTATTAATGGGAGGGACCCAACCAAATATTTCTATCCACTGTTTCTAAGCACTTTGTTGCTTTCCCCTGCTAACTATAATCGATAGTCAATTCATTACTACAATATTTACCACCTGCAAACTTTTCTCCACAAACTACATTCAGAGGATTAAAATGTCTCAAAAAGAAGAAGTAGGTATTTTGTGCCAAAACGTGTGGAAGGTCTTCGGACCTAATCCTGAAAGTGTATTTGCTCTGGCCGATAATGGTATGGACAAACAAGCAATACTGGAGCAGACCGGGCATGTCATAGCGGTAAAGGATGTCTCCTTTGAGGTGCATGAAAACGAGATATTCGTGGTGATGGGGCTATCTGGTAGTGGAAAGTCAACCCTTGTCCGCTGTATCAACCGACTTATTGAACCGACCAAGGGCACGATACTGGTTGATGGTATAGATGTTGCCAAGATGAACGATGTTGAGCTCCGGGAGCTACGTCGCCACAAGCTTAGCATGGTGTTTCAAAACTTCGGGCTGCTCCCCCACCGTACAGTACAGGATAACGTTACCTTTGGCTTGGAAGTCCGGGGAGAGCATGGCAGGGAAAGACAGGAAAAGGTAGACCAAGCTTTAGAGCTAGTAGGGCTGAAGGGCTGGGAAAAGAGCCGGATACATGAGCTCAGCGGTGGTATGCAGCAGAGAGTTGGATTAGCTCGGGCTCTTGCCGTGGAGTCTGAAATCGTTCTCATGGACGAGCCCTTCAGTGCTCTGGATCCGCTCATTCGCCGCCAGATGCAGGACGAGTTTATTAACTTACGCTCCGCAATGAAAAAGACGGTCGTCTTTATAACTCATGACCTTCTTGAGGCGCTGAAGCTAGGTGACCGTATTGCCATTATGAAGGATGGGGTAATTGTACAGATTGGCACTTCGCAAGAAATAGTCTCTGTGCCAGCGGATGACTATGTAAGTGAATTTGTTAAAGATGTGCCTCGAGGACAGGTCATACCGGTGGCAAGCATTATGGAGGAACCACTTGCTGTAGTTCGAAGTAATCAGGATATTGAGGCATGCATTAGGGAAATGGCAGACAAGCGAACTCCGGTCGCCTTCATCGTTGGCCCCTTTAATCGACTCAAAGGTATCGTAACCATGAAAGAAGCTATCTCTGCTGACCGCAAGGGACCTACGAAGGTAGAGGATGTCGTCCGAAACGAATTTCCCTCCACTTCTCCAGATACTCCAGCGGAACAGGTCCTGCCCTTGGTTGCCGAGGGGAATATACCAGTAGCTGTACTGGATGAGGAGCAGCGCTTGCTTGGAGTAGTTACCAGGTTAGCACTAATCAATGCTATGCAATCAGGCAATGGGAACGGTGACGAAAATAATGCGGCGAACAGTAGCAAATCCGTGGCGTGAAACGGAGAAATCATTCGATAAGGTTTTTTTTGAGGTATTGGTAACCAGTGCAAAAAGATGTAGCTAAAGAGACTTCGGTTGTACACCGAACGATTTGGCAGCGCCTGACTGGCAACGGCAGGCTCCCCAAGTTATCAACGGCAGCAAAAATCACACTTGGCGTGGTAATATTTGCCATCCTCATGGCAGTCACTCTCGTCCTCTACAACAATGTGCCAGTTGATGTGGAAACCGGGAAAGCCCTGGAACCCGGGGTAGCCATCGATTTCCCCAAGGATTGGGCTTTCGGATGGGAGATAATCAAGTTCATTGATATGGTGGTGGACTGGATAGTGGTCAACTGCGACCCCTTTTTCTCCGCCATCAATCTTATAGTGCTACGAGGCATTTTGGGCCCGCTGGAGGATTTTTTCCTCTGGCTCCCCTGGTGGTCAATTATCCTCATAACGGGACTACTTGCCTGGCAGACGGTAGGCGCCAAGTTTGCCGGGATAGCTGCGACTTTATTAGGCCTGATGTGTGTTTTTGGATTGATTGATTTGGGTTCGATGACTTTAGCCATCACGCTCACATCATCGCTGATTTGCATAGTCTTCGGACTCCCCCTGGGGATTATTTCTGCCAAGAGCAAACGATTTGACGGGATTCTGCGGCCGATGCTGGACATGATGCAGACCATGCCCAGCTTCGTCTATCTTATTCCGGCACTGATGCTCTTCGGACTGGGTCCGACGCCAGCAGTGATGGCTACCTGTATCTATGCTATCCCGCCCATCATCCGCCTCACCAGTCTGGGCATAAGGCAGGTAGACGCCTCAGTGGTAGAGGCGGGCCGCGCCTTTGGCGCCACAGCCTGGCAACTGCTGACCAAGGTCCAGGTTCCCCTGGCACTGCCCACCATTCTGGCCGGACTCAACCAGACAGTGATGATGGCCCTGGCAATGGTGGTCATTGCCTCCATGATAGGCGCCAGTGGTCTGGGAGTAGAAGTCCTTTACGGTATCAGCCGAGTAGAAGTAGGCAGGGGATTCCTCGGCGGCATCAGTATCGTCTTCATGGCTATCATCCTGGACCGCATCAGTCAGGGCTTTGCCAGGAGACCAGAAACCCGGCGAACCACGTAAGGGTAACCCTGGCGTTGCCGCAGGAGCAACGCCAGTACATGGGGCGTTTTCCGCCTCTGAGAATAGAAACGAAAGGGGGTGAAACGATAGGATTAATAATAGAATGCCTGTCACCGGCGGTAAAGATACCGTCTGTGAGGATAAAACAAGCTTGGAGAAATAGGAGGTGACTTATTAATATGTATATCAAGAAGTTCCGGTGGAAGTACTGGTTGTTACTGTTCACCGCGCTGGTGATGATGTCTACACTGGTTGCGGGTTGTGCAGGTGAGGAGGAGGAGAAGCCCACCATCAAGTTAATTGATGCCCAGTGGGAGTCCCTCTGGATAACCAACGCCGTCGCTAAATTCATCATCGAAGAGGGCTACGGTTATCCAGTAGAGCAGGTGGTGACCACCACGTCAGTTTATTTAGTGAGTATGCCCAAAGGCGAACTCGACGCGCACCTGGAGGGCTGGCCGCAGAACACGCCCGATTGGTATGACGAGCATGTTTATGCGGAAGATGGGGAACTTGAGAGCCTGGGGATGAGCGTGGAAGGTGGTCCCCAGTTCTTCATTATACCTCAATGGGTACACGAGGAGTACAACATCAACACTGTCGAGGACATGAAGGACCACTGGGAGCTATTCGAGGACCCGGCAGACCCCACCAAGGGGGTCTTCTATAACAGCCTGATTGGCTGGGAATGCACCGAAATAAACAAGCTAAAGATGGAGGCCTACGGGCTGACCGACTACTATAACGTCCTTGATACCGGTGCTTCTGGCTCGCTAGAGGCAGCCCTGACCGCCGCTCAGAAGAAGCATGAACCTATTTTCGGCTACTACTGGGCACCGACCGCAATCATGGGTATGTACGACTGGTATATCCTGGAAGAGCCCGAGTACGACCCGGATGTCTGGGCGAATATTCAAGACGCCCTTACAGATGAAAGCCTTCGGCCACTCGATGAAGCTTGTGCCTATGAGAGTGTCCCTCTCCCCAAAATTATTCATAAAGGCCTTCGCGACAAGGCACCCGACGTGGTAACCATGCTGGAGAAATACCAGCTGGGTCTGGAGCGGTGCAACAAGGCGGCAGCCTGGGCTCTGGGAAACGAAGTAGGCGGCGACTGGGAGACCGTGGCTGTCTGGTACCTGAGAGAATACGACAGTATCTGGAAGACCTGGGTCACCACTAATGCCTACAACAAGATAAAAGAGGCCTTAGACGGCTACGGAGCCATACCATAGTCTCAACTTAGAAGGGGATGCTGCCAGAGGCAGCGTCCCCTTCTTTCTATTCAAGATTAAGACTTTTTATGATCTTATTACCTTATGCTTGACACCCGGCAGTAGCAACTGGTAGAATTTTTTGTTCTGGGCTAAAGTCTGTGATATTATATATATGACGACAATTGGGATAAGGCAAGTTTTGGTCAGCTTGTAGAGGGAGATAAAGATTTACGCTATTATCGAAACCGGTGGCAAACAGTATAAGGTAAGCTCTGGCCAGGTTATAGATGTAGACCGTATGGGTGTGGCTGAGGGTAATACCGTCGAGCTGGACAGGGTATTACTCATTGCCAACGACGATAAGGTAACTGTGGGCACTCCCACCGTTGACGGGGCGAAGGTGATGGCTACCTCGCAGGGGGAAGGCAAAGGCAAGAAGGTCATCGTTTTTAAGTATAAGCCCAAGGTGCGTTACCGCAAGAAGACTGGGCACCGTCAACCTTATACCAGGCTGGCTATAGATAAGATAATTGAGCCGGAGGCTACGCAAGGCGAGCCAGCCAAGAAGGTTCGCCGGCGTAAAAAAGAGGTGACTGAAAGTGGCACATAAAAAGGGAGGCGGTCGTACTAAGAACGGCCGGGATAGTCAATCAAAGCGGCTCGGCGTTAAAAGATACGCTGGAGATACTGTCAATGCTGGAACTATACTGGTTCGGCAGCGTGGCACCCGCATTTATCCTGGCAACAATGTGGGTCTAGGCAGGGACTACACCCTCTTTGCTCTGGTTGACGGTATTGTTAAATTTGAACCTGCCAATAAAAACAGAAGGAAGGTCAGCGTTTACGCTAACTAAATGATATGAAGGATAAGATTCATCCCAAGTTTTATACCGATGCCAAAGTGGTCTGCGCTTGTGGTAACAGCTTCACTGTTGGCGCCACCAAGAAGCTAATGAAAGTGGAGCTCTGTAGCCAGTGCCATCCCTTCTTCACCGGGGAACGTAAGATGGTGGATACCGCGGGACGAGTAGAGCGATTTAAGCGGCGCTACAAGCTAGAAGACTAGGGTGTTAGAAAACCAGGCTTACCGGGGCAAAGAACCTTGTGATGTTCTGGCATAATTAAGTATAAGTGTAGTGAGCGAAGGCAGGAGCGGTATTGCTAAGCCGCTCCCTTTTGTTTAATAAGGGAGTTGTTGTGGAAAAGAGATTCTATTACGGAGGGCAGGCGGTTGTCGAAGGGGTGATGATGCGAGGGCGGAAAACTGTAGCAACTGCAGTGCGCCGTCCAAACGGGGAACTGTCCATAGATTCACAGCTACTACCCAGTCTCTATACTGGTTGGATGAGGAAGACGCCGCTAATACGAGGTATTATTGTTTTAATTGAGACTCTGCTTCTAGGTATTAAGTCTCTGTTCTACTCGGCTAACGTAGCTCTGGAAGAGGAAGGGGAAAAGATTTCAGGGGGACTGCTCTGGCTCACAGTGGCTGGTTCCCTGGTCTTTGCTGTTGCCCTGTTCTTTCTAGCACCCCTGTTCATCACCAGGTTGCTTAACCTTGAGTCATCCCTGGCATTCAATCTGGTAGACGGTCTTATCCGGGTAGTTATATTCATCGCCTATCTTAAGATAATGACGCTGTTACCCGATATCAAGCGAACATTTGGCTATCACGGAGCTGAGCATAAGGTAGTAAATGCCTATGAAGCTGGTGTCCCGATGGAAGTAGAAGCAGTCAGAGGATACAGCAAGGCGCACGTGCGATGTGGCACCAGCTTTATATTTGTGGTGTTAATCATATCTATCTTCGTCTTTGCCATAATCGGCTTGCACTCGACATGGCTGATGGTACTATCACGAATTATCTTAATCCCGGTTATTGCTGTCCTCAGCTATGAAGCCATCTATTTTAGTTCAAGGCATACCGACAATGGTTTCGTCAGGGCTGTCACGGCTCCCGGCCTGTGGCTGCAGTCATTGACGACGAGAGAACCTGACGATAGTCAGATAGAAGTTGCCCTGGCAGCGCTAAAGAAGGTAGTGGAGGTTGAGGAGACTGAAGAGACCAAGCAACCAGAGGAGGTTCAACCTTCCCCCTGAAGATTTACCCTCTTTAATCCTGCCCGGTAAATTGCCGGAAGAAGCAGGTTCTATTACCGGTGTGGCAGGTGGGGCCGAGAGGATGCGCTTTAACCAGTAGGCTATTGTCTTCGCAGTCTTTCCATACTGACCGCACCTTGAGGTAGTTGCCGGAGGTCTCCCCCTTATGCCACATCTCCTGGCGGCTGCGACTGTAAAACCAGACATCTTCACCGGACATGGTTCGTCGGATTGCTTCCTCGTTCATATAACCCAGCATCAGCACCTCGCCGGTATCAGCATCCTGGACAACAGCCGGAATAAGTCCTTTCTCATTAAAATTCAATTCATCCATCTATCTCGCCCCTATCTTGATTTATATTTAATCTGGTAACCCTATCCCCTGTACCCCCTCCCCCTTAAAAAGGGGAAGGGGAAAGTTCTTTAAAGAGGGGCTTTGCCCCTCTTCGACTCACCTTTTCGGCTATCTGAGGGGTTCCGCCTCTCTTTGCCTCTCCCTTTTAGCCAATAGCATCCAGCGCCTGTTTCAGGATGATGTCTCCGGTATAGAGTGCTTTGCCTACTATGGCACCTTCGGCGCCAAGCTGCTTCAGCATTCTGAGGTGCTGGACTGAGGAAATTCCGCCCGCGGCAATAATCGGCAATTTAAGCTCGGTTATCAGCTCGGAGATGGCCGTAAAGTTAGGTTCGGTGAGAGTGCCATCGCGAATAATGTCGGTATAGATGAAACGTTTTACCCCAAGCTGCACCATACGCTTAGCAAATTCCACGCCCTTCAGTCTTGTTTCCTGTTTCCAACCATGCGTGGCAACCCACCCCTCCCTGGTATCAATACTAACGATAAGAGACTCACTGAACCTGCGACACGCCTCCTCAACCAGATTGGGATTTTCCACAGCAATTGTGCCCAGGATAACACGCTCTATACCAGCTTGAAGTAACTCTTTTATTGTTTCCAGTTGGCGGATGCCACCACCCAATTGGGTCGGCACCAGTATGGCACCGGCCATTACTCTAATAATATCCAGATTACCAAGCTTGCCACTGTCAGCACCATCAAGGTCAACTATATGCAGTCTGGGTGCTCCCAGCGACTGCCACTGCAGAACTACCTGTACCGGGTCATCAGAGAAGACAGTCTCCTCATCGTAGTTACCCTGATACAGGCAAACGCAGTTACCACCTCTAATGTCTACAGACGGGATTATTTCTATCTCAATTACCTCACAAATTAGTATTGCCCTGTTGTGCGCCCTCCCCTAAAAAAGTCCCATCCTTTGCTTGACCTCTCTGATAGTCTCCCCGGCAATAACTCTAGCTCGCTGAGCGCCATCGGCAAGGACATCATTGACATATTTGGGTTTAGCGGCCAGGACAGCCCGCTTTTCGCGGAAGGGCTGCAGGGTAGCGTTAATCTGCTGAGCCAGTATTTCCTTATGCTCAACGCATCCAATCTCAGCCTGACGGCACTGTTCAGCGAACTTCTCTCGTTGAAGCGGGTTAAAGTATTCGTCAAGCTTGTAGATATTACATATCTCAGGATGCCCCGGGTCACTAAGGTAACGGCGAGCCGGGTCAGTAACTGCCGACATTACCCGCTCTACTGTCTCCTTATCCGACAGGGCTAGGTCAATGGTATTGTCACTTGATTTGCCCATCTTGTCCTTGCCATCCAGTCCCAGTATTAAGGGAAAGGAGGTAAGCTTGGCTTGAGGTTCAGGAAATGTATCGCCGAACTGATTATTGAAGCGCCGCACAATCTCTCTGGCCAGTTCCAGGTGAGGCAGCTGGTCTTCACCGACCGGTACCACCTCAGCTTTATAAAGGATAATATCGGCCGTCTGCAGCACCGGGTAGCCTACCAGTCCATAGTTTACATTTTCAGGCTGAAGCTTCACTTTCTCCTTGAAGGTAGGCACGCGTAGCAACCAGCTAAGTGGAGTAACCATGCTGAGAAAGGTATGCAGCTCCATCACCTCAGGAACATGTGACTGCACAAAAATGATGCTCCTTTTAGGGTCCATGCCGGCTGCCAGCCAGTCAAGCGCTATATTATGGATGTTCGACTGCAGTTCACTTGTATCCTGCATGGAGGTTAGAGCGTGAATATCTACCACACAGTATATGCAGTCATACTCGTCCTGGAGTTTAACGTAATTTTGTATAGCCCCAAGGTAGTTGCCGATGTGCTGTCGACCGGTAGGACGAGCCCCGGAAAAAACGCGTCTCTTCATTTAAGAATTCTCCTCCGTTGAGCAGTGTAACATAAAGGGTGCCTGACGACAAGATAAGCTCAACCCGATTGCTTATCAACCTTACCCCTTTAATTTCTATATAACCCTATCCCCTTTATCCCCTTCCCCTTAGAAAGGGGAAGGGGAAGGGTTTTTTATAAGAGGGGTTTCACCCCTCTTTAACTCCCATTTTCTTTTGTTTGAGAGGCTTCGCCTCTCTTTAACTCTCCCCTTACATTCACTACTTAAACGGAGAAGAGGGAAGCACGAAGTGACATCAGATTGCTCGGAAATTATAATTTCCCCCTTCCTTTGAATAAATACTTTTTAATAAAGGGCGTTTAAGAGGGGCTTCGCCCCTCTTTCAAATTTTCTTCCCCCTCTCCTTCTAGGAGAGGGGGATACAGGGGGTGAGGTTAATAAACAAAAGCTCAATAACCTCAACCCTCGTTTGACCATATGCGAGGCTAGCTGGTAATATAGTGAGTCTGGGAGGTATAAATGATCAGAAGTTTTAACGGTAAGACACCTAAAATAGCTGAATCAGCCTTTATCAGCGAAGCAGCTTATGTTATCGGTGATGTAGAGATTGGTGAAAACTCCAGCGTGTGGCCTGGAGCAGTAATCAGGGGTGATATGGGCAAGATAACAATCGGCAAGAATGTCGTTGTTGAAGATAACTGTGTTATCCATTCCGGGTCACCAGCCTTACCCTGCATTACTGATGTTACTATCGGAGATAATGTAATCATCGGGCATGGTGCTATTTCTAATGGCCGTAGAATCGGAAACAATGCTATGGTAAGTATAATGGCTACTATCCTTCATGACGTTGAGATTGGCGATTATTCAATAATTGCTGCCGGTTGTGTGGTTAAAGAAAAAATGATAATCCCTGATAAGTCATTTGTTGCCGGTGTTCCCGGAGAGATTAAGGGTGAAGTTAGCGAAGAGCAGCTTTGGTGGACCAATAATAGCCCAGAGATCTATAAAGAATGGGCACAAAAATACAAACGCGAAGGACTCTAGGTAGTTGATATCCTTTACATTCTATCCGGCGCTGTCATCCCCATGAGGTGAAGAGTTTTCGCCAGAACAATCTTGGCTGCCTCCACCAGCTTTAATCTGGCTTTGGTCAAGGCTTCATTCTTCGAAACGACGCGGCACTGCTTGTAAAAGCTGTGGAATACGGTGGCTAAATCCTGGGCGTAATAGGTGAGATGGTGGGGTTCCAGAGTACGGGCTACCGTCTCAATAAGCTCAGGCAGGAGAAGCAGCTTGCGTACCAAGATTAACTCAGGTTCGGTAGTTATCAGGGAAACATCTCCATCACTATAACCAATCTCCCTCTGCTCAGCCAGGCGAAGGATGCTGGCAATACGGGCGTGGGCATACTGAACATAGTAGACAGGGTTATCCGCTGACTCTTTCTTGGCTAACTCAAGGTCAAAGTCCATCTGGCTGCTGGCAGAGCGGGATAAAAAGAAGAATCGGCAGGCATCGCTTCCCACCTCATCCACCACCTCAAGCAAGGTAATAATATCACCGCTGCGTTTGGAGACACGAACCATCTCACCACCACGACGCAAGGTGACCATCTGGTGTATTATCAATTCAAGTCGTTCAGGGTCAATGCCCAGAGCACCAACAGCTGCCTTCAGCCGGGGAACATGTCCCTGGTGGTCGGCTCCCCAGATGTTTATTACCCTGTCAAACTTGCGCTCAAGGAACTTGTTATAGTGATAGGCGATATCGGTAGCGAAGTAGGTGGGTGAACCATCGCTGCGTATAACAACATTGTCTTTGTCCTCGCCGAGAGCAGTTGATACGAACCAGACGGCACCCTCTTTCTCGGCGATATATCCTTCTTTGCGTAGAAACGACATCACGGTGTCATACTGGCCGTTATCGTAGAGGCTCTGTTCCGTAAACCAGACATCGAAGTCAACCCCAAGCATTTGAAGCTCTTCCTTTATTTGCTTTATCAACCTGTCGAGCCCGAGCTTACCTATCTTTGCTATCGCTTCGGACTCTGGTATGGTAAGAAACCTGTCTCCCTCTTCAGCAATAATCTCTTTAGCCAGGTCAACCATATAGTTGCCGAGGTAGCCGTCGGAGGGCATCTCTGCTTCGGTATCGAGACACTGTAGATAGCGAACATAGAGCGAGCGATTGAAAGCATCCATCTGACTGCCGGCATCGTTGAAGTAATACTCCTTTTCAACATTATAGCCAGCAGCCGCCAGCACGTTAGCCAGGGTGCTGCCCAGAACAGCCCCCCGCCCGTGCCCGACGTGTAGTGGACCAGTGGGATTTATGCTAACAAATTCCACCTGCACCCGGCTGCCCTGACCGATGTCAATACTGCCGTAGCTATCTCCATCTGACAGGATTGAATCTACTTGTTTGACCAGCCAGTCGCTCTTAAGGGTGAAATTTATGAATCCTGGAGGTGCGGCAACAATACTTTCAATCTCGGGACCGGGAACCATAAGCCCGATTAAATCTTCGGCAATAGTCATTGGCCTGGCTCCGGCTGCCCGGGCCAGTTTTAACGGAAAACCCGAGGCGTAGTCTCCGTGCTCAGGGTTCTGAGGATGCTCTATGTAGGCTTCGGGCAAAGCCATCGAAGGCAGCCTGCCCGACTCCCGGGCTTTGTTTGCTGCCTGCGTTAACAGCTCCGCCAGTTTTTTCCTGACTTCCAGTACGCTCGTTTTAATTGACCTCTGACCCAAATTCCTGAAAAGTCTTAACCCTGAAATTATAGCACAAAGCTATGTAGAGCAGGTAACTTGTGCCTTAGCTATCTAGAGCGGGGGGGAAAGTTTTCTATTCTACAGCAGTTTGGAGAATTCTTCAGTGCTTATTGCTGCCTGCTTTAATATTGAGTGCAGGGTCTTCAAAGCAAGCTCTCACCGCTGGTAAGGGACTGTTACCCTCCGACCTGTCTCGGGATGTTTAAGGATATAGTGGCTTCCCCGAATACGATGGACTATGAAACCGGCTTGTAGAAGGGCTTCTACAGTCCGCTTACCACTGATGCGTGGCAGCCTCACGCTGTGACCTCTACCACAACCTCCTCAACAGCTTCTTCAGCAGGAATAGGCTCGCCATCAGCCTGAAGGCTTTCAATATAAAGCTCTATAGCTTCCTTAATGTTAGCTAGGGCTTCGGCTCTGGTATCTCCTTCACTGATGCACCCAGGCAATAGTGGAACCGTCACTGTATATCCGCCCGATTCATTGGGGTCAAGAATTACTCGAAACTTCCTCCCCATGATTCCCTCCTTACAAACCACCTTTACGCTCAGATTATACCACAAAGCTGATTAAGAAGGGCAATTTGAGATTATTTATAAAACCTCACCCCCTTAATCCCCCTCTCCTTAGAAAGGAGAGGGGGAGATAATAAAAAAGAGGGGCAAAGCCCCTCTTAAACGTACCGATTCGTTTTTGGTAGATTTTGGCCTCGGTTATATAAACCAATAGACATCTTTATTCTTGTTTACCTAGAAGAGCTAGCTTAGCCTCTGCCACATTATCAATGATTAAATTACATAATGACCCAAGTTCTTTAAGATGTCTTTCAACGGTATCTCGGCTCCCACCCGAATCTTTCCCATTATTATCTAAACTGGTAATAAAGGTTTCCCCACTTCCATCTATGTCGTTATACATCCCTACTTGCTCCAAAAGATGTGCTATCTTATTTAACTCAACACATAGCTTTTCAGTATCTTCGCCCACAGATTGTCCAGCTACGAGTGCAATTTTGCTAATATATTTACCGTTATCTAGTAAATTCTCTATGTCAGAATGTAAGTCATTTAAATTTCTATTTAGAATCTCTGGAATTCCAATTCTTACAAACTCTGTCCAAGAGAATAAGTCTGAATATAGCCTCGAAACACTGATTGCCCACTGGATGACCTCATTCAGCAAACGTTCGTTTCTATTTATTTTATCCCGATTGCTGCTATTTTCTATTGTTCTAAAGGTAAAAAATGCAAGCAGTATTGTAGCCCACGCTAATACGGCAGTAAAACCAGCGATTATTTTTGAGGAAAACTCTTCGGAAATTTCTAGAAATGGAAACAAGTTTTGAGCGAAAGGAACATTCCACAGCGATATTACTATGATGGGGAGTGTTAGGAAATAGAGAATGATTATTATTAGCAGTCCAATTTTGAGAGCATTATTCAACATTCTTATCCCCTAGCTCCACTCGCCGGCTTCGGGCCAGATGCGGGCGAGCTCTTTAGCGAGGGGTTTGTGTTCGGGTTTTTGCAGGTTTTTGTCTTTCTCGAAGAGTCTTATTGCCTCACTGCGGGCCACTTCCAGCAGTCCGACGTCGGAGAGCTTGGCCATGCGCAGGTCGGGCAAGCCGCTCTGCCGGGTGCCGAAGAACTCTCCCGGACCCCGCAGCTTGAGGTCCTCTTCAGCTAGCTGGAAGCCGTCCTGGACATTCTCTATTATGTCCAGGCGCTCCCGCGCCACCTGTGAAGGATTTTCCGCCAGCAGCATGCAGTAGCTCTGCTCCGGTCCCCTTCCTACCCTGCCCCGGAACTGGTGCAGTTGTGAGAGTCCAAATCTATCGGCACTCTCGACCAGCATCACGGTGGCATTGGGCACATCTATACCAACCTCCACCACCGGAGTGGCTACCAGAATATTTAGCTCCCCGGAGTGAAAGCGGCGCATTACCTTTTCTTTGTCCGCCGCCGATATGCGCCCGTGAAGCAAGCCTAACCTTAGCTCAGGAAAGACCTCTTTAGACAAGCGCTCATACTCAATAGTAGCTGCCCTTGCCTGAATAGCCTCCGATTCCTCGATTAAGGGACAGATAATAAATGCCTGATTACCAGCGGCAACCTGACGACGCACAAAAGCATAGGCGCTCGCTCTTTGTGCTGGCTTGAGCCACTTCGTCTTTACTGCCTGTCTTCCCGGCGGAAGCTGGTCGATAACCGAGAGGTCAAGGTCGCCATATAAGGTCAGGGCTAGAGTTCTCGGTATTGGTGTCGCCGTCATCACTGTTACATGAGGGTTAAACCCTTTTTGCCGCAGGGCCGAGCGCTGCTCGACCCCGAACCGGTGCTGCTCATCTATCACGGCTAAGCCCAGTTTGTAGAACTCCACTTCTCGCTGGATAAGGGCATGCGTGCCAATGATGACGTCTATATCTCCATCCAGAATACGCTGCTGGAGTTCCCGTTTTCTCGCCTGGGTTATAGCGCCAATGAGCAGCGCCACAGTAAGGGGGCGGGATAATAAGCCGGAATAGGTACGCAGATAATCCTCTTGCTCTTCCACGTTTCCGGCTCTGGATAGAAGCTGGCAGATAGTAGAAAAATGCTGCTCGGCAAGGATTTCAGTGGGCGCCATAAATGCTCCCTGATAGCCGTTAGCCGCCGCCATAAGCAGGGCGGCGGTAGCTACTACCGTCTTACCGCTCCCCACCTCCCCCTGTAGCAATCGGGACATCGCTCGCGGTCTCTCCAAATCATCCAGTATCTCCCTGAGTGCTCTGTGTTGAGCCGGGGTTAGTTCAAAGGGTAAAGATTTTAAGAAGGCTTCCAGCACCGGTGTATTGGTACCGATAGGGCTACCCGGCTGACCTTCTTGCCAGTCACGCTTTTTACTCAGCACACCTAATTGAAGAAGTAAAAGCTCGTCAAAAGCCAGGCGAACCCTTGCCCTGTCCTTCAATACCTCATCGTCAGGGAAGTGTGCCTGGCTTATAGCCTGAGGTAGCTCCAGCAGTTTCTGCCTCTCCCTTAACTCTGACGGCAGAAAATCCTCCACCTGCCACGCCCACTGGTCGACAACATCCTTCATCAGTTTTCTTACCTGACGGGGATGCAATCCCTGAGTGAGAGAGTAGAGAGGAACCAGGCGCCCGACATGAATCAACTCTTTGTCTTCAACCAGCTCCCACTCCGGAGACTCGAAGACATGTCGTCCTTTATATAAACTCACCCTGCCGCTGATAACCAGCCGGGTATTGGTGACCAGTTTCTTAGCCAGATATGGATTGTTAAACCATACCACCCTGACATTGCCTGTCTCATCACCGACAATAGCCTCGGTGCTCCGTCTGCCGCCAAGCCTGGTCTCCTGAGCCTGCCATACATTAGCCACAATAGTCTCTTCATTCCCTTCTGCAAGCTGCGAGATGGTTTTCCTCTGGCTGTAGTCAA
>CAYNFT010000028.1:0-22200 GCA_964396535.1 uncultured Dehalococcoidales bacterium | reverse complement strand
AACAGGTTGAACCGGCGCCGCATGTATTCTTGAATAGCTCTGGGCAGCCGCTTGGCTTCGTTTTCATTTCGCAAATGTATGTGCATCTCTTTTTTCACCTCTTGTTACAACCGGTGCTTTGCTATTTGTTGTTAATTTCTATGTCCGGACGCCTGTCCCAATAAAGGAACAAATCTTACTGAACATCCCCTTTTGATACTTTTTATTTCACCTTTACTGCAGTTTGTGTTAATTCTGGGTGTTTCCAGTCTGTGTGCCTCTTCAAGGTAATATGGTCGCTGCAGGTAAAGGTACACCCTTCCGCAGGACACTTTAGTTCGGTAATGGCAGGCTGCTGCTTCTTTTTGAATAAACCCATCTTTTTGCCTCCTTAATTGAGTAAATAATTATCTTCTGTGGTCAGACATACATGCCACAACATACACTCCAGCAAAGTGAGCCCCGAATCTCTTAACTCTTGGAGGTCGAACAATAAGAATAATTCTCAAAGTTTAAGACAGCTATTGAGTTCTCATAGCGAGAGCAAAATTCTGATAAATCCTAGCTGCCTGTTCTACTCCGGTGGTAATGCCTCCATTCTCTCTTTGATATTGGTCATGGCCATGTGGGCTATGCGCTCGTTCCGACGCATTATGAATACCTCGCCAACCTTACCCAGCACTGGTATGGGGATGGTATAGTCTACTACTAATCTCAGTTGAGTCCCTCCATTCACACGGGTGAAATACCAGTCCCATTCGCTCTCGATACCACCCGTGCTCTTTACACGGCGTTCAGTGTTGATCATGCTGCGTGTTACCCGTGCTTTCGCCGTGAAGTGTAGTCCCATCATTTTGTAGTCAAAGGTCCAGCTCTGAAGTTCGCCACGCCCGGTGACATCTCGGACTCCGGTGACATTTGGCTGCCACTCTAGCATGTTCTCCGGGTTACTCAAGTATTCGAACACTTTCTCTACTGGAGCACTGATTGTGATGGTCTTTCTAATCCTTGGCATTCTTTTTGCCTCCTTAATTGTTTAATCTTACCTAAGATTGATTCTGATTAAACAATCCTATTGTTCAAATAAACCATCATACGATTGCCAGCTCCTTCACTGCGGGTATCACTTCAAATTCTTCCATTGGCAAGGTGGTAGGTTTCAGGTAGCGCCTGAAACCGCACTGGAGGCACCATTCGTACCAGCCATGATAGTCTTCTGCAATACCAGTATCATTGTCCCGTTCGACAAAGATATTCCCACCACACTTCGGGCAGCGTCTATTGGTAAAGCCTTTTCTCATGTCTACCCTCCAACATAGCTACTAAACCTCTCCCTTTGCTCTGACGTAGCCTGCTCACTATGTTCGCCTAAGCCAAACATCTTTGATAAAAACCCACGCTTGACAATCCATTTTTAGTTCTAGTATAATTATTCCAGATGTTTAGTAGTAGATTATATCTTCCTGAAGTTAACTTCTAGTAGATATATTATACATCGATACGAAGATTTGTCAAGAGGTTTCCTTAAAATTTTTCAGCTTACAGGAGGACTGTAAAAATGAGTGAGTGGACATTCATTACGAAACATGGGTTAGTATTATTATCTATCGCTAAGGGCCGGAGTAAAACAGGCCGGGGTAAAACAGCCAGAGAAATCGGTGATGAAGTTGGGGTAACTGAGAGAACGGCCCACAAGATAATGATTGACCTTGAGGAAGATGGGTATATCACAAAAACCAAGGTTGGTAACAGGAATAAGTATAGAATCCGTCCAGAAGTCCCCATCAAAGCAGGTGATACTGCGGTAGGTGAGCTACTGGAATTACTCGGCTGGAAAAGACGAAGAAGAAAGAAGGCGGCTGATACTCCAAAGAACGCTGATTAAAGATACAGATAAGCATCTTAACGTAGTCAAATCAAGATATTTCGTATAGTCAAGTAAGTAAATACCCTAACATAAATCTATTCCGATTTCTTAAACCCAAGCCAACCATATCTGACCACGATGTGACCACGGGACTGTGCCGGTTGACCTGGGAGGGAATGGTTTCCCTGGGCTTCAACTGTATCACTACCAGCGGCATTTTAGTTGCATTTGCCTTGATGGACAATATCATGCCGATTAGAGGAAATTTCTATTGAAACTCAAAGGAGGTCAAATATGAGAATCCTTATTGTCGATGATGGTTCATCATATGCCGACATGGCCACCGAGATAGTGGAGGCACTTCAGCTTCCTTCTCAGACCGAAGTAACGATAATGACCGTAGTACCCGAGCACACCTTCCTCGGGGGAATCACCCTTAGCAAGTTGAGGGATGCATCAATAAAGAAAGAGGCTCAACAGCAAAAGGCACTGGAACTGCTGCAGCAATCGGTTCAGGCGTTGAGCACCAGCAAGCTCAAGGTAGACAACGTGGTGCGGTGGGGAGATCCAGCCGACGAAATCTTGAAAGTAGCCAATGAACTTGCGGTCTCTCTGGTAGTAATGGGAGCCAAGGGCCTGACCGACCCACTTGCATTTCACCTCGGTAGTGTTGCCCTAGCGGTGATGAAACATGCGAGGGCTAGTGTTTTGCTGGTACGGCAAACAACTAGAATTACTGACCAGGCATCGTCACCTAAAAAGAAGGCTGCCATAAAGCGGGTCCTGTTGGCTAGCGACGGTTCCAAACACTCGGAAATAGTAACTCAGTTCCTACTGAAGCTGCCTTTACCACGGAACTGTGAGATCATTGTGATAACGGCTCTTCAGTCTCACCTGGCCGCCTGGATGAAAACACCAACGCTAGACTTCCAGACCAATCAGGAGCTACTTGCCAGATTACAGGCAGCCGAGGAGGATGAAGCACGCAAGATAACCGCCAATAGCGAGAAACAATTCTGTGAAAAAGGCTATAGAACTGCATCTGTAGTATTAAGGGGTGGCGCAGCTGAGTCCATACTGGCGGCTGCAAAGGAATACAAACCAGATATTATCGCTCTGGGAAGCAGGGGCCTAAGAGGAATCGAATCTCTCCTCTTGGGTAGCGTAGTCGAGAGAGTGGCTAGGTATGCCGATTGCTCTGTGCTGATTGGTCGAGCTTCCCTGAAAGCGACAGGATAGGTAACACAAGCGATACCTATTAAAAAATCATGGGCCGGTAGTTGCTATGCGCCCTAATCCACATATATGCGAAATTAACACTTGCTTATTTATCAGGCGACTGTCTCAGAAATACAAACAAGCGCTGACATTGGCAACGGTGCTAGATGAGGAGTGGCAGCTTCTTGCTCGGCGGGGTTTTGACCTTGTCTGGCTGATGGGAGTATGGCAACGTAGTTCGGCTGCACGACAGCAGGCCCTTCTGAATTTATCCCTACGGCGGGATTACGACAATGCACTGCCGGGATGGAGTGATGAAGATATTAACGGGTCTCCCTACGCTATCTACTCATATAACCTCAATCCTTTACTTGGCCAACCTTCTGAAATTGCACAGTTAAAATTGACTCTCAACGGCATGGACTCGGCTTAATACTGGACTTCGTTCCGAACCATGCCGCTTTGGACCATCCCTGGGTGGCTTACCGATATAGACCAGCACTAGCCCATGATTGGTAGTAAAAGCCCATTGAGCCATTTTAAAACCTGCTTGACAAACCGCTAAATTAGTGATATATTTTTCATGAAGATATAAACGTGATATATTTTTCATGAAGATATAAACGTAATTAGTAATTCATTTAACAATTGTTCTCCTAATACATACTGCATAGAAGATATCAAAGGGGGGACAAGCGTTAAGCCATGTTGTTGATTGCGTGAGCCAAGCCAGAAGCAAAATTGCCGAGAAAAGGGCAACCGAGGCTCTTAAAAGAAGGTAGACGAAAGAAGCCCGAATTAAAGAGTGCTGGCTCTGCCGGGGGAAAGCCAGGGTGCTGGAGTAAGCAACTCCTACCAGCTTAAATACCATCCAGACCCCTACCGTGTCCGGAGCCCTGGGGTTAATCGGTCTTAGCGGCAGGGCCAGCCAAGGAGGTGATTTTTATGAGGTAAGAAGTACTGGCGGAAGACCCACCCACTAACATAGCTCGATGAAGGTGGAGGGGAAGGGATAGTGGAATCCACGAAGATACCAGAAAGTTCACCTGAAGCGCGACCAGCAACAAAGGGGAAGATATGTTTGCTTACGCAATTAGAAGACTTTTCCTGATTGTCCCCACCCTATTTCTCATAACTATATTAGTCTTTTTGCTTGTTCGCTTCGTCCCAGGCGACGTGATAGATCTGATGCTGGCTCAAATGTCGGAGGAATCGGGGATGGGGTCGGAGCTAACCGCTGACTACCTTAGACAAGCAATGGGATTGGACCAACCCATCCATATCCAGTACGGACGCTGGATGGGAGTCTGGCCACAGGAAGCAGGCGAGTTCCATGGGATTTTTCAAGGCTACCTCGGGACGTCCTTGTGGAAAAATCAATCCGTAGGCGCCCAATTAGTTGAAAGGCTTCCGGTATCTATAGAACTAGGTTTAATAGCTATGATAACAGGCTGGTTATTAGCCCTGCCCATAGGCATATATTCAGCGCTGCGGCAGGACACCGCGCTCGACTATATAGGTCGCAGCTTTACTATAATCATGCTCTCTGTTCCTGGCTTCTGGTTAGCAACTATGGTAATAGTTTACCCCTCAATCTACTTGAATTGGACTCCCCCTCTCGAATATATGCCCTTCGTCCAGAATCCGTGGGGAAATCTATTACAGTTTCTACTTCCGGGTTTCCTCATGGGCATGCAGCAGTCGGGAACACTGGCGAGAATGATTCGCACCATGATACTGGAGGTGATGAGGCAAGATTACATCAGGACAGCCTGGTCAAAGGGACTTACAGAACGGGTAGTTGTTACTAGGCATGCCTTGAAAAATGCGTTCATGCCGGTTATCACCATATTCGGAATGAGTTTGCCACGCTTAATTGCGGGTACGGTTATTATAGAGCAGATATTTTGTCTGCCCGGGGTAGGCCGTCTCACCTTTGAAGCTCTTACTCAGAGAGATTACCCTATTATTTCCGGAATAAACGTAGTTATGGCCACTACTGTATTACTAATGAATCTAATAGTGGATCTTACCTATGCTTGGATGGACCCCAGGGTTCAGTATCGATAAGAGGAGAAGAGATGGGAAGGTAAATTATATTATAGGTTTACAATACCAAATTAGAATTAAAAAGGAGGAAACAGGAAGTGATAAGGAAAATTATTTGGCTGCTGGTGAGCTGCTTGATGGTGCTATCGCTGGTGATGGCATCCTGTGGCCCGGCGGAAGAGGAGGAAGAAGCGGAGGTGGAGGAGGAAGTAGTAGAAGAAGAGGTAGAGGAAGAGGAGGAGGAGGAGGAAGGGTTGATACCGCCAGAAGTGCCCAAATATGGCGGGATTCTGACCACGATAGGGAGTGACCCGATGGGCTGGGATGAGGCTTATACTAACCATATAATGGTGCCCACCGAACCTATTAATGAAGAACTACTGCAGGGAGACTGGACAAAGGGGCCAGCGGGCACCGGCGAAACTGACTGGCTTAGCGGTTTTTTAGGCCTCATCGGGATGGAGACGGGCTGTCTGGCTGAAAGCTGGGAGCTGCCCGATGATGAAACCGTCATCTATCATATCCGTAAAGGGGTTTACTGGCAAGACAAGCCACCGGTAAACGGCAGGGAGTTTACCGCCTATGATGCAGCCTGGAACCTGGAGCGGAATTACACGACTCCCACAGCTTATCTCGCCCAGACTTACCCTGCGGGCACCACACGGCCAATATCCTGGAAAGCGCTCGATAAGTATACGGTCGAAATGAAGGTTCGTCCAGAACAGCAAGGGTTGGCGCTAATGGTAGGCGGTGACTTTTGTCGGCACTACGCGCCTGAAGTGATAGATGTATACGGAGACGCAAAGGACTGGAGGAATGCTTGTGGGACAGGACCATTTATGCTCACGGATTATACCGTTGGCAGTTCGATGACCTGGGAAAAGAACCCTAACTACTGGCAGAATGACCCCCTCCACCCGGAGAACCAGTTACCCTACATAGATGGCTGCAAGTCGCTGATAATACCTGACCTATCTACCCAACTGGCGGCGCTACGGACAGGCAAGATAGATTTTATGTCAAACGTTTCGTGGGAAAACGCAGAGCTGCTTATAAAGCAGTGCCCCGAGTTGGAGTATGTAAGGAATCTCGCCACCGCCAAAGCCATTTTTTGGAGGATGGATAAGCCGGAGCTTCCTTTCAAAGACATCAGGGTTCGGCAGGCACTGAACATGGTGATAAACCAGCAGGAGCTGGTAGATGACTACTACAAAGGCAACGCCGACCTATTCGCTGTTCCCTTCCCGAACGATGCTGCACATAGTGATATATTCACCCCGCTTGAGGAGATGCCCGAGGTAGTCCAGGAGATGTTTACCTATAACCCGGAGAAGGCAAAGCAGCTTCTGAAGGATGCCGGGTACCCCAATGGATTTCATACAAGCGTTGTTTGCGGGTCGGCGGCAGACGCAGACTTCTTGTCTATAATTAAAGGGTACTTCCAAGTTATCAATGTTGAAATGGATATTCAGATGCTGGAGAGTGGTGTATACAGTAGTGTGTTGAGGGGCAGGAAGCATGAAGAGATGATATACGAGGACACCAAGAACCGAAGCTACCCTTTCAGGATGCTCGATACTCAAGATACTACGGACAACGCTGCTTTCTTCAAGGCCCCGGAGACCGATGCGGCCTACGCTGCGGTCTGCGCTGCCATTGGTAAGGACGATGCTGAGGTTAATCGAGTACTGAAGGAGATAACCCCGTTCAGGCTCGAGCAAGCCTACGCATCATGGCTGCCGGCAGAATATGTTGCCCAGATGTGGTGGCCGTGGCTACAGAATTTCCATGCTGAAATTTATTCGGGCTATAACAACAGTTACCTGTACAAAAAGTACTCTTGGATAGACCAGGCGCTGAAGAAGTCAATGGGATATTAGTCTTAGTATCTCTTAGAGACAGTCGAATAGAAAAGGGGCATGGAGAGCTCAAATCCTCCAGCCCCCTTTTCCTGAATTGGAGCAGCGGGGAGGTGAAAGATGCTATTGACTGACGAGCAAAAGAGGATGTATGAGGGCGAATACGGGCCCGGTATGCAAAAAGCCCTGACCATGCTGGTTGAGTACGGCAATGTTTGGGATGCTGAGAGAATGGTCAAGGTCCACAACGTGGACGCCATAGTAGGCGGTGGGGAGTGGCTTGAGCAGATGCTGGAGGGAGTGGAACGAGTCAGGGCTATTACTACAACATAGGCGACGTAGTTGCTGCTTAAATACTATTGAATAACATCTGGGATTTTACTCATATAAATATTGTTTTTACGATTGCCGTTACGATTTCTTATAATTTGGAAAGGACGCTGCTAACATAGCTAAACATCTAAGGAAGGCATAGGATGGATAGAGTTCTTACTATTATATTAGCTGGCGGAACTGGAAAAAGACTTCAGCCTTTAACTAGCGTGCGTTCTAAGTCGGCAGTACCTTTTGCAGGTAAGTTCCGACTTATCGACTTCCCGCTTAGCAACTGCATTAACTCAGGTATACGACAGATTTTCGTCCTCATCCAGTACAGGTCTTGGTCATTACAGCGTCACATTCAAGAGGGTTGGGGCATATCAAGTTCACGACTAGGGGAGTTTGTTTACTGTGTACCTGCTCAACAGAAGATAGGAGAGGACTGGTACCAAGGTACGGCAGATGCGATACGCCAAAATCTTGATTTACTCCAGGGTAAAAATTTTGAGCATATCTTAATTCTTGCAGGAGACCATGTGTACAAAATGAATTATGCTCAAATGCTGGATTATCATAGGGCATCAAGTGCCGGCCTTACTATAGTTGCTATCAAGGTACAAAAAGAGCAAGCTGCTGGTAATCTTGGCGTCTTTGAGGTAGATGACAATTTCAGGGTTATCGGGTTTGAAGAAAAGCCGGCGCAACCGAAGTCAATCCCCGGAAATCCTGACAACGTCCTCGCTTCTATGGGCATCTATGTCTTCAAGGCTGGCGTGTTGATGGAAGCTTTGCAGGAAAAGGGAGATGACTTCGGGAGAGATATTATCCCTGTAATGGCTGGTAAAAGATCTGACGTGTTAGTATACGATTTTGCTGAGAAGAACAGGATAGAGGATTTTATTGTTCATGTGGAGGATGGAAGGAGAAATAAGGTTTTATCTGATAAGACTCGTGATTCGTCCTATTGGAGGGATGTGGGCTCAATAGATTCCTATTATGAGGCGAGTATGGATTTAGTGAGCGTGGAGCCAATATTTAATCTCTATACCGATAAGTGGGTATTTAGAACATTTGAAAGATCATTGCCTCCAAGCAAGTGTATCATCGGCGGAAAAGCACTGGAGTCGATGGTTTCTGATGGCTGTATTATCAGTGGCGGTCTGGTTCAACGGTCTATACTATCTCCAAACGTGATTATCGAAAGAGATGCTTTAGTAGATGGTTCGGTTATTTTTGATGACGTTATTATCGAGCCTGGAGCGAAGATTAAGCGTGCTATCGTCGACAAAGAAGCTAAAATACGAGCCCATACGCTTGTTGGTTATGATTTAGAGGCTGACAAGAGAAGAGGTTGTACAATTTCAGACAAGGGTATAGTGGTTGTACCCAGGGGGATGGATTTAGGTCCAGTTTAAATTGTAGCCTGCAATGGCTTCTATTAGAGCCAACAAGTAGCAATATCATTGTCCGATTGCGGTTCCTGTAGTTGCTTGCTACAATTACCCTTGGCAGAAATGCCAAGGCTACATGGCAAAATTGAAAGCCAACTCAAATTATTTCGGCGCTGGCGAGGAGTTCTAGGTATCGTCCCCTTAAGTTGAGCTGGGGTAACAATAGGCAGAACTTTTGAACTAGTTTTTAGCCTCACTATTTAGATCCTAGCTCTCATCCGAGGATAATTGTAGCAATTCGATCTTTGTAAGGCAACTAAATGGAGAGATGAGTATAAGCTAAGAACTGTGGTAATACCGATAAGGAGAATTCGTTTAGCAGCATAAACGATGTCACTGACCTCGTTTATGGGTTTAGGTTTTACTATAGCTACAGGGCCTCGTTCCGTGATAATGATAGCTTAGATTGAACTTTCCAAGCAAAAGTTTAACAACCTTGCTCACCGGACCACGTGTGCCAAGCTTCAGCCGGGCAGCGTCATAAGACTAAACTTGGCCTAACGACCATCGTAAATATTTTTGTTAGAGAGGTAGAGCTTTAACTCCAGCTTATGCTACTTCTTGGTCTCCAACCTTGTCAAACTTTGGCACTCGACCGGATGTCCCAATGGCACCGATAAGGTGCCGTCAGAAGCTCCAAGCATACTCCTCCAAGTGCCGTAAATCTTGGGTCTACAAAGTCACTGATAACCCTTCCATCTGCCTTTAAGAATTGTGCAATCTCAGTGGTATCCAATCCAAAGTGTATTACGGTGTACGCCTTGTTCATTGTCATTTTGGAATACAGTGGGGTTGAGTTATCCATCTTGGCGAAATAGACGGGCTCACCTGTTGCATCAACAACGGTGATAGCCATGGGTCGATCTGGATTCTCCATAGCTTTTGCCAAGGCTACTTCGCCAACAACACGAGCATCTTCAAGGCTTAACAGCTTCTTTTCTACTTCTAATGCTGTCACCTATATAAGCTTGGAGTGAACCCCTGAGACTGGACACAATAGGTTAGGAAGATTAGGAAGGTCTGGCAGGGTCAGGTATAATCCTGGAAGGAGAAAGGACCTTGCCATGAGGAATCAGAGAAGTTTCAGTTTAGAATTCAAGCGCCGGGTGGTGGAAGAGTTGATGAGTGGTGAAAGCCGTCCTGCCCAGCTCTGCCGCCGGTATAATATCACCACAAGCTTGCTTTACCACTGGAAAAAGCAGTACAGCCGGGGCAAGTTCAACAATGAGCCCACCGAGGAAGGGGCTCTAAAGGACAGGATAGAGAAGCTGGAGAGGTTAGTGGGGAAGCTGACCCTGGAGAATGAGTTCTTGAAAAAGGGGCTCCAGTACAGCATCAGCCAGTCTCAAAGAAACGGGAAATCATCACCCGGTTCAAGCACCTGGTCAGGAACGTCCGACAGGGGTGCGGACTGATGAAACTTTCCCGAAGCAGCTTCTACTACAAGCTGAAGTCGCCGAATCCCGAACGGATGGAGGCTGAGGCCAACCTTAGAGACAAAATCGAGGCTATCTGCCTTGAGTATACCCGCTACGGCTACCGCCGGGTTACCCATGAACTGAGGTATCGGGGCAGTCATGTAAACCACAAGAAGGTCTTGAGGATCATGCGGGAGAGCGACCTGCTCTGCCGGGTGAGGCGCAGGTGGGTGAGGACTACTGATAGCCGCCACCACTTTCCCAGGTACCCCAATCTCATAAAGGGAATGCGAATCACGCGCTTGAACCAGGTGTGGCTATCGGATATCACCTATATCCGAATCCGGACTGGCTTTGTTTACCTGGCGGCGATACTGGACGCTTATTCCCGACGGGTAATTGGTTACGCAGTTTCCACCAGGCTGGATACTGCCCTGACACTGGAGGCGCTCAAGATGGCGATAGTTAAAAGACAGCCAGGCCCTGGTGTTATCCACCACTCGGACCAGGGAGTGCAGTATGCCTCAACAGAGTACACAGATGAGCTCAAGAGGCATGGCTTTCTGGTCAGCATGGCGCGGGCAGGCAACCCTTACGAGAACGCCAGGATGGAGAGTTTCTTCAAAACGCTGAAGTATGAGGAGGTTTATCTATGTGAGTATCAGACCTTCGAAGACGTGGTAGCCAGACTTCCCTATTTCATTGAGGAGGTCTATAATCAGAAAAGACTTCATTCGGCCCTTGGCTACCGCTCCCCGAATGACTTCGAGAGATTAGTATTAAATCAGGAGAACAATGAATTACCCCGCCAGACCCTCCTACCCCTATCTGTCCAATCATAGGGGTGCAGTCCACCTTTTGTAATTTTAGTGTCTATCCTCTTAATTAATTTCCCCAAGGTGTAACTACTCTTATCTCGCTTGTTTTGTAGTAGAAGTTACAGTAACATTTTATTTGAGGATTACTATTCGATACCTCGGATCTTAGGTCAAGACACGATACTCGTCATTTTCCTATCCTCAAACCTCTTTTACTGCCAATTTCGTTACCATATAACTTAGTCACATAATTGGCGCTATCACTTTAACCGGGAGGTACAGACAACTTAGCAAGGAGCCTAATTACTTTGTCAAGAAATGGAGAAGGTGACAAAGGATGGATGAAAAAGAGGCACTAATAAAGATTGTTGGCAGTAAGAGTGTATTAGTTAACCAAAGGCGCCTCGATGAGTACTCCAGAGCCGAGAGCTTTATTCGCCCAATCAAGCTTACGTATGTTGTTAAGCCCTGAAATGTCGATGAACTGCAACTAATAGTGAAATGGGCAAATGAGATTCTTACGTCACTTGTATCGGTAAGCTCAGGAGAACCTCACTTCCGTGGTGATTCCGTTCCTAGCACGGGTGGTGCCGTTATTGTAGACCTGAGTGGCATGAAGAAGATTTTAAGAGTTGACCAAAAAATAGTGTAGTTATGGTTGAGCCCTCGGTGACCTTCAGTCTTTGCTTTTTGTGGGTTGTCGTCTTGTTTCCCAGCTTAATGCTTCAAGAAGATCACCAATTGCAATCTCTTGTTGAGTTTCATGACGTAGTGACAAGTCATGGTTAATATGGTATCTTACTCGCCTACCCTCTTTTTCCTTACTAATGTATCCGGCGGCATCCAGATCAGCGATTATCCTGCGTATCGCCCTCTCAGTGATACCTACAAGCAAGGAGATTTCCCGCGCTGTTATCCAGGGTTGCTTGGTCAAGAAGCTAAGTACCAAAGCATGATTGGTGAGGAATGTCCACTCTGGCATGATATTGACTCCTTTTTAACAATAGCCTGGTAAACACGTTGACTAACTGAACCATTAGTACTATATATGTTGTGTGCATAATCACGATGCAAATAACATGATACAGTTAGCATGTCAACATTGTTGTGATATTACTACCCTTTTATCATAAGTTGCCAAGACAATGCAACCCGTATTTACTGATAATAAAAATTTTTGGGGAGGAATTAAAATTGCGAGTATTTTGAAGGTAGCCTTTGCTGCCTGGAGCGCTAATCATGGCATCCAGGGGGAGCACTCTTCCCTTTCATCTACAGGCTGAATGCCAATCAGGCGGGAGGAGGCAAATTTAAGGAGAACCTCAATAGTTGCCGGTACTTATTTAGCCGCTGTTTTTGCTAATTCAGGGTGCTTCCAGTCGGTGTGATTCTTCAGGAGAACCAAGGAATCACAAGTAAAAGGACACCCCTACCAGCATGGGGGGAGAGTAGCTGTCAGGGCCTCGCGCCCTCCTCAGGGGCTCGTCCTTGAGTCTCTTTAATGCTTCTCTTATCTCCTTTTTTTCTCTCACTCTATTCCCCCCTTCCATTAAACCTTTCCTCACTTCCCACAGTATGGAAAGCAGAAGGATCATTTTGGTTATTATATGAGGTCTTAATCCACTCGTAACTTCTTGCCGTATTTGAGACGCGGACTTCATCCAGCGTGCCGCTGAAGTAACCTTTGTCTTTGAGTGTGTCGCTAAAATAACCTTTAGGTTCAGACCCCCCAATTGTAACCCTAGTTGCATTAAGTCCGACTGCTTTTCCTGGGCTTGTCGTATCCTTCAAAACGCCATCAATAAACAATTTCAGATCTGTGCCATCAAAGGTCAGGGCGTAATGATGCCAATCCATAGGTTGAGAAGTAGAAGTCATAATTTCGTTGTTGGAAATATATCCATGAAGACTTGAACCAACGCGATTCATTTGCAAATTATAAGCATCTTCCCCTTTACTTACGATATAATCATAGTCCCACGGCGTTTCAACAGGAATCCCTAGTGTTCGGCAGTGAAGTGCGGCAGTGCCTAACCATTCCTTACCCGGGAGCGCCTCAAATCCAAGGACTTCGTATCCCGGCATGGCATTTTCAAACGCTTTCTTTGCAGCATTATCCCGGCTACTGTCTCCCGTGAAAGGAAGGAG
Source organism: uncultured Dehalococcoidales bacterium (assembly GCA_964396535.1). GTDB lineage: Bacteria > Chloroflexota > Dehalococcoidia > Dehalococcoidales > UBA2162 > CAYNFT01. Next base: position 9,075 of record CAYNFT010000028.1, on the reverse strand, counting down.
AACCTTGTCGTTCAAAATGAGACAATTGATATAGGCCTCACCATTTGCTGGGTCGCTGTCTACCCGGTAAACAGTATAGTGTCCGCCATAACAAGTCGTCACAGTTTCTCCAAACCAGGCAGCGATATCATTTAGTTCATTATAGTGGGGATGGCTTTCTGCTACGTTGATAATCATGATTTTATCTGGAGCCAGAAGCTTTGCCCAACAATCGATATGGGCTATAAATGTCCACCCATTCCTATATGCCTGGTAAATATATATCTTGTAATAGGTGTCTATGCCGAGATGGTGAAGCACCTCTTGGTCGACCTGCGCAGGGGTTTTATCGCTATTACAATACGTTACTAGGCCAGTAGATATCGCTATTCCGTGCCCGTCGGTCATATAGTCGCCACCTACATGTGTCAAATCCATTAAATCAACATCTATTCCTCGCCAAGTTGCATATTCTTCAGGTACACGATTGTCGTCGTATCCGAAGTAAGTAAAATTAACTATCCTATATTCATCCGTTTCATTGAAAATAAACCAGGGGCCATAATCTCTAGTCCACTCTGTCTCCGAAGGAGCCATTAAATAGGTACAGTTACCCTCTGCGCAGTTTACTCCATTCCTTCGGTATAAAGACTCTACTTCACTCTGTTCGGTGGAGTCTGCAACAATAGTCACTATTTGTACGTCTCTTGACATCTCTGCAATGAGTTCGTATGGTATTGCAAATCCACTTCCGTCATATTGAATGAATACGCCCTGCATGGGCTCAAACTCAGCTATGCTCTTCTTAACAGGAGAAGCTTTTTCCACCCACGCCTCAAGTGTGACCCCACTAGTAAAATTCAAACTCCCGTCAGCCCCGCAATCAATATAATTGTCAATACCATCAAATTGGATAGCATTGACTATCTTCCCACTAACTCCAAGAGTGGGATTCCCAAAGTCGGTCCCATCATTATTGTTCGAGGTAGAATCCTTTATTGCATCTGTTCCACCTGTTGTCTCCCGCAAGTGCTGTACCATCTTGAAGTTCGAATCCCAAACTTTCTGTGAACCGTAATCTGAGCTCGGAGCTGGTTCATCTGTTTCGCTGTTTCCATAATACATATAGATTACGTCGTCACTGACATCACTACTGTCTTGAGTTAAAGTAACTTTTACCCAAGCATACAGAGTGCCATCTGAATAGCTCTCTATTTCTCTTGGGAGTTCAGTGGTTCCGTCAGAGGAAGTGAAACGGATGTCCGCGCCGGCGTCTTTGATATTAGACAAACCAGTCGCATAAACTAATACTGGAAAATCAGCGTAGGTAGTGGATGGGTCGGCAACATCCTCAACCTTGCTGTGGTCAATCGTTATCTTTGTACGATATCCCCAGTCAGTATTGTACCAGTCCGGGTCTCCCCGTATCATCATTTCGCCATCGCTAGTGGTTTTGTTCAAGATTGGGGCAGAAGGTGGAGCAATTATTGGCCCCTGGCCAGAGGCTGTCATTGAGCATGAGGCTATGCCCACAATGTATTGGCTCAGCACTAGCACCAGGACAAGTAGAACAGTTAAGATTTTCCTTTTCAAGAGTTCCAGACCTACCTTAGTCACTCTCCAAGCGGGCAAAAATGCTAAATTCCTTCAACCTTTTGGTATAAAAGAGTATTAACATGTTGGCTAATACGGAGGTATAATCATGATAAGTATCACATGGTCTATACAACATGCTAAGTATTACATGTATAAGATAACATGAATATTGGTAGTTGTCAATAGAACTTGCAGGCAGGCTTTGGCGAGCTACTTTAAGGGAAAGCGTATAATGGCTAAACGATAGTTCGAGTATATGGTGTCACACAATTGCTTGTTTTGTAATATCTAGAGAAAAATTTACATGTCAGTCCCATGGGTAACAATAAAGTAAAAAGTGCAACTGAAGGTATAATAGTTTAAGAAGTTAAAGTAACTTATCAATGATATCATCCAGTGATCCAAGGGTTTCTCCGAGCTTCACTTCTTCCTGCAGTATTTTGATTTTGGTATAGAAGCTGTTTAAAGGTATCCAGCTAGCATTACGTGGAATATTATCATCTGACACTACTGATATTTTCTCTCCCAAAATCAGGCACCAATTGCTTTCACCAAACGTTTTAACCATTCCATCAAGCCCAGACATTCCAGCGAGCATGGCATCAGAGAAGTTCCTTGATATGAGTGCTGCTAATACAAAACTACTGGTACCGATAAGAACACCAGCCTTCATCTTTTCTTTGTCTCTAAAAAGATAGGCCATGCCTTTATCTCGAGCCGCAGTTTGTTTAAGTAGTTCAGCATATCCTTGCAGAATAGTTATTTTCAATGATTCTGTCTCGCTACTAAGTCGTTTAATGTTTTCAGTAACCTCTCTGGCTCCTGACCGAATTGAGATGACTTCCTTTTCTAATCTTTTCAACGTGCCCTTTAAATCATTGACCATCTTGCACTCCTATTCTGGTTTGTATTTCTTTAATGAAGGCCCCAAGGCTTTTCTCTGCTTTCTGTCCTTCCTTTACAGCTTTTTTCATTTCGCCTATTGCCTGACCGGTTTTCAATGCCTTAACAATCAGACTCTCAAACTGCCCATGGATATCATCCACTTGCTGGGTCACCTCACTGGTGGCTGATTCGCCAACTGATTTAATCTGTGATAAGTGACTTCTCTTGAGTAAGTTCTCTAACTTCCCTGATATATGTTTCCTTCTCTTGATTGAGTCCTTTTATGTCTTTATAGCTTCCCAGAGCAACGAAGAATTCATCCCTGACTTCAACGGAATTATTGGTTTTGACTTCTATACTTGTTTCCAGGAAGGTTCTTAGCCTGATCAGGTCTTCATCTAAGAGACCAATTTGAGCCAGCCTGATTAATGATTCTTCTTTTCCGCCGACTTCTGCCGCAAGCTTTACCTTTTCTCTCTCTATTTCTCTGGTTTCTTTCTTTAAAGCTACCTTCTGTTTTTCGGATTCTTCTATCTCTAACTTCAATTCTTGTAGCGGCGAATAGCCATTTTATAGCTACGAAAGATATCAGCCTGACAAGCACCTATTTCAGGGTCAATAGAGGGTGAGCCGTGCGGGCCATTACCCAGGAGAAATTCCCGGATGAACCAGCCACAGCCGAAAGGACGTAGAAATCCACCACGATTTGGCCTGAGAAGTAAGGTCATGATTTATCTTTCTCCCAGAGCTTTTGGTACCATTCCCTGTGTTCTTCACCAGCTACCTTCCGGTATTTTGCTGTTGTATTAAAGCTCTGGTGCCCTAAGTGTTCCTGGAGTAGTCGGAGCCCGTTGCCGGAATCGTTGGTTTTGGCAGCGTGTTAACCGTTGCAGTCTCAAGTTCTCTTTTAGAGCGATAGTCGGTTACAAACCCCTTTCTAAGGTGAAGGGGTCTTTTTATGACCATCCGGCCTCTCCAGCCATAGGAGTAAGGACATGCGACGAAAAAACAGTGAGATCACCAACAGAAAAATAGTCCAAGATAGGATACGTGAGGTTTATCCCGAGAGATTAGGACAGTACGAACTCTCATGTTGTGCCTGTTGTCTTTACCGTAAAGAAGGGGCATGCAGATGGGAGTTGCTACCGGTCACAAGTCAAGAGGGAGACGTGTCCTTACTTCACGAAAAAGACGCATCAAGAATTAACCGAAGTGGGGCACCACGCCAGTTTGCTTTAGAAAGGGGCAGCCATGAGACCCCAAAGGATGAAGTTCCGCTTATCCCTTCTTGCTGATGAGGTTTACCTGTACCGGTGTCTGGACTGTCAGCACTTCCCCGCCACTCGCAGACGGCCCAAAAGCTGCCCCCCACAAAATGGGCAGCGGCTAAAGAGCAGCATCGGCAAGCCCCTTGAGTATGACATCGCAAAGCTGTCTTGCCCGCAGCTCTAAAGCACCGGTAGTGCTTCTTAATGGTAAGAAACCGAAAAACGTCATGTCAACGGCCAGCCTGCAGGCTGGCGAGGAGGAGGTGCAGGGGAGTGAAAGCTCCCCGCAGAGAGTGGTGGTAGTAGAAAATTAGGGGGTGGTCTGTCTATTTGTAGTACCTAACGTAGTACCTAATTGAGGCTAAAGTTAGATACTACGCAGGCGTGAGAGTTAGGTACTACATCTGGGCACCACTATTAAAGGAGGAAAGCCATGGCGTTCACCGTAAGGAAAAGGATAAAAGGCCACTCATACATCTACCGGTTGGAATCGTTCCGGGAAAAGGGAATGGTAAAGCACCGCTACCTCGGATATCTCGGACCTGAGGGGAAGGCGAATCACAAGGAATCGATGGTGACCAAGCTCTACCGGGATCCCCCACATCGAGAGATGGTCAGGATGCTCGATGCCGATGTTAAATCCCTTCCTTCTTCTGAACAAGGAAACCATAGGGCCAAAGCACTTCCAGTAGCGCCTCCTATAGTGGCGTCCAGCAGCAAGACTTTTGCTACTGGCATTACAGGACTCACCCACTATGAGTTTGAGTTTAAGATAGCGGACGCAACGAAGCTCATAGCGTCCAATAACCCTTTTACCTTTGCGCCTAACCCCAAGCACCCAAAGGAGCTACAGCCGAGACTCCGAGAAAGAGTTGCAACAAGACTTCAAGTAGAGAACATCGCTGCCAATCTTGAACCCGATGCGCTCCTTACTGACTATAAGAGCATAGATAGAGGCGCGCCGATAGTTGGCAACGACGGCGTTGTTGAGAGCGGTAATGGCCGAGTCATGGCTATCATACTGGCAGCCAAACAGCATCCTGAAGTCTACGCCAAGTACAAACAGGCGCTGAAGGCTGTAGCTCCATCCTATGCTCTGTCAGTTGAACTAGTAGACAAATTCAAAGTGCCTATGCTGGTAAGGGAGAGGCTCACTAAGGTAGACCGCAAGCAGTTTGTTGAGGAGTCCAACATCTCTACCACCATAGAGAGTTCACCTATTGAGAAAGCCAGGACTGACGCCGCAAAGCTAACCCTTGACATGCTCACGTCTCTTGAACTTTTAGAAGGCGAGGTTATTGAAGATGCCCTTCGCTCACTCCGCAACAAGCTTTTTGTCAGCGCGTTTTTGAGCAAGCTGCCAGCCAATGAACAAGCAAGGTTAGTAGACGCTCATGGCGTCTTGAACCAGGATGGCGTGAGGCGCGTGGCTATGGCTATTTTTGTTGCTACTTTTAGGGGCGATGTCGGTCTGAGGTTAGCCGAGCGTTTCTTTGAGTCCACCGATGTCAACGTTCGCAATTGCTTCAACGGCATAACAAGGAGCCTGGGAGCGCTGGCCAGAGCCGAAAGCCTAACGGCTAGTGGAGACCACCAGCGCGACTACTCCATTGGCGAAGACTTGGCTAAAGCAATCACTGTGTTTAGCACTATCAAGAAGACGCCGGGCATGACTGTAGCAAAGTATCTGGCTCAAGCTCAAATACTGGAGAGGCAGCTAACACCCTTTCAGGAGAGGGTGCTGGCTGTCCTTGATGAGCGTTGTAGGTCAGCCAAGCACATAGGCGCTATCCTGTCAAGCTATGCCCAACTGGTTATTGACAGCCCGCCGCCGTCTCAGGTGTCCTTCGTACCAGAGGCTAAGGCAACTAAGGAACAGTTGTTTGAAACAGCGGTTAAGAGAGCTACTACAGACCATAATGAGATACCCCGCTTACCAGTCTTGGTCAGAGTTCACAGCCCCGGCGATGATGTTGAAGTTCTTGGTGCGGACCAGCAGCCAACAGAAGAGAGTGAGTTATGAGCTCCCAAAGCAGGAAATTCCGAAAGCTCCCTGTTCTCGCTAGCGAAGTGCGTGTGTACCGCTGTTTAGACTGCCAGCGGTATCCTGCCGCCCGCAGACGGCCCAACAGCTGCCCCTTCTGCGCGAGGCATCGTCAAGGGATATCGGTAGAACAACCCTGGATTGCAATCGTGGCTCAGCTGAGCGGTGCAGTCTATTCCCTCGGCAAGTATCATCCCCCCTTGCGTGTAATAGTCGAGGCTGTCGAAAAACTTAACCCCTAGCTTTGGACTGTTCAGACGGCTAGCTTCGAAAAGTCCCCAATTGGGAGGTTTTTCGACAGCCTCATGGATTACACGCAGACTAGGAGCGATAGCCTGTGTATCCGAGACTGAAATTCATTCGTTTATACCAACGGCACTTCCGTAATCTTTGTTCATGAGGTAACCGGCAGTACTTACATCGAGGAGGTCTTCGCTCCTCCGGAAGAGGGCATCCCTTCATAACTCCCATTTCATATTCCATCCTAAGTTAGTGAAATTACTTCATGATCTATTGATTGTAATCTACACTTTTCTGACATCCTTAACAAAAGCCTTATTGGTTTGGTAATACAGTTCCTCATGTACCGATGACCTGCCGCAACTGAACGAAAAGATGAAAAGTGTGATAGAAACGATCTAATTTCGGGCACGGTAAGGCGAGTGGCTGTTAACCGCTAGGTTGTAGGTTCGAGTCCTACTCGGGGAGCCAATCTCTTTTCTTGCCAACGCCTCAATCTCTCTTGAATTTGTCTGTACCTGTGCTATTATTATGGTGCGAAATGGGGGATTTGTAAGCGCTCTTTGAGATGTCTTGTGGGAGGTCAACATGGAGGAACAATTTGAACAGCAGAAGTATGCGGTTCTCATAGATGGGGATAACGCCCAAGCATCTCTTCTGCCTCAGATTCTCACTGAAGTCAGCAAAGCAGGACTGATTACCATCAAGCGAATATATGGCGACTGGACTACTACTACCATGAACCAGTGGAAAGATTCGCTCCACAAGAATGCGATTCAACCTATGCAGCAATTCAGGAATACAGTCGGGAAAAATGCTACAGACAGCGCTATGATAATAGATGCCATGGACCTACTGCACAGTAACGACCTGCAAGGATTCTGCATTGTCTCCAGCGATAGCGATTATACGCGATTAGCAACCAGAATAAGAGAGGAAGGCCTATTCGTCATTGGTGTAGGAGAGAAGAAAACACCGGAAGCCTTCGTGAACGCTTGCAACCAATTCATTTACAGTGAGAACCTTGCTGTTACTCCTGAACTGACAAGGAGGGGAAGAAAGAAGAAGAATGAGGAGGTGGAGAAGAGAGAAGAGCCGGAAACCGCCGATCCCCTTCCACTTCTCATTCAGGGTTTTGAGATGGCTGCGAAAGAGGATGAATGGACTTACTTGGCATCAATGGGTAACAGTCTCCGTCAGCTTGATCCGGCATTCGACCCCCGGACTTATGGCCACCAAAAGCTGCAATCACTGCTCAAGGATTACCCTGAGACATTTGTCCTCAAGCAAGATAGATCGAAGAGGCCGCCAGTAGTGAATGTATCATTAACACCCCAGTACAACAGAGGATAATTTATATAAGCATGCCAACGAATATGCGCTTGGGAGGCGTGCAACCGCTGGGTTGTTGGTTCGAGTCCATCCCGGGGAGCCAGCTTTCTCAATTCCCATCGCCCTAGACGCCCGTAGACTCGCCTGTTGCCCGCCGGGTCGCCATCCTTGCCTCTTATTCTAGCATATTGTCTAGATGGTATTATATATTTCCCAGCCTTCACGGTATATGATAGTATTTGAGACAAGTCTCAATAGAGTAAGATTATCGTGGTCACAAGTCGCAATAGAAGACGTGCAAGTATCGCTCGAACTGCTCTACCGCTCATCCAAGCAATAGTCTTACCGCTCCTATGCATTAGCCCTATCGCTGCGTTATTGATTTTGGTCGCAGGTCTTGACCCATCTGAAAGACTTACTAGGGGCGTACTGTATGCTAGTCTATTTCTCAATTGCGTCATCATAGGTTACAGAAAGTATTCTTTGGCAGGTATTGGAATAACCAGTAACAACATTAGACACGGGTTTGTCTATGCAATTGTTGTTTTCATAGCTGCCTTAGCCTTTATGTTTGCGCTGCAATCTCCAAAGGGGATAGCTGACATAGACATCCAGATTTGGTCTGCAGTCTTATTCTATCTAGCCGTGGCGCTGGCCGAAGAAACATGGTTCAGAGGTCTGATATTCAAGGCACTGCAATGTTGGAGGGGTTCAGCAGTCGCCGTTTTAGGAAGTGCCCTGCTCTTTGGACTAATGCATGTTCCTACCTATGGCTGGCAGGGACTCCTTTTCTCATTGTCAATCGGATTGCCATATGCCGTAGTAAGACTCAGGACAAGTAATATATTAGGTCTGATATTGATTCACTGGCTGACTAACCTTAGTGAAAGCTTTGTGCGCATATCATCTCCCGATATTGAAATGCTATGGATTGTGCTACTACACGTCCTAGTCTTCTTAGCCGTAAGTATGATTATACTAATGCTTGATAAGTGGTTGTGTAGAAAAGGACTCTTACGACCTGACAGTAATAGCCCAGAAGCTAAGATGTGACATTTCGAACCTTTGTTACCTGTGGGATAAATGGAAGTCTTATTAATATTTGTAGGCATCTTGCTCTCAGGTATATCCCCCCCAAGCCCCACGTCGCGAAACGGGGCTCTCCGGTCCCCCCGCGGGTGCCGTACGCCTCGCAGCCCGACTTTCGCTCACTTCCCTATTGGGCGGGGTGCCACTTTAACAATCCAATCTTATTAAAAAGTATCGATTGCGAAGGTAGATCATAACCGTTTTTCCCTTCTAACGTTATACAGTATTGATTAGAGTTTGAGGGAAATGAAGGAGGGAAGGAGTTGTGAAATGAAAAGAATAGTGATAATTGTGCTGGGAGTCATTGTAATACTAGGGATGTTTCCAGTAGCTTGCTCAGCGGTTAAACTGGATGAAACCACCATGGAGCAAGGTCTTCTAGTAGAGATTCCTTTTCAGCTTCACGGATCTATGATAGTAACAGAAATTTCTGTCGATGAATCGGCTCCACTTAACTTCATTTTCGATACCGGCGCTGGTGGAACCTTAATCAATGCGAGGACTGCTGCAAGACTCGATATCGTCGGGGATGAAACTGTATCCCGACAAGGTGCAACTGGAATGGCCGAAATCATACGGTCAACTAATTGACCTGCCCCCCTGAAACGATACCAGTTATAATCTCGTAAAAGGGGGTAGCAA
>CAYNFT010000027.1:10379-23847 GCA_964396535.1 uncultured Dehalococcoidales bacterium | reverse complement strand
TTCAACTGGCTGAACCACAGACCGTTATAGATAAGGTCAGCATATTCCTGGGCTACCTTCTGCTTGAAGCGAAGCTGGTCTTTGGACAGGGTCATCGCTTCCAGTGCCTGGTGAGCCTGCAGCAATACGGTAGCTGCCGGTGCCTCGTAAATCTCCCGCGACTTTATGCCAACTACCCGGTTCTCTATGTGGTCAATCCTGCCGACCCCGTGTTTGCCAGCTATCTCGTTTAGCTGTTGAATCAGGGTAATGCCATCCAGTTCCTGCCCATCAATAGTTATCGGTATACCCTTCTCAAAGCCTATTTCTAAATACTGTGGCTTATCCGGAGCCTGGTCAGGCGACCTTGTCCAGGTAAAGGCGTCTTCAGGCGGCTCAGCCCACGGGTCCTCCAGAGCGCCGCACTCAATAGCCTTCCCCCACAGGCATTCATCAATTGAATATGGACTGGACACAGTTACGGGAATCGGGATGTTATTACGCTGAGCGTAGGCAATCGTTTCTTCCCGGGTCATGCCCCATTCCCGGGCTGGAGCAATAATCTTGAGGTCTGGCGCCAGGGCATTAATGCTTACCTCAAATCTTACCTGGTCATTCCCCTTGCCGGTGCAGCCATGAGCCACTGCTGAAGCCCCCTCCTCAATGGCTACGTCTACTATCAACTTTGCCATGAGAGGTCGGGTTAGAGCCGTAGCTAATGGATATTGTCCTTCATAGAGCGCATTCGCCTGCAAAGCCGGGAAGATGAAATACTTTACGAATAACTCTTTGGCATCAATTACCAGCGCCTTTATGGCACCAACATCGAGTGCCTTCTGGCGAACCGCAGAAAAATCGCGCTCATTGCCCACATCAATATTTACGGCAATAACGTCCACGTCATATTTTTCTTTTAGCCATTTTATGGCTACCGACGTATCCAGTCCTCCGCTGTAAGCCAAAACTACTTTGTCTGACATATTGAGTCTCCTGTATTTTTTCTACCCCATCCCCTTTTATATTTCTATCTTTCAACTTCTTTGCCAACGCTGGATAATACTTTGTCCAAGATAGCCAGCGCCTCGTCAACTTCCTTGTTGCCAATAACGAGTGGAGGAATAAACCGCAGGGCGTTGGGTTTCACTCTGTTAACCAGCAAGCCTCTTTCAAGGCAGGCTGTTAATGCTACGGCTCCGATATCAGAATCGAACTCCATGGCTACCAGCAAGCCCCGTCCCCTCACCTCGGTGACAAACCGATACTTCTTTTTCAGGCCCTCCAACCCGCTGAATAGATACTGACCAACCTTTTTCACATTACCTGGAACATCATGGTCAATAATATATTTTACCGTAGCGTAAGCAGCGGCAGAAGTCAAAGCGTTGCCACCAAAGGTAGAGCCGTGCTCACCGGGGGCGAAGACACAGAACTTATCCTTGGCCATAAAGGCACCAACGGGAACACCACTGCCCAGGCCCTTGGCCAGGGTCATAATATCAGGCTCAACTCCATACTGCTCATAGCCGAATAGAGTTCCCAGTCGGCCGATGCCGGTCTGTATTTCGTCGAGGATAAGCAGTATGCCCTTCTGGTCGCACCACCTGCGTACTTCTGACAGGTAATTATCGTCAGGGACATTGACGCCACCCTCTCCCTGAATCGGCTCCAGCATGACGGCACAGGTCTGGTCGGTCGTGGCAGCCTTAATTTCCTCAACATCATTGAAAGCAACATTCCTGAAGCCGACGGGAAGGGGGTTGTAGGGCTTCTGGAATTTCTCCTGCCCGGTGGCGGCTGTCATTGCCAGGGTACGGCCATGAAAGGAGTTCATTGCGGTAATAACCTCATAGGCTCCGTTAAGCTTAAGGCTACCATAGCGTCGGGCTAGCTTTACTGCCCCTTCATTAGCCTCGGCTCCACTGTTGCAGACGTAAACCTTATCGAGGCAGCTATTCTCGACCAGAAGTTGAGCGAGCTTAATCTGGGGAACAGTATAGTACTGGTTTGAAGTCTGTATCAGGGTACGCGCCTGCTCAGCTACGGCATCAGCCACCACTGGATGACAGTGTCCCAGGCTGTTTACCGCCCAGCCGGCGATAAAGTCCAGGTACTCCTTGCCAGAATCGTCCCACACCCGGGCGCCCTCTCCTCTAACCAAGGTAAGGGGTGTGCGGGGACTAATTTGTATAAAATACTTGCGTTCAAGCTCCTGCCAGTCAGTCATTTTCGTTCTCCTATCTCTGAAGTTTTTATCTATCCAACACCTTTACTTTTGGCTAGCAGCTCCTATAGTCGTCCCGCTACCCTTTCCTTCAATCTCTTTGAGCAGGGCATGGGGCTGTCTGCCATCTATAATACAGGTTGTCGAGGTATTAGATAAAGCTCTGAGGCAAGCGTTAATCTTGGGAACCATTCCCCCCGAAGCCACCCCTGAAGCCACCAGAGCTTCAGCTTCATCGGGCAACAGCCGGGGCAACAGCTTGCCTGACCGGTCGCTGACGCCGGCTACATCCGTTAGAAAGATAAGCCTTTCAGCTCCGGTAGCAGCAATTTCGCCAGCTACCACATCGGCATTGTAATTTAGGGTTGGCGGTTCATCGGCCTTCATATCAAAGGAATTAAGACCTATCGGAGCAATCACCGGAACAAAACCTGATTCTAACAAAGCCTCCAGGATAGCGGTGTTTACCTTGACTACCACACCAACATAACCCTTTTCTTTTTCCCTGATTTCCCCCTCAATGAGGGCTCCATCGACACCGCTAATGCCCACCGCCCTGCCACCCAGACCGTTGATAGCAGCCACAATCTCCTTATTGACCAGCCCGGCCAGCACAGAAGTCGCTACCTCAAGCGTCGCCTCATCAGTTACCCGCTCACCCTGGATAAATCTACTGGATATTCCCTGTTTCTCCAGCCACTCGGTTATCAGTTTCCCACCACCATGCACCACCACCACCGATTTGCCCTGCCTTTGCAGTGCAACTATGTCCTCAATAGCGGTGTCATGACTGCCCAGTGTAGCCCCGCCAATCTTTATCACAATAATTTTATCCAATTCTATTCCCTATAAGAGCAAGCATAAGCAGCTTCACATTCTTGTTAGATTTCACCTTTGCCTTAATACATCCGCAACCATTTAATTCGATTTTCTTCCCGCCGTTCCTGCCGCGGACTCCGGGCTACCTTTTGTCTTTTCCTTTGGGCGCAAAGAGCGGGTTGCTTTGCCAGCCTGCCACATTTCGGAGTTAGCCATAACTTCCAGTTCCTTACCCAGCTGCGTCTTGTAGTCCGGCTTACTGCCAGTGGAGATTACACGTCGAGTTTCTTCTCCGGAGGCAACCCTATCATAGAGCTCCTCGAAGACGGGCATTACCGCATCCTTGAACCTTGGCTTCCAATCGAGGGCACCTCTCTGAGCGGTCGCCGAGCAATTGGCGTACATCCAGTCCATTCCGTTCTCCCCCACAAGCCGTATCAGACTTTCAGTCAACTCCTCCACCGTCTCATTAAAGGCCTCACTTGGGCTGTGGTCATGCTTTCTAAGAATGTCATACTGCGCTTCCATAATGCCCGCCAGTGCTCCCATCAGCACGCCACGTTCTCCGACGAGGTCACTATGGACTTCCTTTTCGAACGTCGTGGGGAAAAGATAGCCAGACCCTATGCCTATCCCCAGGGCTATACACCGCTCCTTCGCCCGACCAGTGGCATCATTATAAACGGCGAAACTGGCGTTAATCCCTTCGCCCGAGAGGAAATTACGGCGAAGAGATGTCCCAGACCCCTTGGGGGCGACCATAATCACATCGATATCGTCCGGTGGGATTACCTCTGTCTGGTCCTTGTAGACAATCGAGAACCCGTGTGAGAAGTACAAGGCGTCGCCCGGACTCAGGTTCCTCTTGATTAATGGCCAGACTGCTCTGTGAGCCGCGTCGGCAACAAGAAACTCAATAATCGTTCCGCGCTGAGCGGCTTCCTCTATCTCGAACAGGTCTTTTCCAGGCTGCCACCCATCGCCCACCGCGCGATCCCAATCTTCCGGAAACTGCTTTGACTGCCCAATGATTACCTTGAAACCATTATCTTTAAGGTTTAATGATTGCCCGGGTCCCTGTACGCCGTACCCAATGACGGCAATCGTCTCATCCTTAAGAACCTCGCGGGCTTTCTCCATTGGAAACTCTTCCCGCATGATAACTTCTTCCTTCGTCCCCCCAAAATCGATAACTGCCATAATACATTCCCTCCTTACTTCTAACTTAATACATTTCTTCGAAATCTAACTAATAAAAATTTAAAAATCAGGTCATATACTGACTGTTAATGGTTACATATTCTTCAGAAAGGTCGCAGCCCCAGGCAGTAGCCGAAGCTTTGCCCAGATTAAGGTGCACGCTTATCGGCACCTCGTTCTGCTCCAATACTCTAACTACGCTCTCCTCACTAAAGGGCAAGGCTCTGCCGCCCTTTAACACAGCAACATCACCAATGGAGAGGTCAATCTTTGCCAGTACAACCTCTACCCCACTATGCCCCAGCGCCATAATAATCCGCCCCCAGTTAGGGTCACCACCGTGCACTGCCGTCTTTATCAGGGTTGAGCTTATTATTGCTTTGGCAGCCAATTTAGCCTCAGCGACACTCCCTGCGCCATCAACAGTAACCTCAATAAGCTTGGTAGCCCCTTCGCCGTCACGAGCCAGAGCTTTAGCCAGGTAGATACAAACCTGCTCAAGGGCTTGCTGGAAGGTTTCCGCCCCCTGGCTCCCCACTTTAATGGGTTCATTCCCCGCCCGGCCATTAGCCATGAGCAGCACCGTATCGCTGGGGCTGGTATCTCCGTCAACCGAAATCATGTTAAAGGAGATATACGCCGCCTTTTGTAACGCCGACCTTAGAAAATCTAATTCTACCGCGGCATCGGTAGTTAAGAAACAGAACATGGTCGCCAGGTCGGGGTGAATCATCCCCGACCCCTTGGCTATCCCACCAATAGTGTACTCGCCGCCGCCACTTTTGACAGCCACCGCAGCTTCTTTAGGCACGGTATCAGTGGTCATTATAGCCCTGGCCAGCTCATGACCGCCTTCGCTGGAAAGGATAATCTGGCTGAGGCCGTCTTTTATCAACTCCATCGGCAATAGATGACCGGTAACTCCGGTGCTGGCCACGAGAACATCCTCAGGCGACGCCCCGATACCCTCGGCTGTCATAGTTGCCATCCCGGCGGCATCCGCCAGGCCCTGCTCGCCGGTGTAGGCATTAGCGCAGCCGCTGTTTACCACTACTGCCAGTGCTCTGCCTTCCCGTAATTTCTCCTGACACAATGTTACCGGTGCCGACTTAATCTTACTATTAGTAAATAGTCCGGCAGTCACGCAGGGCGCTTCAGAAAAGAGAATGCCAAGGTCCAGGCTATCTTCGGCTTTCTTTATCCCGGCATAGGTAGCGCCGGCGTAAAATCCTTCCGGGGAAGTAATAGTTCCCCCGGGAATAAAATCAATTTTTCCAGTTTCCATAACAGTCAAACTATAGCACACTGGATATAGCTAGGCAACGTGGATATGCTGTTGTGGGATAAACTCAGTATTAATAAGTCCGAGGAGGTGCGCTCATTTGCATCTTTGCTATATAATCTCGTGAATCGTACCCTAGCCACTCAACTAGCTCTAACAACTTGTCTTTTTGACTTGGAAGAAGTCTTCCCCAATACTGAAGGCTGGGAGAAAGTAAGTGAATATCTTTTGATATTATCATTCCGGGGAAATAGCCTACAACAACATCCTCTAAATATTCAGGTACTTGAGGCAGTTCACCATGTTCTCTTTCATACGCATTAATCCAGTTAATAGACTCAGTAGCCAGTTGTACTTGGAGTCTGCTAATATCCTTATGTTGTCCATATATAATAGCGAAGCCAGAAGCAAAGAATATCCCACCACCAATTGCTGCCCACCAGTACCATGAAAGACCCAATTCTACGATGTCTCGTGCAGCCAAAGCCACAGAAGCGCAAAATACAATCGGACCAATCACTATCCCAGACCTTTTAAGTATTTTCCAAACCGTTTTCATGCCTTAATTCTAGCACTTTCGGGGAGTTTCTCAAAAGGCTCTATTCAGACCCGAGATTTTAAATCCCCCACCCTTTTTCAGTGTCTTACTAAAGAGGGAAAAAATTCTATGTAAACAGGGCGTTTGAGAGGGGCTTCGCCCCTCTCAAACAATTCTTCCCCCTTCCCCTTGTTAAGGGGAAGGGGGATAAAGGGGGATGGGGTTTTATAAGTAAAAGAGGGTGAGGTTGATAAACAAACTTTATTTAGACCCCTGTCCTGACTTCGTGCTATAATTCTCACGATATGAAGGTTTCAGAGCTGGGGGAATTCGGGCTGATTGAGCTCTTAGCCAGGATGGTTCATGCTGCTCAGGACAAAGAGGCAGCAGCGTGGCAGCAGCTTATTCTCGGTATTGGCGATGATGCCGCCGCCTGGTACGGGGATACCTCAATCCAACTGGCTACCGTTGATTCCTTAATTCAGGATGTTCACTTTTCCCTGGATATTACTTCCTGGGAGGAACTGGGGTGGAGGGCGATGGTAGCTAACCTGAGTGACATTGCGGCTATGGGCGGCTTACCCCGATACGCACTGGTGTCATTAGCCCTACCCGACCATACCGAGGTAGATGATGTTGCTGCTCTCTACAGGGGAATGATTGAACTTGCCCGACAGTTTCAAGTGACTATCGCTGGTGGTGATATGAGCAGCGCTCCACTTCTTGTTATCAATATTACTATCCTGGGCAGCACCAGAAGGCAGGATAAGCCTGTTCTCACCCGTTCGGCAGCCAAACCCGGCGAGAAAGTGGCTGTCAGCGGCTGCCTGGGGGCATCGGCTGCCGGATTAGAGATGCTTAATAAAAACCTTACCCTCGACCCTGAATCTACCGCAAGTTTGAAAAAGGCTTTCCTGAAGCCCTATCCACGGGTGGCTGAGGGGCAGATACTGGTAGAACACGGAGTGAGAGCAGCTATAGATATTAGTGACGGGCTGATTTCAGACCTGCGTCATATATGCCAGATGAGCAAGGTAGGCGCCCGAATAGAAATTGACCGCGTGCCTGTTCATCCGGCAGTAGAGGCTAATTTCGGTGATAGGGCACTCGAGCTGGCACTGGCTGGGGGGGAAGACTACGAACTATTGTTTACTGCCAGCGCCGGGGTTATCGATAGGGTGAAAGAAATAGTCTCCTGCCCGATAACAGTAATCGGTGAAGTTATGGCTGATAAAGCAGGCGAGATAACTCTAATCGACGGAAAAGGAAATCCTGTTGACCTGCCTAAGACAGGGTGGGAACATTTTACCGGGAGACAAAGCTAATTGTGGGTAGCCTTGAATTAGTCACCCAGAGCCCGGAGCAGACTCAAAAACTTGGCATGCGTATTGGCGAATTAGCCCTGCCCGGTGACGTTTTGCTTCTCGTGGGAGAGCTGGGGGCAGGAAAGACCTGCCTAACTCAGGGCATTGCCTGGGGTCTGGGTATTGAGGAATATACGATGAGCCCCTCCTTTGTTATCACGAGAGAACTCTACGGGAGGTTGCCTCTATATCACATAGACCTCTATCGGCTCGACCGTATAGAAGAAAGCATGGAATTGGGCCTGGATGACTATCTATATGGCAGGGGTGTTTGTGTCGTAGAATGGGCAGAGAAGGCACTGAGTATCCTTCCTAAAACGCACCTGTTGATTAGGATTGGTTATCTTTCTGATACCGGTCGTAGCTTTCAGATAGAACCCAGCGGCCAGCGGTACCTGGAATTGGTAAAGCAATTAAGGAAACTACCCCCCAAATCATGAGAGTCTGAAAATGCAAATAGCTATAGATACTTCAACCGATACCGCCAGCCTGGCTCTGGTACAGGACAGCGAAGTGCTGGCTGAATTAACCTGGCGCTGCGGACAGAATCATACTGTCCAGCTACTACCCCATTTATCCCACCTGCTAAATCAGACTGATTTAAGCCTTCAAGCGGCTGACTGCATTATCGTAGCCAGGGGGCCGGGAAGTTATAATGGACTGCGAGTCGGACTCAGCACTGCCAAGGGGCTGGCCTTTAGCCTGGGCATACCGATAATTGGCATCAGCACCCTGGAAGTAGAAGCCTATCAGCACGCTGAGATAGGTTTGCCTGTATGCCCGATATTTAACGCCGGTAGAGAAGAGATCGCCGTGGCAATGTACCAGAAGAAAGGTGGAAAGTGGCGCCAACTTACCGCCGAGAACCTAACCACTGTTGACGTTCTATGCTCCCAGATAGCTACCATGACCGTATTCTGTGGTGAATTTGTGCCGTCCATCGCCTCCGAGCTAAAGAAACGGCTGAAACAGAAGGCACTAATCATACCTCCAGCCGCCGGGTTGCGGCGAGCCGGTTTCTTAGCTGAACTGGGGCTTAAACGATTCAAGGCTGGTAATTATGATAACCCGACCACTCTACAGCCGCTGTACTTCCGGGGACCATCTATTACCAAACCGAAGCCTGGCAAGAAATAATCCAACGTGAAAGTGAAGAAACCCGGATTTCGAGGCCGTAGAGAGGTAGCTAATTTTTAAAAGGAGTTTAGATATGGAAAGGTCTTTAGTTCTTATTAAACCCGATGCCATGCAGAGGGGGTTAGCCGGCACTATTATCAGCCGTTTGCAGGAGCAGGGGCTCAATATGATAGCCCTCAGGATGCTTCACATGGATAAAGCCTTAGCCGAACGGCACTACGCTATTCACACTGATAAACCCTTCTTTGAAGATTTAATAAACTATATTACCTCCACTCCCATAATTGCTGCTGTCTTTAAGGCAGAGGGGGCTGTGGAGAGAATTAGAAAAATAATGGGGGCAACTGACCCCGCCAAGGCTGAACCGGGAACTATCAGGAAAGATTTTGGCCTGGATATTCAGCAGAATGCAGTCCACGGGTCTGATTCAATAGAGACTGCCCAAAAGGAAATAAAGCTTTTCTTCACTGAGAATGAAATCTTTGACTATTGAATTCTGACTATAGTAGTAGCCTCACTCCACAGCTCATCCATCTGGTAGTAATCTCGCTCAAAGGAAGCAAAAATGTGCACGATAACGTCACCAAAATCAATCAGCAGCCACCCGGAATCCAATGTGCCCTCACGGTGATGTGGTAAAACGCCTTCATTCTTCAGGACATGCTCGACTTCCTCGTAGATGGTCTTAATTTGCCTCTCGCTCTCACCACTACAGATGACAAAATAGTCCGCAAAGCTGCACACTTTTCGAGCGTCCAGCAACACAACATCACTAGCCTGCTTATCACTGGCAGCTTCTACTGCTTTCTGTGCTACCGTTAACGCTTCCAGAGATTAAGCCTCCGCACCAAAATGCCTAAGCCAAGTAATATTAATTATAACACATTCAGGCATCGAGCGGTTACTAAGATTTTTATCAACCTTATTACTTTAGTTTCTATATAACCCCCCTGCTGTTTCAGTATCGGTCGGCATCGGTCTGTTCTTTGGTTTTTACCCCACCTATAACACCCTCCGACTTCAGCTCTCCGAGTTGCTCAGGTCTGAACGGGAGCTTCTCCTTTTTGGCCGCAAACTCTCCCCTCTTGATCTTCCGTATCTCCCGCGTGAAAAGGACGAGGGTCAGAATGAATGAGAGTACATCAGCAATCGGGAATGACAGCCAAACACCGTCCAGTTGCAGGAATCTTGGCAATATGAACACCAGGGGAAGCAGGAACAGCATCTGCCTTGATGTGGCAGTCAGAAAAGTTGGCACCACTTTTCCAAGCGCCTGGAATACTACTGACCCAACCATCTGAAACCCAAGTAAATATGCCACGAAGAAAATACGTCTCACAGCATAAGAGCCGGCAGAGAGAAGCTCACTATCCTGCGTAAAAATACTTATAAGTGAAGTTGGCAAAAAGAAAACAACCATAAATGCTATGACAGCAAATATTGTGGCAAAAGTGACAGCTATTTTTATTGCCGCCAGTGCCCTGTCGGAACGCCCTGCCCCGTAGCTGAAGCCGAGTATTGGCTGCAGTCCCTGGCCAACGCTCATAATCGGTATGAAGATAAACATCATGGTACGATGCACCATGCCATAGCTGGCCACAGCCAAATCCCCTCCGTAAAAAACAAGCGTTCTATTTATGACGATGCCAACAAAGCTCCCCCCTATTGTCATTACAAATGGACCAAAACCGATAGTTACAATCTCCCTTGTCACGCTAAGCTCCGGCTTAAGGTTCCTAATATGAATTTTGAGTGAGCTATTTCGGAAAAGATAATAGTGGAATACATACAGAGTAGTAACTGTTTCTGATATTACAGTGGCTATCGCCGCCCCCTTGACTCCCATACCAAGAGCCAGTATGAAGACCGCATCAAGGACAATGTTCAGCGCAAACCCCACCACCATACACATCATGGCGACACGGGCATTTCCCTCAGCCCTGATAAGCTGGCTTATGCCCATGCCGCATATCCGGAAAGTCATGCCAATAAGAATGATATCAAAATAATCTTTAGCATAGGGCAGGATTGTTTCTGATGCGCCAACAAGCCTGAGCCAGAAGCTGGAATTGGATAGTCCAACTACTGTAACCACGACTCCTATGGCAACCGTATAAAATATGGCATTGCCCAGTGTTCGCTCTGCTTTATCAACATCGCCTGAGCCCATGGCTCTCGAAACCAGTGATGCCCCGCCTATCCCCACCATCTGCCCCATACCCATTCCTATTATCTGAAGAGGGAAAACGATGGTAAGCCCGGCAATTCCAAGGGGGCCAACAATCTGGCCAATAAATATCGTATCCACAACGTTATATAGAGCCATAACAGCCGCACCTACTGCGGCAGGAAGCGACAGCTTAAACAGCAATTTGCCAATTTTTTCGCTGGCTAGCATAGCTTGTCTTTTGTCGAGCATTTAATTACTTACCTCTCTTTACAGCTACGTCGTCCTGTAATTAAATCAAGTTGTTCTGGGACAAAAATGTCATCTTCGATTATTAAATTCTTACTATAGGTGTACTCTCACTCTACAAATTATCTGAGCCGGTTAGTTTCATCGGTCATCTACAGCACAGGACCAATAGATACAGCGCTCATTGCAGATATAGACTATTGTTACTGTTTCAGTATCGGTCGGCATCGGTCTGTTCTTTGGTTTTTACCCCGCCTATAACACCCCCCGACTTCAGCCCGCCGAGTTGCTCAGGTCTGAGAGAGAGTTGCTCACTTCCAACCGGTACATCTGCACTCCTGAACTTCCTTATCTGAGGGATAAGAAGAATAACAGTTAATATCATGCTAAGCGCATCACTAAGTGGAAATGTCAGCCATACGCCCTCCAGTTGCAAGAAACGCGGCAGTATAAATATCAGGGGAACCAGGAAAAGCGGCCTCGCTATAGCGGTAATAAATGACTGGACAGCCTTGCCGATTGATTGGAATATTAACGAACCGACAAATACAACACCCATCAGATACAAAACCAGAAAGATGCGTTTTGCCGCATAAGATGCCATAACAATAAGTTCACTATCATCGGAGAAAATTTGGATGAACGGCTCCGGTACGAAAAAGAGAACAAAAAATGCTAAGATACACCAGGCTGTTGAGAACGTAAAGGCTATCTTTATTGCCCTCCATGCCCTGTCGTAGCGCTTCGCCCCGTAATTAAAGCCAAGAATTGGTTGAAGACCCTGACCAACGACCATGCCCGGCATCATGGCAAACATCATTATGCGATTAACTACACCAAAGGTGGATATGGCATAATCACCGCCATAGGCAACTATAATTCTATTCACAAAAACGGCAGATAAGCTTCCAGCCAGCGTCATTGCCAATGAAGCAATTCCTATAGCCAGTATATCTTTCAATATATTCAATTCAAGTATCAGGTTTCTCGAGTGAATCTTAAGGAAGCTTTTACCCCTAAGGTAATAGAAAATAAAGTATATGAAAGAAATTAGCTGTGCTATCACGGTAGCAAGTGCCGCTCCGCGTACTCCCATATCCAGCGGTATGATGAATATGGCATCAAGTATGATGTTCAATCCGGCTCCGATAATCATTCCTATCATGGCTACACGGGCATTTCCTTCAGCCCTTACTATGCCATTAAATGCCATTGCATTGGTCTGAAAAACCATACCGATAAGAATAATAGTCATGTAGTCTCTGGCATAGGGGAGTATGGTATCCGATGAGCCTATGAGCCTGAGCCAGAAGTCCGTATTGGATAAACCGACTGCCATTATTATGACGGATAGCCCAACAGTAAAGGTTATAGCGTTACCCAGCGCTTTTTCTGCCCTGGGGATGTTATTGGCTCCAATTAACCTTGAAATCAGTGATGCGCCACCCATACCGGTCATCATCCCCATGCCCATTGATAACATTTGAAACGGGAAAACGATGGTAAGCCCGGCAATTCCAAGGGGACCAACATAGTGACCGATAAAAATCGTATCTACAACGTTGTATAACGTCATGACAAACATGCCGAAAAATGCGGGTATGGTTAGTTTCAGCAGTAATCTCCCAATTCGGTCATCATCAAGTATACTTTGATTCATATCATCCACAATATTGACTACACATCCTTTTTATTTATTGCGGTGTTCTAATATTTATCGCGGGATTTTGCCACTCTAACTTTAAAAATATGTCTCGCAGCTTCCTCAGCGAAGCTGATAATTCGCGTAGCTCTTCATCTGTGAGGCCGGCCAGCGTTTCCCTGGTAGCGTTCCTTATATCGCTATCATGCTCTTCCAGAATCGTTTTCCCGTTATTAGTGAGCATAACATCAATCATTCTTCTGTCTTCTGCATCTGTCTGCCTTTCGACTATATCCAAATCGACCAGCTTATCTATCAGGTGGGTCATCTGCGGTCTCGCTATCTGTAATCTTTCCCCAATTTCACAAACATGGAGTGTCCCTGCCTCCTCCAGTAGCTTCATAATCTCAAAATGAGGCGGTTCAATATCTTCCTTGAAACTTGTCAGTGCTGTCTTCAGCAGTTTTTTACGGATGCTTCTACCAATAAGAGGCAGAGTAGAGAATAAATCTTCAGCAACACGGTCCAGGATACTATTCTTCATTATCCCCCCTTGTAGAATCATTTCATTAAGTAAATTATTATTTTAAGTAACTATTTACTTTGTGAACTATCATAGCACTACTTGGTAGCTCTGTCAATATTAGGTCGTTTAATAACCTATCCCCCTAACCCCTGTCCCCTTAATAAGGGAAGGGGGA
Organism: uncultured Dehalococcoidales bacterium; assembly: GCA_964396535.1. Taxonomy (GTDB): domain Bacteria; phylum Chloroflexota; class Dehalococcoidia; order Dehalococcoidales; family UBA2162; genus CAYNFT01. The sequence continues at coordinate 10,548 of CAYNFT010000027.1, read as the reverse complement.
ATTATGGTTTCCGAAGGGGCTGACGCCCCTTCGGGCTTCCCCTTTACTATCAGTTACCAAAAGGATGTTCAAGAGGGGCGAAACCCCTCTTACATAACCCATCCCCCTTCCCCTTGATAAGGGGAAGGGGGATAAAGGGGGTGAGGTTGATAGATAGTCCGCAGATAAA
>CAYNFT010000027.1:0-10369 GCA_964396535.1 uncultured Dehalococcoidales bacterium | reverse complement strand
CCGAAGGGGCTGACGCCCCTTCGGGCTTCCCCTACTGTAAAGTAGTGACAAGGGGCGTCAGAGAGGGGCTTCGCCCCTCTCTAAAGTCTTTCCCCCTCTCCTTGATAAGGAGAGGGGGATTAAGGGGGTGAGGTTGATAAACAATCTCCATAAATATTATAGTTAATTAGTTAATGGGACTTTAATTATTAAAAGAGGTAGAAGAATGGCCGGACTTCTTTTTGGAACCGGGGGCACTCCACACAGTGCCAAAACAAAAACGACTATAGATGGGATTAGGCGCATTGCTGAGCTTGGACTGGGCTGCATGGAGCTAGAATTTGTCCGGGGAGTGAAAATGGGGGAGGCTGGCGCTCGCCTGGTTGCCGAGGTAGCAGCTACGGAAGGGGTAAAATTATCAGCTCACGCTCCTTATTTTATAAACTTTAACGCCCATGAGATGGAAAAGATAAGAGCTAGCCAGCAGAGGTTACTTCAGACAGCTCGAATTGCCTCTTTATGTGGAGCGCAAAGCGTTGTTTTCCATACCGCCTTTTATCTTGGCGACCCGCCCGAGAAAGCCTATAACACAATAAAGAAATACCTAGAAGAAGTAATGGGGCAAATTAAAAAGGAAAATCTTCGGGTGTCTATTAGGCCTGAAGTTATGGGTAAACATAGTCAGTTCGGCACAGTAGAGGAAGTAATCAAATTGTGCGCTGAACTGGAAGGATTAGCTCCCTGTATAGACTTTGCTCACTGGCATGCCCGGACCGGAGCATACAACTCTTACCAGGAGTGTGCTTCTATCCTGCAACAGATTAAAGAGCGATTGGGCAAGGACGCTTTGGATGATATGCACATTCACTGCTCAGGCATCAAATATGGGGCAAAAGGAGAAATAAAACATTTAAATCTGGAGGATTCAGATTTACAGTATACTGAACTTCTAAAAGCATTGAAGGATTATGAGGTTAAGGGTCTGCTAACCTGTGAAAGTCCAAACCTGGAAGAGGATGCTCTGCTTCTACAAAAAACCTATAATGACATGATAATAGCTGAATGACAGAAATCTAAAAATCTCTTAATTTCCCTATGTACCGTTATTTCTGGTATAATAGATTTGGATTGAACTGGGAACTAACCTTTTGAGGTGAAAGATGGGATTCAACTGGAGACGTAGTGGCTTACTGTATATAGCTATACTGCTTGCTGCGGTAGCTGTGGCCACTATACTCCTCTCTTCACCTCAAAAGCCGACCGAGCTACCACTGAGTGAAGTGATAGCTATGTCGAACAACAATGAGATAGAGAACATTGTAGAAGAGGGTGAGTGGCTAACCATTTGGACCACTGACAACAATGAGTTTAAGACCAACATAGGCATTCTCAATTATAAAGACCTGACAGAACTTGGACTCAATACTGCCGTAGAATATGAGATAAAATCCGGCGGTATGGATTGGGGGAACATATTACTTGGTTTCCTTCCTCTTCTTTTGTTTGGTGGTTTTATCTTCTTTATCTTCTTTCGCGCCCGGGGGGCTAACAGCCAGGCTCTCAGCTTTGGTCGCAGCCGAGCCCGACTCTTCCCCTTGGATAAACCTACGGTAACCTTTGATGATGTAGCCGGTGTGGATGAAGCCAAGCAGGAGCTACGTGAAGTAGTAGAATTTCTCAAGTCTCGGGAGAAGTTTCAAGTCCTAGGAGCACATATCCCCAAAGGTGTTTTGCTGGTCGGTCCGCCTGGTACCGGAAAGACATTGTTGGCTCGGGCAGTAGCTGGTGAAGCTGCGGTACCTTTCTTTTCCCTCAGCGGCAGTGAATTTGTGGAAATGTTCGTTGGTGTTGGTGCGTCGAGGGTGCGTGACCTCTTTGACCAGGCCAAGCACCATACTCCCTGTATTGTCTTTGTCGATGAGATTGATGCTGTCGGGCGTCAACGCGGCGCCGGGCTGGGTGGCAGTCATGATGAGCGGGAGCAAACCCTGAATCAGATTCTCACCGAGATGGATGGCTTTGATACCAATACCAGTGTGATTGTTCTGGCGGCTACCAACCGCCCTGATATACTTGACCCAGCTCTACTTCGCCCCGGCCGTTTCGACCGTCGGGTGATTCTCAATCTTCCCGATATCAATGGCCGGGAGGCAATCCTGAAAGTCCATTCCAAAGACAAGCCAATGGATAAGGCTGTCGATTTAGAGGTACTGGCTAAACAGACCGCCCTTTTCAGCGGCGCTGACCTGGCCAACCTGATTAATGAAGCAGCCATACTGGCTGCCCGAGAAGGCAAAAAAGCTATCGGTATGGAAGAGCTGGAGGAGTCTATAGATAAGGTGATTGCTGGCCCGGAGAGAAAGAGCCGCAGGATTAGCCCCAAGGAAAAGGAAATCACCGCTTATCACGAGGCAGGACATGCCCTTGTTGGTTGGATACTGCCTAATATTGAACCATTACGCAAAATTACCATAATACCTCGTGGTATGGCGGGCGGTTATACCCGGTTCCTCGAGGAAGACCGCAGTATGTACACTCGCTCCCAGCTTAAAGACAGGTTGGCCACCCTGCTGGCCGGTCACGCTGCTGAAGACATAATCTTTAACGAGAGGACAACGGGACCGCACGCCGATATTAAGCAGGCGACAGCATGGGCTCGCAGCATGGTTATTGATTATGGTATGAGTGATAAACTGGGTCCACGAACATTTGGTGACAAGCAGGAGATGGTCTTTCTCGGCCGTGAAATCTCTGAGCATAGGGACTATAGCGAAAGATTCGCCCTGGAAATTGACCGGGAAGTTAATAAGCTAATCAAAGAAGGATACGATACAGCCAAAAGAATATTGAACGAAAACAAACCAAAGCTAATACAGATTACTCAAAGACTCATCGCTAAAGAGACTCTAGAGGGTGAAGAGCTGGATGCACTATTTAGCGAACTGGCAGAATCGTCTGTTCCAGAAATCACAACCAAAGCTGCTCCTGCACCAGTTGAGGCTACAGCCAAGGAAGTAAAACCTAAACGCAAAACTAAAAAAGCTCCGATTATTCCCAGCCCTCTACCGGAACAGGCTCCTGCTACGCCTGATTAGTACGGAATACTCCATCTGCATCTTTATATCGAAGAGACCACGCTTAAACGATAATCATAGGGCGGTATTAGCGTGATTAGAATTACCGATAAGCCTATTTCCCCTGAACTTATAGCAAATGAGGTTAAAACTGATAGTAGTGGGTGTGTAGTTGCCTATGTCGGGTTGATTCGTGAACAATCCCGAGATAAGCAGGTTCTTTCGGTGGAATATAGAGACACCAAAGGAAGGGCAGAAGATAGCTTACGACAGATAGCCAGTGAAGCCAGGCAGAAATGGCAACTGAATAACATAGCTATTTGGCATAGAGTAGGCAAACTGAATGTCGGCGACATTAATCTGGTTATTGCTGTAGCTTCTGGCCACCGCCAGGAAGCCTTTGCTGCCTGCCAGTACACTATTGACCGCTTCAAACAAGCACTGCCTACCCACAAAATAGAAACCTACCAAGACGGTAGCATCTGGGTTGAGGGAGAATAGCTATTTAGTCCGGCTGATAATATAATCTGCCAGCTCCATCAACGACTGGCGACTGTCATTATCGGGCAATAGTTTGAGGTTGCGGCAAGCCTTGACGCAGAAATCTGAGGCAACTTGATAGCATTCTTGAGCAATTGATGAGTTACGAACTAACTCTATCGCCAGCTTTATCTCGTCTTTCCTGTCTCTGTTATTAAATAACCTCTTTACCGGGTTATCCTCGGGATAACGCTCCACAATGAATATTGATGGCAAAGTAAGGGTGCCCTGAGCTAAATCCGAGCCTACGGGTTTACCCAGTTCCTCTTCAGTGCCAATAAAATCCAGAATGTCATCCACGATTTGAAAGGCAATGCCAAGGTTGTAGCCATACTCTATTAGAATCTGGATCGATTCTTCCGGAGCTTGGCTCAAAACAGCTCCAGACTCTGTAGCCATAGAGAAAAGGGAGGCGGTTTTACTGGCAACCCTTCGGAAATATTGCAGGCGGCTTTGCTCCAGATTAAAAGCATAAAAAGCCTGGTTTATCTCTCCGCCAGAGATGGTCTTAAGAGTAGCAGCAAATTGCTTTATTACTCGCAGATTGTTGGTGCTGGCGATAAGTGCTCCTGCCTCGGCGAACAGGTAGTCACCAAGGAGCACCGCTTCATCTTCACCCCACAGTTCATTAATCGTTGACCTGCCCCGGCGAACTAAAGAGTTATCAATAGCATCATCATGAACCAGAGTAGCCGTGTGCATAACCTCAACACCCGTAGCCATCGGCAGAAGATAATCAAGGTCATAATTGTAAAACTTACCTGACAGTAGAGTAAGTGCTGGACGAATCCTCTTGCCGTTGCTCTTCAGACTATACTCTAACAGCTCAGAGAGGTGTGGAAAATCAACCTTGTGCACTGACCTGAGCCTATCCTCCACCCTGGACAGGTCTTCCTGAACTGGTGCATAAATTGTGCTTAGCTCCAAGCTCCTCCTTTATCAACTATCAGATATAACAATATGAGTATATGAAGCTACTAATTATGGGCATGTCCCAACCGACTGGCCTCTTCCTCAACTAATCCTTCGTCCAGTTTGGTGAACAGTGGCTTCGGCTCAAGCAGCCTCTGTCCCGGTGGCAAATCCTGCCACTTCCAGCCGTAATCCTCAACCCTACCTTCAAAGCCCAGGTATTCGTGTAGCTTTTGAGAGCTAAAAGGTAAGAAGGGATACAGCATTGTTTTCAGTTGAGAAATCACGCTAAGTGCCACATACAGAGAGGTGGCGGCAGCCTGCCGGTCCTCTTTAATTACTTTCCAGGGTGATTTTTCATCGAGGTAGCGGTTGGCCTCATGGGCTATCTGCATAATCATTATTAGAGCTAATTTGAAACGGCACTGGGCAAGTGCCTTATCAACAAGACTGATGGACGTAAAAGACAGAGCTTCCAATTCGGTAAGTTCGGCATGTTTCAATTCTTCATCGTTTCTAGCCCTAATATCATTGTAAGTGGGTATGCAGCCTTCAAAATTCCGATATGTGAAAGTAAGCACCCGGTGAACCAGGTTTCCATAGGTCGCCACCAGCTCATTATTGTTGCGGCGGAAAAACTCGCGCCATGAAAAATCAGTATCACTTGTCTCCGGCATGTTTATTGATAGCAGGTAGCGCAGTGGGTCAGGGTCATACCGTGATAAATAGTCGGGCAGCCACACCGCCCAGTTACGGCTGGTGGAGACCTTCCTGCCCTCAATGGTCAGGAACTCGTTAGCCGGCACATCGTAGGGGATATTAAGGTCATCATCACTATAGCCCAGTAACATTGCCGGCCAGATTATGGTGTGGAACACAATATTATCCTTGCCGATGAAATAGTAGCTATGTGCTCCTTTATCCTTCTCCCAGAAATCACGCCACTTCTCCGGCTCACCTCGCAGTCTAGCCCACTCCTTTGTGGCAGAAAGGTAGCCAATGACGGCCTCAAACCATACGTAGATGCGTTTGTCCTCAAATCCTTCTAAAGGCACCGGCACCCCCCACTCTATGTCACGGGTGATAGCCCTGTCTATTAATCCTTCTTCCAGAAATCGTGTAGTAAAGTTCAATACGTTTTGTCTCCAGTGGGTCTGCTGTCTCACCCAGTCCAAGAGCCTGTCCCTGAAGGCGGGTAATCTGAGGAAAAACTGTTCCGAGTCCCTGTATTCCGGTGCCGTGCCACATAGGCGGCAACGTGCTTCAATGAGGTCAGGGGCATCAAGTGGTTTACCGCAGTCTTCACACTGATCGCCGCGAGCGTTAGGCGATTGACAGTGCGGACAGGTACCCAGAACATAGCGGTCGGGCAGAAAGCGCTGGCAACTGGGGCAGTATGCCTGCGATACGGCATTCTTATAAATGTATCCCTTGTTGAGCAGAGTAAGGAAAATATCCTGGACTACCTCCGCATGATTTGCCGTACCGGTGGTAGTATATAAATCGAAGGAAATACCAAGCTTTTGCCAGCAATCCTGGAATTCTTGCTGATAATATGCGGCGATTTCGGCAGGGGTTTTGCCTTCCTGTTCCGCCTTTATGGTTGTTGGCGTACCATGCTGGTCTGAACCCGACACCATCACCACCTCATTTCCCTTGATGCGATGGTATCGGGCAAAGATGTCAGCCGGCAGATATGCCCCGGCAATCTGACCTAAGTGTAATGAGCCGTTAGCATAGGGCCAGGCCACGCCAATAAAAATTCTCTCACTCATCTCGCTCCCTCATACTTTATCACAACCACGTTACCGAGGCTAATATTCAGACTTATGGAAGAAGGTAAGAATCCTTTCATCCTTCTCTTCTTTATAGTAAGCGTAACCCTTCTTCAGGGCACACTCAACACAATAATAAACTGCCTTTCCTCCTTCTTCTACCTCAACGCCATCTTCTTCATCGATAGCTAAATAGCGTTCGGAATGTGGTATTGTATGTTGACACTCATCACACTGAATATCCCCTAAAGATATACACCCTCGGCGCATCTTTATATCCTCCTAAATCTATTATAACCAAAATTTAAGCTTGCTTGAGCCAGGCACGATAAAGCTCTTTCTTTGATAAGCCTGTTTCTCCAGCCACTTGAGCTATCGCTTCTTTAGCCGTTACCCCGGAGAGACGCATCTTATATAACTGCCTCTCAATATCTTCTGTTAATCGTGGTTTGCTCGTCTCCACCTTACCTTCAATGACCAGGGTAAACTCACCCCTGGGCTCGGTGAAGTGCTCTATAGCCTGGCTTATTCTTCCCCGGAATACTTCCTCATGAATCTTGGTAAGTTCACGGCAAACGGCTATTTTTCTATCACCAAGGATAAGTAGTATATCATTTAAAGTAGTCATCAGTCGATGAGGGGATTCGAAGATTACGATACTGCCAGGTTCATTAGCTATAGATTCTAAAAGATTCTGCCGGCTGCTAGCCTTGCGAGGCAGAAAGCCCAGGTAGGTAAACCTGTCTGTAGCCAGTCCAGAGATGGTAAGTGCCGCGATAACCGCAGAAGGCCCGGGGATGGGAACAACCGGGATACCCCTCTGATTAGCTGCCATAATCAGTTCATAACCGGGGTCAGACATGCACGGTGTTCCTGCCTCAGAGACAAGGGCTACATCTTCTATTTCAAGGCAACCCAGGATATAATCCAGTTTAGTCCATTTATTATGTTCGTGATAACTTGTCATCGGTGTCCTGATATCGTAGGTAGAGAGAAGCCGTTTTGTCTTGCGGGTATCTTCAGCAGCGATAATTTCCACTTCACGGAGCACCCGAAGGGCACGCCGGGAAATATCCTCCAGATTACCAATTGGGGTAGCTACAACATAGAGGGTAGGCATTACCCTTTATCTTCCCTTAATCTTTGCTTAGCGCTGAGGGGTTAATTGTTATGGATTAACCATTGTTATTATAGCCTGCCCCTCATCAACTGTCCACCTTTAAGATTTTTTATTTACCTCACCCCAAAATAAGGAGAGTCAAAGAGAGGCGAAGCCTCTCTTATAAAAAGCTTCCCCCCTTCCCTTTGATAAACATTGTTTAGTATGGGGATTAAAAGGGGCGAAGCCCCTTTAACAAATTATTCCCCCTTCCCTTTTCAAGGGAAGGGGGTCAGGGGGATGGGTTTTTAAAATCCCTCCAAAATAGTGGTGGTAGAAAAGCGCAAAATTCTTGATTTTAACCACCTATTTTGCTATAGTTCTTTTAAAAAGGGGGAGTTAAATGGCTGCTCCTAAGCCCAAGCTCAAAGAACTCAGGCGTTCCTATGGTTTTGATGAAGTTGCCATCGTACCTGGAGATGTAACCATCAATCCTGAACAGACAAACATTGATTTCAAGATAGGGGATTTAACTTTTGCCATTCCTTTTTTAACCTCGGCTATGGACGCGGTGGTGGATGTCAACCTTGCCATAATTATGAGTAGGCTGGGCGGACTTGCCGTGCTTCATCTGGAAGGGGTACAAACCCGGTATGATAATCCTGAAGAGGTGCTGGCTGAAATTGCTCAAGCATCTAATGCGGAAGTCACCTCACTGCTTCAAAAGATTTATTCCCAGCCGATTGAAGAAAACCTGATTGGCGAACGAATACAGGAGATTAAGAAGGCAGGCGCAGTATGTGCCGTTGCAGCAACCCCGGCTAACACCAAACGTTTCGCCCCGATAACTGCTGAAGCTAAGGCTGATATTCTGATTGTAGGGTCAACCGTTACCTCTGCCCGTCATACATCGAAGAGTGTTCGCGGACTTATTTTCCCCGAGCTTATTGAGTCTGTACCAATGCCTGTCGTTGTCGGTAACTGCGTAAGCTACACTGCCTGTTTAGAGCTGATGAGAACGGGGATTTCTGGAGTTCTGGTTGGAGTTGGTCCCGGGGCTGCTTGCACTACCAGGGAAGTCCTCGGCATTGGTGTTCCCCAGATAACAGCTACTATCGACTGTGCTGCCGCCAGAGACCAGTACCAGAAGGAATCGGGAAGGTACGTGCCAATAATTACCGATGGCGGTTTTCGCAAGGGTGGCGATGTGTGTAAAGCCATTGCTGCCGGTGCTGATGCGGTGATGATAGGTTCCGTCTTTGCTCAAGCCAGAGAGGCACCGGGTCATGGCTATCACTGGGGAATGTCTCACCCCCACCCGGCACTCCCCAGGGGAACCCGGATAAAAGTTGGTACGTCAGGCACACTGGAGCAAATTCTCTTCGGTCCCACTTCGGTTACCGATGGCAGCCAGAATCTGGTCGGGGCTCTTCGCACGGCAATGGGCGTTTGTGGTGCTTTCAATATCCGGGAGATGCACAAAGCGGAGATGGTGATTGCTCCGGCTATTACCACCGAAGGCAAATCCTGGCAGCTAGCGCAGTCATAGCCGGGTTGTTTTAAAACCATTCCCCCTCTCCAAAGTCGCAACCCTCTGTTTTAGAGAATTGACGTTAGCCATTTTACAGACTAGAATAGGCGCACCTGTTATCCGTAGAATGTAAAAGCAATACCGATTTGAGCGAGTAGCAGATGAGTCCAGAGGACAAACGAGAACTTATCGCGGTAGGGCGGCGGGTGGTCTTTGCCGGCTTGATTCTCCTCGTGGTCTGGCTGATACTGATTGCCCTCAGGGGAGCCATTCCCACGAGTGTGATTGATCGGATGAACGATACGGGGCAGATGAAAATCACCGCCTCTTACGATTCCGCAAGCTGGGACTGGGCTACCTCACTGTGGAAGGGTGAGCCGGTAGCTGAGATGATTGGCGAACGTCTGGGAGTCACGGCACGGGTCCTGGTCTCTGGGGGTCTCCTGAGCCTGGCCATTGCCGCTGTGCTACTATTCCTCGGCATGCTTATCAGCCGAGTAACCGACCGCCCAAGCTGGCTGGCACGGGTAAGGCAGGTGTTACGGCTGGTGCTGGTCAGTAACGGTGTCAGCACTCCTATCTTTATGTTTGGTACTTTTTTTATTGTTTTCTTATTCGTCAGATGGGAGTGGTCTATATCGTTGGACTCTCCGGCGTGGATATTCTGGGCGGCGTTATTTTCCTCGATGCTGCCAGCGTGGCTGCTGGTTCAGGCAGGTCACGGGGAGCTGGCAAACTGGCCAGGAAAGCTGTCTGCTCCCTGCTGGGCGCTGGCACGACACCTCAGTATTAAACTGGTAATCAGATTGCTGAAGCTGGTGGGGGCTATTATCGTTGTAACCCTGTTCGTGGAGCAGAATCTGGCACAGCCCGGGTTGGGAAGACTCGTATTTGAAACAGCAACTCAGCGGGATTTCCCGGTGATGTTTGGAGTCGCCTGGTTCTTCGTTCTGGTCGTGGTGCTGGTCAAGCTGGCAGCAGACCTAATAGAGATTGCCTATAATCACTTTAGCCACGCGCCGGTATCATCCGAACAGAGAGAAGAACAACCGGCACCGCGCCTGAGAATACCTACAGGCTGGCTGATTTTCTGCCTGGTACTTGTTTTTATATCCATAATGGCCGCGGTGGTGGGTCCGAACTTCGCTCCTTATGGACAAAACGAACTTAGTCTGGCAGAACGCCTGAGTGCCCCATCAGCAGAGCACATCCTGGGCACGGATAATCTGGGACGGGACATATTTAGCCGCATCATTTTTGGCATCAGGACTGACCTCCAGGCTCCCGCTCTCATGTTTATTCCAGGTATGTTCATTGGCTGGGGTATTCAGGTGCCTAACCCCTGGGCTATTCTTGTGGGTGTTCTGGTTTTGCTCGTTTTTCCAATTGGCTGGGCTATTCTGGCGGCATACCTGAGAAAGGTAAACAACTGGCTGGGCGATACTCTGGAGGATGTGGT